>DASPFV010000095.1:0-43866 GCA_035620975.1 Vicinamibacterales bacterium
GGCCACGGAAGAACACAGCCACGGAAAAACACAGCCACGGAAAAACACAGCCACGGAAAAACACGGAAGAACACGGATGGCGTGGGCAGTCATGATGGACGGATGCCACGTCGATCCCTTGATGAAGACGCCCCTCGCACCTTCGTACGACCGTGAGCATCGTGCTGACCGGCGGTTCGTGCCAGTGCGACTCCAGTGAATACCGGATAGCCAGAGGGCAGGCGGGCGGGCCGGGTCCATCACACGGCAGCGGCGGGGTTGACAGGAGCGTTATGGAAGCAGGCGGCAGCATTTTCAACGCGATGCTGGAGGAGTTCGATGGGGCGGCGCGGCTGCTGGGCCTCGACCCCGGCATCTGGAAGATTCTCACCCACCCGAAGCGGCAGATCACGGTGTCGTGCCCTATTCAGATGGACAACGGCGAGATCGAAGTCTTCACCGGATACCGCGTGCAATACAACATCACGCTGGGCCCGGCCAAGGGCGGGATCCGTTACCACCCCGACGTCACGCTCGACGAGGTCACGGCGCTCGCGGCGTGGATGACGTGGAAGTGCGCGGTCGCCCACATCCCGTTCGGGGGCGGCAAGGGGGGAATCATCTGCGATCCGACGCGGATGTCGCGGCGCGAGCTGGAGGCGCTGACGCGCCGCTACGTCGCCGAGATCGTCGATGCCATCGGCCCCGAGAAAGACGTTCCCGCGCCCGACGTGAATACGAACGATCAGATCATGGCGTGGGTGATGGACACCTACAGCATGCACGTGGGCCACACGGCCACGGCAGTCGTCACGGGCAAGCCTATCGAGATGGGGGGATCGCTCGGGCGACGCGAGGCCACTGGTCGTGGCGTGATGATCGTGACGCGGGAGGCGGCCCGGCACCTGGGGCTCGATATCAAGGGGGCCACCGTCGCCGTCCAGGGCTTCGGGAACGTGGGATCCGTCACGGCCGATCTGCTGGCGCGCCTTGGAGCCAGGATCGTCGCCGTCACCGACTGGAAGGGCGGCGTCCACAACGCGAACGGCCTCGACATCCCGAAGATGCTGGATTACGCCAGGCAGCACAAGACCATCGACGGGTTTCCCGGGGGCGAGCCGATCCACAACGAACAGCTCTTCGCGCTGGAAGTGGACGTGCTCGTGCCCGCGGCGCTCGAGAACCAGATCACCATGGAGAACGCGCCGTTAATCCGTGCGAAGATCATCGCCGAGGGCGCCAACGGTCCCACCACGCCCGACGCGCACCAATACCTCCACCGGCAGGGCATCTTCGTCATCCCGGACATCCTGGCCAACTCCGGCGGCGTGACGACGTCGTACTTCGAGTGGGTGCAGGACCGCCACGGCTACTTCTGGACGGAGGAGGAGGTGAACACGCGCCTCGAGGCGAAGATGGTCGAGGCTTTCCAGGACGTGCTTCAGACCTCCCTGAAATACAAGGCGGACCTGCGGACCGCGGCCTATATCGTCGCAATCGATCGCGTCGCGACCGTCACGAGGATGCGCGGAATGTACGCGTGAGACGCGGGCACGGGGCTCCTGACGCGGGAGGACGCGCGTCGGGCCTGCGCATACCACGTTCCCTGATCGCTGACCGAATCTGTTTCGAGTAGCCCTACCTGTCCACCCGGAACCCGACCATTTCCTGGGCCGTCCCGGCGTCGGTCTTCGCATTCAGCTCGATGAGGTAGTCCCCCGCGGCGAGCGACGACAGCTGAAGGTCGAGATCCGCGCCGTTCTCCGACACGTTCACGGGTACGTCGCGCATCGGTTCGCCGTTGCGGTTCAGCAGCCGCGCGGTGAACGTCGGCGTGACCCCGCCCGGGGCGTGGGCCGTCGCGCGCACGAAGATGCGCTCGGCGCGGCTGAAGATGCGGCCGACGGCAGGCAGGGCCGCCGGGTTCGTGCGGATGTTCTGGGCATCCCGGGCGGTCCGTGCCCGGAAGACCTGCGGGGTGCTGAGCGACACCTGGACCTGAGTGAAGTCGGGCAGGGTGATCTCCTGGGTGGCCGAATCGATGACCTGCCCACTGGCGCTCTCGACGACCATGCGGACCTGCACCTGTCCGGGTGGCGCCTCGAACGACGCACTCGCGCCCTGCGCCGCCGCGGCGGCGACTGGCGGCGCGCCTTCTGCGGAGCCCGACGCGGCTTCCTCGGGGACCGCGCCGCGGTAGAGCGGGCGGCCGTCCACCGCGGTGGCGGTGAGCCGCACCCGCGCGGGCGCGTGCTCCGTCGCCCGCCGTTCCCCCGGAGCAGACGGCACCGGCTCCCAGACGAACGTCACCCGGGTCCTGCCGGTTGCTCCGGGCGCCGTGCCCAGCCAGAATCGGGCGGCCCGGCCTCGCACCGGTTCGGCGATCGCGGCGAGGGCAGCCGTCACCGCGGGGGCGGCCTCCGGCCGCGGCGGCGCGGTGGCGCGCGCGACGTCGTCGGCCGTGTAGGCCCAGTAGCCCTTGCGGGCGCGCACGTCGACGCCGCGACGGGTCACACGAACGCGGATCTCGTGGAAGCGGCCGTCGGTCGGGGCCTGCGTGGAGTTGTACCCGAGCAGGTAGTAGCCGCTCGCGTCGCGGATGATCTGCTTCATCCCGGTGGCGAGGTCGTTGCTGTTCACGATCGCGCGGCCGTCGGTGTTGTCGGCCAGCATGCGGAGCGTGTCGAGCGACTCCGCCAGGTGGCTCCTGTCGGTCTCGAGGCCGACCCCCTGGTTGATGTCGTACTCGAAGGCGGCCAGCCCCCGCGGGTCGACGGCGTAAATCGACGTGTTGTTCCGGTTGGCCTCCTTGAAGATCTCGCTCATGTCCGAGATCATGTCGGTCTTCGTGAGGAAGTCGGCCCGATCGTTGCGCATCTCGACGCCGGCCCGGCCGCGGTTCGGATTGCCGAACCCCGGGATGGCCGCCACGGGATCGTTGATCTGCGCGGGAAGGTTGCCGGTGAAGCCCTCACTGACGAAGATGATCGACTTGCGGCCCTCGCGCATCGTCCCCAGCTTGACCGCGGCCCCCCGCAGCGCGGTCATCACGACCTCGTTGCGGATCCGCTCGACCGTCTGCGCCGGATAGTAGGCGTACTCCTCCTCGAATGCGTTCCGCGGCCGGTAATCGAACCGCCGCCCTTCGAACTGCTCGACGGCGCGGATGAGCGCATCGCGATTGCGCGTGAACGTCAGGTCGTTCACCGGCGTCAGCGGGTACATGACGGCCACCATGTCGGCGGGCCCCAGCGAGTTCTGGATGAAGTCGATGAGCGGCTTGCGGGCGAACATGTCGTTGCCGCGCCGCACGTGATAATCGTCCATCAGCAGGATGAAGAGCCGGACGTCCGGCCTCGCCGCCTCACGTTCCTCGTCGAACTTCGTCCGGATCTCGCGCATCGGCTGCTCCGCCTGCTCGAGGGCGTCGATCTTCACCACCGAGAAGGACTCGATGGTCTGCGGCTTCCCGTCCTCGGCGACGGAGAACTCGTCGGGCTTCAGATCGAGCACGGGCTCGCCCGTCTTGGAGTCGGTGACGATGACGTCCACGCGGACGAAGTTGATGCCCGTCCGGATGGGCTGCTGTGCGCGGGGAGGATCGTCCGGCGCGGTTTCCGCCTGCGCCGGAGGCTCCGGCTGCGGCGGCGGCGCCGACGGCTGGGAAGGCGGCGACTGCCCCGACTGTCGGGCTGCGATGGGCGCAGCGAGGCTGAGGGCGAGGACACCGGCAATGAGAGCAGGTATGCGCATACGTCAGTAAGACGACCAGCGGCCTCTCGCGGCTTACGTCTTCTCCGGCGACCCCGGGGCGGGGTTCTTCCGCGGTCCACGTTTCGAAGGAAGGGCCGGGAACCTCGGCAGGCTCGGCACCCTGCCGCAATGATAACATCGGCTGTTCGCCACGTCTTTCAGCACACGGGGAGGTCCGCCGGTGAGTCCCGATACCGTGGAGCACGCGCAGCCCCTGACCGTTCTCGCCGAGGACGAGCGGATCTTCCGCGAGAGCGTCCGCGAATTCGCCGAGGCGCGGGTACGGCCGCTGGTCCGCGAAATGGACGAGCACGCCAGGATCTCCCGCCCGCTCGTGGACCAGCTCTTCGACCTGGGCGTCATGGGCATCGAGGTGCCGGAGTCGCTCGGCGGGGCGGGCGCCAGCTTCTTCCACTCCGTGCTCGCGGTAGAGGAGCTCTCCCGCGTGGATCCATCGATCGGCGTGCTGGTCGACGTCCAGAACACGCTGGTCATCAACGCCATCCTGCGCTGGGGATCCGAGGACGTGAAGCGGCGCTACCTCCCCGCGCTCGCGTCGCGCACCGTGGGCGCGTACGCCCTCTCCGAGGCCGGCTCGGGCAGCGACGCGTTCGCGCTGACGACCCGGGCCGTTCGCGACGGCGAGTCGTTCGTCCTCGACGGCCGCAAGCTCTGGATCACGAACGCCAACGAAGCCGACCTCTTCATCGTGTTCGCGACGGTCGACCCGGAGGCGGGCTACCGGGGCATCACGGCGTTCCTGGTGGAACGCGGGGTCGCCGGCTTCAGCGTCGGGCGGAAGGAAGACAAGCTCGGCATCCGCGCCAGCAGCACCTGCGAGCTGGTCCTGGAAGGATGCCGTGTGCCCGCCGGCAACGCGCTGGGCGACATCGGCAAGGGCTACAAGGTCGCCATCGAGACGCTGAACGAAGGACGCATCGGGATCGGCGCGCAGATGATCGGACTCGCCCGCGGCGCGCTCGAGCACGCCATCCGCTACACGAAAGAACGGAAGCAGTTCGGGCGGCCGGTGGCCGAGTTCCAGGCCGTGCAGCACCAGCTCGCGCGCGCCGCCGTCGAGGTCGAAGCCGCCACCCTGACCGTGTACAACGCCGCGCGCCTCCGCGACGCCGGACGGCCGTTCCTGCAGGAAGCCGCCATCTGCAAGATCTTCTCGTCGGAAGTCGCCGAGCGCGTCTCCTCGCTGGCCGTCAACCTCTTCGGCGGGAACGGCTTCGTCCGCGAATATCCCGTCGAGAAGCTCTTCCGCGACGCCAAGATCGGTCAGATCTACGAGGGCACGTCCAATCTGCAGCTGCAGACTATCGCCAAGCAGCTGCTCGGCTGACGTGGACGCGGCACGGACTGCGGTCGGCGTCGCGCTCGCCCCTTCCTGGCAACGGGCCTGCTCTGCCGCCACATCCTGCAGTTCGGCTTCACCTACGACGAGGACGTCGATGATCGGAGCCGCGCGGCCTGCTACGAATCGCGTCGGACCGCTCGCTCCGCCGCTTCGCGCCGCTTGTTCTCGTCTTCCGGCGTGTCGCCGATGCCCGTGGTCTCGCCGCCGGTCTCGACCCCGAGTACATCGCCGGGCTGCGCGCGACCTCCGTAGTGCGGACTGTCCTCGGCGCCACGGGCCCTGACCAGCTCGCGCTCCTCGTCCGCCGCGCGGCTGCCGGCGGGCCGATCGGGCGCGAGAGTCGGCGCCGACGCCGATGTCCCGACGGGCGATGACGAGCGGCGGGTTTCGATGGGCCCGACCCGGTCCGGAGACCAGGTCCCACCCCGCCACCATTCGGGTTGCTGGTAGTGGCGGCGTGTGTCGTAGTGGCTGTAGCCAGGCCGCAACTCGCCGGCCGCGTCGTCAGGACAGCAGATCGTCGCCATCCGCTGCTCGAACGTCCGCAGGTCGTCATCCGAGAACGCGCGGAACCGGTCCTCGTCGAACTCGGGATACTCCCGCAGCGACTCCTTGGTCATGTCGAGACGCATGACGCCGCGATCGCGGTCGAGCGTCGCGTGCCCGATCGGCACAAGGAAACGTCGCGAGGAGAACCACCCGCCGGAATCCACCACGGCGTAGTAGACCCGGGCATTGCCGGGATCGACGATGAAGCCGTCGATATCGCCGAGCTTCCGGTCGTCGCGGCCTTCCACGTCGAGGCCGTCGAAATCCACCACCGAATCGTCGATGTCGTTGGCGTCAAGGAACCGCAGGCGCGAAGCATGGGGCTGATCCATGGGACCTCCGGCCCGGCAGCGGTGCAAGAACAGGACCGCGCGTGCGCGGCCTTCCGCAGGCGGCAGCGCTCCCGTCAGGAGAGGATGTGCTCGGCAATCACCATGCGCTGCACCTCCGAGGTGCCCTGGTAGATCTCCGTGGCGCGTACGTCGCGGAAGAGGCGTTCCACCACCGAGCCCCGGCGATACCCATTCGAGGCAAGGACCTGCATCGCCTTGTCGGCGGCCCGATGCGCCGCCTCGGAGGCGAACAGCTTCGCCATCGAGGCCTCCAGGGTGGAGCGATCCTGCCGCCCGCGCGCATCGGCCGCCCTCATCGTCAGCATCCGCGCCGCGTCGAGCTCGGTCGTCATATCCGCGAGCATCCACTGGATCGCCTGGTAGTTGCCGATCGGCTGTCCGAACGCGGTCCGGGTCCTCGCGTGCTCGAGCGCTTCGGCCAGGGCCGCTTCGCCGATGCCGAGCGCCTGAGCGGCGATGGCGATTCGCCCCCCGTCCAGCGCCCACATCGCCAGCCGGAAGCCGTCCCCGGGACTCCCGAGCAGGCCGTCGGCGTCCACGCGCACGTGGCGCAGCTCGAGATCCATGCACCCGAGCCCGCGCATGCCGAGCGAGTCCGACGCCGCGGTGCGCGTGATCCCGGCCGTATCCATCGGCACGAGAAAGGCGCTCACGCCGCGGCCGCGTATCCCCGGCTGGGTCGCCGCGAACACGATGACGAGGTCGGCGGCTTCGGCGTTGGCGACCCACACCTTGCGCCCGTCGATCACGTATCCGCGCTCGTCCAGCCTCGCCACCGTCTGCTGGTTGGCCGCGTCCGATCCGGCGTGCTCCTCCGAGAGGGCGAAGGCGCCCAGCGAGGCGCCGCTCGCCAGCCGGGGCAGCCACGACTGCTTCTGCGCGTCGGTGCCGAACTCGGCGATCGGCTCGGCCACCAGCGAGTTGTTGACAGCCGCGATGACGGCGAGAACCGCACTCCCGCGCGCCAGCGCCTCGATGGCCAGCGCGTAACTGATGTAGTCGCGCCCCTGGCCGCCCGACTCCCGCGGAATGGTCATGCCCATCAGGCCGAGCGCGGCCATCTCCCGCACCAGTTCCCGCGGAAACGCGCCGCTCTCGTCGATGTCGGCCGCGTGCGGCGCCACGCGGTCGGCCGCGAACCGCGCGACCGACGCCTGGAAGTCCCGCTGCTCGCCGGTCAGTTCGAGAATCATGACCGCACCCGCTCAACCATATCACCGCCACGGATTTCGCCTGGCTGCCAAGGGGCCGCCGCCACGGAACACACGGAACAAACATACGCCACGGAAAAACACGGACGAACACGGAAGAACACCCGCCACGGAAAAACACGGACGAACACGGAAGAAACCCCGCCACGGAAAAACACGGACGAACACGGATGAACGACTGGGGCTCGTTCCGGGCTCCTGCAGCGTCGAGCTTGGCGGCTCTCAGGTGAAGCAATGACCGCGCAGAGAGTGGTCCTGCGGCCCTCCGGCGGCGGGCGCGGGCCACGGAAAAACACGCGCCACGGAAGAACACGCGCCACGGAAGAACACGGAAGAACACGGACAACTCTCGGATGGACGGCGGGGCAAGCCGACACGAACCGGCAAACGAACATCAAGTTCGATAATTTCAGCTGTGTCCGCCGAGCCTCCAGCGGACGGCCCTCGCGGAACGGCGGCGTGGAAATCCGGCCCGGACCGCGTCACCCCCCTCTCGCGTTGCACTGGATCGCCAGAGCTCCGTCATAGGAGAGCTGTCCGTGCACGTCCTCGATCCTGCCTTCTTCTGTGTTCTTCCGTGTTCTTCCGTGTTCTTCCGTGTTCTTCCGTGGCCTTTTCCGTAGCCGTGTTCGTCCGTGGCGCTACTCCGTGGCGCCGCCGTGGTGCAGGCGGCGGAAGATCGGCCGGAGGCGTGCCGCCGTGGCGGCGAGCTCCTCCGGCAGCACCCGCGTCTGGCCGACCACGGTCATGTAGTTCGTGTCGCCGTTCCAGCGCGGGACGACGTGGAGGTGCACGTGATCCAGCACGCCGGCGCCGGCCGGCTTGCCGATGTTGATGCCCATGTTCAGGCCGTGCGGCTCGTAGGCCTCGGTGAGCGCCAGCTCGGAGAGCCGGGTGAGCTGCATCAGCTCGGCGAGTTCGTCATCGGCGGCGTCCCGCAGCGAGCCGAGATGCCGGTTGGGCACGACCATCAGGTGCCCGTTGTTGTACGGATACTTGTTCAGGATGATGAAACAGACGCGGCCGTGAAGGAGGATCAGCGACGCCCCCTCGTCGCCTTCCTGGGCGTCGCAGAACACGCACCCGGGATCACGACCGGTGCCCGTCACGTATGGCAGTCTCCACGGCGACCAGAGGTGGTCCATGGCGTCTCGCGACCCGCAGGGTGCGCGGACGCGGCGCGCCGCCCGCGGCCGGGCGATCAGACCTCGACGATGTCCGAACCGGTGCCGGGGGGAACCGCCGCGGCAGGCGCGGCCGCCGGGGCGGCGGCCGCGGGGTCGGGCTCGCGGTTGATCAGCTCCTTCAGTTCCTTCCCCGGTTTGAAGTACGGGACCTTCTTCGGCGGCACGTCCACCTTGTCACCCGTCTTCGGGTTGCGGCCCTTCCGCGGCTCGCGCCGCCGCAGCCGGAAGCTGCCGAACCCGCGCAGCTCGATCTTCTCGCCCCGGTGCAGCGCGTCGATGATGCTCTTGAACACCGTGTCCACGATGACCTCCGAATGCTTCTTCGTGAGGTCCGATACGCGCGAGACTTCCTCGACGAGCTCCGCCTTCGTCATGCTTCCGGTATTCATGATGGGACCTTCAGAGCAGTTCCGGCTGCCCGGCCATCAGCCTGCGGTGCGAACTCCAGCAGCCCTGAACGGCAGGCGGCCTCGACACGAAAGCCGACCTGCCGAACGCCGGGAGCTGGCCACCGGTGGCTGCAGCCATGCAGCGTCAGTTCTGACGTTTGAAATGATCCCCGAGCGTCACTTCCGGCCGCCCGGTGGTCTCCGTGTACGCCTCCCAGTCCGCACGGAACTCGTCGTTCTTCAGCGCGCGGATGCTCAAGCCGATCTTCCGCTCGGCCGGAATGAGCTTGATGAGTTTCATCGGGTAGGTTTCACCCACCTTCAGCTCGAGCTTCTCGTCCTTGCCCGCGTGCTGCGAGTCGTCGAACTCCGAGACGTGAATCAGCCCCTCGATCCCCTCGGCCAGCTCCACGAACGCGCCGAAGTTCGTCACGCGTACGACGCGGCCGTCCACGACGTCCCCGACGTGGTGCTGGGTGAAGAACTCGTCCCACACGTCGGTCTGCAGCTGCTTGAGCCCGAGGGAGAGCCGCTGGTTCTCCGCGTCGATGTTCAGCACCATCGCCTCGACGGTGTCCCCCTTCTTGAGGACCTCCGACGGGTGCTTCAGGCGCTTGCTCCAGGACATGTCCGAGATGTGGATGAGGCCGTCGATCCCCTCCTCCACCTCGACGAACGCGCCGAACTCGGTCAGGTTGCGGACCTTGCCGGTGATGGTCGTGCCGATCGGGTACTTCTCCGAGAGCTCGTGCCACGGGTTGCTCTCGACCTGCTTGAGGCCGAGCGAGATGCGGCGCGCACCCGGATCGACGCCGAGCACCATGGCCTCGACCGTGTCCCCCACGTTGAGGATCTTCGACGGGTGCTTGACGCGCTTGCTCCACGACATCTCCGAGACGTGGATCAGGCCCTCGACGCCCGGCTCGAGCTCGATGAACGCGCCGTAGTCGGTCAGGCTCACGACCTTGCCGCTCATGCGGGCGCCGACCGGGTACCGTTCGATGACGTTCGACCAGGGATCGTTCATGAGCTGTTTGTGGCCCAGCGACACGCGTTCCGTCGCCGGGTCGTACTTCAGCACGATCACGTCGATTTCGTCGTTGACCTTGAAGAGCTCCGAGGGATGCGAGACGCGGCCCCAGGACATGTCGGTGATGTGCAGCAGGCCGTCGATGCCGCCGAGATCGATGAACGCGCCGTAGTCGGTGATGTTCTTCACGACGCCGCGCAGCACCTTGCCTTCGGCCAGCGTGTCGAGGGTGTGCTTCTTCTTCTCCGCGTTCTCCTCTTCCAGGAGCACTTTGCGGGAGAGCACGATGTTGCCGCGCTTCTTGTTCACCTTGATGACGCGCATGCGCAGCTCCTGGCCGCGCAGCGCGTCGAGGTTCCGGACGGGACGCACGTCGATCTGCGAGCCGGGGAGGAACGCGCGGACGCCGATGTCCACCGCCAGGCCTCCCTTGATCCGCTCGATGACGCGGCCGATGACGACCTTGCGCTCGACATAGGCCTTCTCGACCTCGTCCCAGATCTTCATCTTCTCGGCCTTCTCGCGCGAGAGGACGACGTAGCCTTCCCGGTCCTCCGTGCGCTCCAGGAGCACGTCGACCGTATCTCCGGGCTGCACCGTGATCTGGCCGGTCTCGTCCACGAACTCGTCCACGGGAATGATGCCCTCGGACTTGTAGCCGACGTCGACGATGACCTCCGACGGCGTGACTTTCAGGACGGTGCCCTTCACGACCTCGCCTTCCGCGATGTTGCGGAAGCTGCTATCGTAAAGGTCCAGAAGGCGGGCATACTCCTGCGGATCAACCTGATCGTCGAACGGGGAAAAACCCGAGGACTTGTCAGCATCCTTGGTCGCGCCACCTCCCTGGGGACTGGTGTGAATCGTGTTGTCAGTTGCCATGCGTAACGGGTCCTCCTCGGTCGTGCTCTGGCGGATCTCAGCTCCGCCGGGCTGTAGATGGGCTCGCTTACGATTGCGATAAGCAATAGAAGATACATCACTTAAGGGGCCGGAGTCAACGAAGGAGTCGGGGGCTCCACACGAACCGTCCGAGTGTTCCAGACGAGCTGACTATGGCCAAGAAACCCGCAGGACGCACCCGCAGGAAGCGCGCCTCGGCCGCTCGGCGGCCGGCCACCCGATCCCGCAAGCCGAAAGCGCGTGGCGCCCGGTCCCGCAAGCGGGTGCCGGCGCGGAAAGGCTCCCCGGCCGCAGGCCGAAGGAGCCGATCGAAACCGGCGACCAGGGCGCGGAAGACGACGAGCCGCAAGCGCGCCAGGAGCGCCAGGAAGCAGCCGCGCGCCGCGGCTCAAGCCCGGCGCACCGGCGCCGCGCGCGCCAGCGCCGAGCCCCGGCGAGCCGCGGGCCTGAACCGATCCCGCAAGAGCCTCCGGGAGCTGGACGAGAACATTCCGACGCCGCCGTCGAGCCTTGACCCGGATCGCCGTCATGCGTCCGCGGCCCGTTCCGGCCGGCAGGAAATGCTCGAGGCCCGTCGCGAACACACCGAGACGAGCCCGGTGCTCACGGGCGGCGATCTGGACGCCGACTGGCAGGACGCCTATGCCGTCGGAGACGAAGCGCCGGGAGGCGACAACCCGACGCCGGATCAGGATCGCGTGGATGACATCGGCAAGGCGCTCGGCGTGGAATACCAGGACAACGAGGAGCTCCGGGCCGCCGACAAGATCTCCGACCGGGACCGCCACCGCTGGGAGCTGGACCCCGCGTCGTCCGAGGACTACCCGGATCGCGATTGACGGAACACGAACGGTCGCAGGGCTGAGAGCTGCACTGGCCTATTCGTGGCGTCCGCCTTCAGGCGGACGGCTGCGCAGCAACGGCGCCGACGTTTGCCGCTGCACGACCGCCATGACGCGCTCGAGGACCTCGGCAATCGGCAGCCCGGTCGTGTCGATGATGATGGCATCGGGGGCGACGACGAGCGGCGAGGCGGCGCGTGTGCGATCGCGGTGATCCCTCGCCTCCAGCGCGGAGGCAACCTCGCTGACCGCCGCGCCGCTGCGGCCCGTGGCGTGCGCCGGATCCTGCGCACGCCGCCGCGCCCGCTCCTCGGCGGCCGCATCCAGATAGATTTTCACCCCGGCATCCGGGAACACGACCGATCCGATATCGCGTCCCTCCATGACGACGCCTCCCGCGCGCCCCAGGGCGCGCTGCTGGGCGATGAGCACGTCGCGGACGCGCGGCAGGCGCGCGACGCGCGACGCGGCGGCGTCGATCTCGGGCGTGCGGATGGCGGCGGCGACATCGTGTCCGTCGACCCGGGCGACGCCATCCCCGACCTCGATCCGCACCCGACGCGCCAGTTCCGCGACGGCGGCCTCGTCGTCCAGGTCCAGTCGCTCCTCCAACGCCTTCCAGGCCACGGCGCGGTACATGGCGCCGGTGTCGATGTGGCGATAGCCGAGCCGGGCCGCGACCGCCCGCGCGACCGTCCCCTTGCCCGCCCCGGACGGCCCGTCGATGGCCACGAGCGGGCGCCGGCCGCTTCCGTGATCTGCGCGCACGTGCCCATCGTATACCGCCACAGACAAACACGGACAAACACAGATAAGGCTCGCCACAGACAAACACGGACAAACACAGACAAGTAACAGATACCTTGCGAGGTGTCTGTGAACCTGCTGGAAAAAGCATCTCCGGCACGTGCGATGGTCGGAGGCGATGGGCGGTGGCGTCGCAGGAGTCTGACGCCGAGGGTCACCACATACATCGGCAAGCACCCGGCCACGAGATGATGAGTGCAAACCCCGTACGGTCTGTGTTCACCTGTGTTGTTCTGTGGCGTGTTGCTCTGTGGCGTGTCTGTCAGTCGTGGCGGTCGTTTGCCGCCGTCCGTCCGTGGCGCGTTCTGCGGGCATCGTTGGCATCGCGAGCGGCGGTATGATGGCCGCTGATGCGGACAGCCGCAAGAACCGCGCTCTGGCTGCTGGTGCCGGCCGCGATCGTCATCGGTGGCTATGCGGCCGCCGACGACTACGTGCGCGCGGCCGCCTTCGTGGTGCGCGCGGCGGGAGTGGAGGGTCTGCCCCGGACGGCGGCGGACTGGCAGGGCAACGACGTCACCGAGCGCTCGCTCCAGGTTCCGTGGCGCGGCGGAAACCTGGCTGCGCGCTGGTATGCGCCGGATGTTTCGCGCCGAACGCCGGTGCTGCTGACGCCCGGCGTGCATGCGTCGGGCATCGACGAACCGCGCCTCGTCGGGGTGGCCCGCGATCTGGCGGCGGTGGGGCATCCGGTGCTGACCGTCCAGCTCGACGACCTCACGCGCTACGCCATCACGCCCCGATCGACCGACATGATCGAGGACGCCGGGCTGTGGCTGGCGCGACAGCCGGCGCTCGCGCCGGACGGCCGCATCGGCGTGATGGGGATCAGCTTCGCGGGCGGTCTCAGCATCGTTGCGGCGGGCCGGGCGCCCCTGCGCGACCTGGTGACCTCCGTGATGTCATTCGGGGGGCACGGCGATCTGCCGCGGACGCTGCGCTATCTGTGCACGGGAGTGGAGCCGGACGGCACGAACCGGCCGGCCCACGACTACGGGGTCGTCATCATCCTGCTCGGCGTGGCCGATCGGCTCGTCCCCGCGGATCAGGTCGCGCCGCTCCGCCATGCCATCCTCGTGTTCCTCGAGGCATCCAGGCTGGACATGGTGGACAAGGCGCGCTCGCGGGCGGAGTTCGAGCGGGCGCGCGCCGTGGAGCGCACGCTGCCCGAACCGGCGCGGACGCTGATGGGCTACGTCAACGGCCGCAGCGTCGACCGGCTGGGCCCTCTCCTGCTGCCGCACGTCGGCGCGCTCGGCGGCGACCCCGCGCTGTCGCCGGCGCGATCGGATCCGCCGTCGGCCGAGGTGTTCCTGCTGCACGGCGCCGACGACAACGTCATCCCGGCCTCCGAGTCCGAGCTGCTGGCCGCGGACCTGCGTGCACGCGGCACTGCCGTGCGTCAGCTCTCGACGCCGCTCATCACCCACGCCGAGGTCGATCGGCCGCCGAGCGTCGGCGAGATCTGGGCGCTGGTGCGGTTCTGGGGAGAGCTCCTGTCGGACTGACGGTCAGGTCGGCCGCCTTCCTCAGCGCGGCGATCTCACGCGCCGACAGATCCCGCACGTCGCCCGGTCTCAGCGACGCATCCCGGACGGGACCGATCCGGACGCGGCGGAGACGGACGACCGGCAGACCGACCGCGTCGCACATCTTCCTGACCTGCCGGTTGCGCCCTTCGTGGATGACGAGTGACAGCGTCGCCCCCGTGCCCCCGGGTCCCTCGTACGTCTTCCTCAGCGTGACCTGCGCCGGCGCGGTGCGTCGGCCGTCGATCACGATGCCCCGGGCCAGGCGCTCGACGATGCGGCGGTCTGGCACGCCGCGAACCTGCACGTCGTACTCCCGCTCGACGCCGTGCCGCGGGTGGGTCAGACGGGCGGCGAGATCGCCATCGCTCGTCAGCAGCAGCAGGCCTTCCGAGTCGTAGTCGAGACGCCCGACCGGGTACACGTACTCGTCGATGCCGCGCTCGCGCAGCAGATCGATGACGGTCGGCCGCCGCTGCGGATCGGACCGGCTCGTGATGTAGCCGCGCGGCTTGTTGAGGAGGAGGTACCGGCGGCGGTGCGGAAGCGTCACGCGGCGGCCGTCGACCCGGATGTCGTCGACGTCCGGATCGGCGCGCGATCCCGGTTCCGTGGTGGTGACGCCGTTGACGCTGACGCGGCCCTGCGCGATGAGCGCCTCGGCCGAGCGGCGCGACGCGAGGCCGGCGCTGGAGAGGATTTTCTGGAGACGGATGGGCATGGTATCCAGCCGTCAACCCCGAGCCCTGAGCCCAGCCTGAAGCCCTGAGCCCTGAGCCCTGAGCCCCTGAAGCCCATTATCAGTGCACGCGTTCGTCCCGGCTCCCGGCCGCTACGGGCTGGGGCACCTCCTCCGGCGCGCTCGCTCCCTCGTCCGGCGGCTCGGCCTCGAACGGCAGGGTACTAGCGGCCGCTGTGGCCTCGCCGAGCGCGTTGGGCAGCTCGAACCCGAGCGCGTCGGACATCTCCTCGACCTTCGGCAGGTCGGTTAGATCGTTGAGGCCGAACCGCTCGAGGAATTCCCGGGTGGTCGCGTACATGAACGGGCGGCCGACGACCTGCTTACGCCCGACCGCCTTGATGAGCCGGCGCTCGATGAGCGTGGAGAGCACGCCGAGACTGCTGCTGACGCCGCGGATCTCGGCGATCTCTGGGGCCGTGATCGGCTGCTTGTACGCGATCACGGCGAGCGTTTCGAGCGCCTGCAGCGACAGCTTCTGGGTCGTGCGCTCGTGGAAAAGCTTCCGAACCCACTCGTTCAGCTCCGTGCGGGTCACGATCTGGAAGCCGCCGGCGACCTCCACGATCTGCAGCCCGCCCGGCCTGTCGTAGTCGGCGCGCAGCGCCGCAAGCGCCGCGTCGACGTCTTCCTTCGGCTCCCCCTCGAGGAGCTTGTAGAGCGCCTTCGCAGTCAGCGGCTCCGGCGACGCGAAGATCAGGGCTTCGATGACGGGTTTGAGATGGTCAGACACAAGGCCCCTTGCAAGTACTGTGGACGTGCCGGAACAGCCGGCGGCGGCACCCGCCGCGCCAGGCCGCCAAGAGGTTAAAGCCATTGGCGGACTCCTGGCAATGGCCGTGTCCCCGGAGTCACGAGCGCGCCTCGGGATCGAGCAGGGGCCGCGGCGCATCGGCCGGGCGGGCGCGCTTGTAGACGCGAATCGGGCTCAGCGCGCCCGACTGGAATACCCGGACCAGCTTCAGGCGAATCATCTCGAGCAGCGCGAGGAAAGTGACGATCAGGCCCGCTCGCGTCTGCACGTCGGAGAAGAGGTCCTCGAAACCGCAGGCCTCCGTCTCGGACAGCCGGTTCAGCAGCTGCTCGATGCGATCTTCGATCCGGATCTGCTCGCCGGGGAGATAGAGCTTCGGGCGCTGCCTGGCGCGCTCCACGACCGTGCGGAACGCGCTGATCAGCGTGAACAGATCGACCTCGAGCTCCGGCTCCGGCGCCTCGCCGGCAATCCGGGCCACGGGGCCGTCGGGCCGGGTCCACTGGGCGCTGCGCAGCGTCTCGCGCTCGTGCAGCAGCTCGGCCGCAGCCTTGAACTTCTGGTGCTCCAGCAGTCGCCGCACGAGCGCCTCGCGCGGATCCTCCTCGGGATCCTCCTGCGAGGGGTCCGGGCGCGGCAGCAGCATCCGCGACTTGATGTGGATGAGCGTCGCGGCCATGACGAGGAACTCGCCTGCCACGTCGAGGTTCAGCTCCTGCATCAGGTCGATGTATTCGAGGTACTGCTGCGTCACGAGCACGATCGGGATGTCGTAGACGCTCACCTCGTTCTTCTTGATGAGGTGCAGGAGCAGATCGAGCGGCCCCTCGAAGTTCGCGAGGCGGACCGGATAGCCCTCGAGCACCGACTCGAATTCCTGGTAGTCCATAGGCGTCAGTACCTGAGCCGGATCGCGGCACGGACGCGATCCATCGTTTCACGGGCGATGGATCTCGCCTTCTCCGATCCGGCCTGGAGCACGTCTTTCAGCATCGACGGACGGGCCAGCACGCGCGCGCGCCGCTCGCGCATCGGCTCGAGGTGCGCGTTGAGCGCTTTCGCGAGCTTGTTCTTGACCTCGACGTCCCCGACCTTGCCGGCGCGGTAGCGCGTCTTGAGATCGTCCAGCTCGGCGCGATCGGGGTTGAACGCGTCGTGATACATGAACACGGGGTTGCCCTCCACGGTGCCGGGGATGTCGGCGCGCACCCGCTTCGGGTCCGTGTACATCTGCATCACCTTCTTCCTGACGGTCTCGGCATCGTCCGAAAGGTTGATGGTGTTGCCGTAGCTCTTCGACATCTTGCGGTTGTCGAGCCCCGGCAGGCGCGGGAACGTCGTGAGGAGCGGCTGGGGCTCGACGAACAGCTCGCCGTAGAAATTATGGTAGCGGCGGACGATCTCGCGGCTCAGCTCCAGGTGGGGCACCTGGTCCTCCCCGACCGGGACGTACTGGGCGTCGTAGATGATGATGTCGGCCGTCTGGAGCAGCGGATAGCCGAGAAACCCCAGCGTGGAGAGGTCCTTCTCCGTAAGCTGGTCGATCTGTTCCTTGTAGGTCGGGACGCGCTCCAGCCACGGAATCGGCACGATCATCGACAGCAGCAGGTACAGCTCGGCGTGTTCCGGCACGAGGGACTGGACGAAGAGCGTGCTGCGGTCCGGATCGAGCCCGACGGCCAGCCAGTCGGCGGCCATGTCGTACGCGTTGGCGACGATCTCGCTGGGGTCGGCGTAATCGCTCGTGAGCGCGTGCCAGTCCGCGATGAAGTAGAAGCAGTCGTAGCGTTCCTGCAGCGCGGCCCAGTTCTCGAGCGCTCCGACGAGGTGGCCGAGGTGAAGCCTGCCGGTCGGGCGCATGCCGGAGACGACCCGGGGAGGCGCAAGGCTCACGGAAGCAGGAGTCCTATCAGGAAAATCGCGGGCGGCACGATCAGGTCGCCGAGCAGGCCACTGAACATCAGCGCATAGAGCGCGATGAACCCGAACGGCCGGATGGCCACGAAGATCGAGGCCGCTGACGGCGGCAGCAGCCCGGCCAGCACGTTGCCGCCGTCGAGCGGCGGAATGGGAATCAGGTTGAAGACCGCCAGGAAGATGTTGATGCGGACGCTCATGTCGAGGACGGCGGCTGCCAGCGAGAAGTCCCCCGTGAAGAGACGGAGCAGGGTTGCCGCGACGAGGGCGAGGCCGATGTTGCTGAGGGGGCCGGCCGCCGCCACGAGCATGAAATCACGCCGCGGGTCGCGCAGCCGGCTCGTGTTGACGGGCACGGGCTTCGCCCACCCGATGACCGGGAAGTTGCTCAGCGCCGCGAGCAGCGGCAGCAGCAGCGTCCCGATGGGATCGATGTGCACGACGGGATTCAGCGATACGCGGCCCAGCATGCGCGCGGTCGGGTCGCCGAGGCGGTCCGCCGTCCAGGCGTGCGCCGCCTCGTGCACCGTCAGCGACAGCAGGACGATGGCGAGGGGAACCGCGACGGCGAGAAGGTCGAAGGACTGCTGATTCACGAAGCTGGGGTGCGGCCGGGCGCGCGAGCAGGCTCAAGAGTACGGCAACACTGCCTGATTCTCAAGTAATTCCGCCGGGCGTCAGTGGCGCTGGGAGGCGAAGTGCGCCAGCACGGCATCGGCGCACCGGGCGCCGACCACCCGGACCAGCTCTTCGCGCGTGGCGCGGCGCACGCCCGCCACGCTGCCGAAGGCGGTCAGGAGGGCCTTGCGCCGCCGCGGACCCACACCGCCGATCGCGTCGAGCTCGGAGCGCAGATCGCGGCGGGTCCTCGCCTGGCGGTGGAACGTCACGGCGAAGCGATGCGCCTCGTCGCGGATCCGCTGGATCAGCAGCAGTGCAGGGCTCTCGGGCGCGAGCGCCAGCGGATCGTGCCGATCGCGGGTGAACAGCAGCTCCTCCTTCTTGGCGATGCCGACGGCAACGAGCCGCCCCAGCCCGAGCTCTTCGAGCGCCGAGTACGCCGCCGTGAGCTGCCCCTTGCCGCCGTCGATCAGCAGGAGATCCGGGAACGGCCCGCCCTGGGCCAGAACCCTGCGATACCGGCGGAGCACGACCTCGCGCATCGCCGCGAAGTCGTCGTTCCGTGCGGAGGGAGCCCCACCCAGGCGCGCTGCCGCCGCGCGGCCCGATGACTCGCCGCCCAAAGCGGCGCCAGGCAGAGGCACCATCCCGCGGATGCGGAACTTCCGGTACTCGGAGCGCCTCATCCGCCCGTCCTCGCAGACGACCATCGAGGCGACCGTCTCGCTGCCCTGAATCGTGGAGATGTCGAAGCACTCGATCCGCCGCGGCGTTGCCGGCAGCCCCAGGACGACGCGCAGGGTCTCGAGCGCGTCGTAGTGGGCGGCGACGTTCTCGTTGAACCGCTGCTGGTAGGCCACCTCGGCGTTGCGGGTGGCCAGATCGAGCAGCCCGCGCTTGCCGCCGCGCCGGGGCACGAGCAGCCGGACGCGCCGGGCGGCCTTCGTCTCCAGCCAGCTCTCGAGCATCTGCTGGTCGGCCCGCGGCAGCTCGGCCGGCACGTGGATCTCGGGCGGGGGCACGCGATCCTCGTAGAACTGCTGCAGCGCCGCTTCCTGGACCTCGCGCGCGCGGTCCTCGATCGCCCGGCCGGCCTCGCCCCCGGAAGTCTCGACGTCGGTCGCCAGCTCGATGCGCTCGACGACCTTGCCGCCGCGAACCTGGAAGATCTGGACCACCGCGCCGGCCGGCCCCACCTTGATGCCGAAGGCGTCGCGGTCGCCCAGCTCCGCGCTCGCCATCTTCTGCTGGCTCGTGCGCACCGTCTCGATGACACGGATGGCATCCCGGAGCTGAGCGGCCTGCTCGAAGCGCTCGGCTGATGCAGCCTCGGCCATCCGCTGCCGCAGCTCGGCGACGAGCTCCTCGTTCCGGCCTTCCAGGAACAGCTTCGTGTGGCCCACGGCGACGCGGTACTCGTCCGCGGAGCAGATCTCGCGGACGCAGGGGGCCAGACAGCGCTTGATGTCGTACTCCAGGCAGGGCCGGCCGCGCTCGCCCGTGATCACCTCGTTGCAGGAGCGGATCCCGAAGAGGCGGTGGGTCAGCGACATGGTCCGGCGACCGAGCCACGCGGGAAGGAAGGGCCCCGCGTAGAAATGGCCGTCGCGCTCGACGCGGCGCGCGACCAGCACCCGCGGAAAGGCCTCGCCGGTGGTGAGCTGCAGATAGGGGTAGTTCTTGTCGTCGCGCAGCAGGATGTTGTAACGCGGCGCGCGCTGCTTGATCAGGTGGTTCTCGAGCGCGAGCGCCTCCATCACGGAGTCGGTGACGATGACTTCCAGGTGCTGCGCCTCGTCGAGCAGCGCGTCGATGCGGGGGCTGGTGCCGTGCGCACCGAGGTAGCTGCGGACGCGGTCGCGGAGGACCCTCGCCTTGCCGACGTACAGAGTCTCACCGGCCCCGTTCGAGTACAGGTAGACGCCGGGCTGCTCCGGCAGACGGGCGATCTGGGCCTTGAGATCACGGATCGGCATGCAGTAGACTCACCCTCTTTGGGGTGGCGCTGAACCGTCCAGTATAGCGCGGCCCCGCGCTCCCCATGACCTTTACCGGGCTCGTCGGACAAGTCTGCATGCTGCCGCTGCGGCTGATCATCGGCGTGTGCGTGGCCTTGCGGATCCACCCCAACATCCTCACGTTCGTGGGGGTCCTGATCAACTTCGCGGCGGCCTGGGCGCTCGGCCTCGGCAAGTTCACCACGGCCGGCATGATCATGGTGGTCGCAAACATCTTCGACTTCATCGACGGCAAGGTGGCGGTCGAGCTGAAGGCGGTCAGCGCGTTCGGCGGCTTCTGGGACTCGGTCATCGATCGCTTCTCGGACATCTCGCTCTTCATCGGCCTGATATTTCTCTACTCGCAGCTGGGCCGCACCGATTACGTCATGATCGCGGCGCTGGCCATGATGTTCGCGATCATGACCAGCTACACCCGCGCCCGCGCCGAGTCGCTGATCCGCAAGTGCAAGGTCGGCTTCATGGAACGCCCGGAGCGGATCGTCCTCTTCATGATTGGCGCGTTCACGAACCGGATGGCGGCGGTCCTGTGGGTGATCCTCGTGCTGTCGGTGTTCACCGTGGCCGACCGGATCATCTACACCTACCGCGAGCTGCGCGACACGCAGGAGGCGCTGGCATGAAGGGGGCCGCCATGCTGCCCGTCCGCGTCCTCTGGAACGCGTTCTTCTGGACCTACGAGCGGGCGACCTGGCAGTACGACCTGATGGTGATCGCGATCCTGGCGTTCGTGTGGCTCACGCCCCCCGACTGGCTCGGCGACCCGATGGCGTCGGGCCCGGGCCCGGTCGCCTGGGTGCTCGCCATGCTGACGGCCGATTGAACCAATCCCCCAATCGGCAATCAGCGCAATCGGCAATCGACAATTCGAGCACAATCGACCAATCGCCGATTGAAGCAATCACCAATCGCCAATTCCGCAATCCGTCAATTCAATCGACAATCGGCAATCGGCAATCGGCAATTGACAGTATTCAGACGTCGTCCCTGTCGTCGTGCAGCCCGAGGTCGAGCGACTTGCCGGTGAAGTGGATGTCGTGGGCGGCGATCTTGTCGCGGAGGAGGCGGCGCGCCGCGCCGTAGTGGCCGTGAGGGACGGCCAGCCGCCGCGCGAAGGCGCGTACGCGGGTGATGAGCACCAGTGTGGGCTGGTCTTCCTCCCGCCAGCTCAGCCCGCCGATGCGCGAGTACGGCACGAAGCCCCCGTCGGCCCAGATCCCGTCGGCGTAGAAGCCCCGCCCGATCCGCAGGCTCATCGGTACCGCGTAGCCGTAATAGACGAACATCATGCTCTCGCCGAACACGTCGGCAGGCTGCTGCCGGAGCACCGCGAGCTTGTAGACCACCAGCGCGCCCAGGATCACGCCGAGCGCCAGCAGCAGACCGTAGAACGGCGGCCGCCGGCCGGGCCAGGTCAGCAGCGCCGACGATCGCATTTTCAGGTAACGGATGAACTGCGCGAGCAGGCGGACGTTGGCCACGAAGAAGCCCACGCCCAGCACGAACAGCAATCTCGGCAGCAGGTCCATTGGCGTACGACGTCATTGTACCGCGTGCGAGCGGGAGTCGATTGCCGATTGCAGATTGCGGACTGCCGATTGAATTGATCAATTGGCCATTGAGCGAGTGTTGACTGCTGGAACCCTCGATTGCCGATTCCGATTGCCGATTCCCAACTGTGAGTGGCGTATAGACGGCAATTCGATAGTCGTCACCGTCGATTGCGACTCCCCGTTCGCAGGATTGCGCGAGTGCGCTCGTGGAAAATCAGCAACCCGGGAATCCAGTTAACGCGTGAATCCGGCGTCCTCACAGAACCGCTCGGTGATCTCGATTCATTTCGCGGCGAGACAGGGCGCGTTCATTGCGAACGCAGGCGCGCCGGCCAGTCGAGCAGGAACGTGAGGCTCTCGCGAGCCGACCGGTCCGGTTCGAGCAGGAGAAACTTCTGGCCGTCCCGAGCGGCCGCGTACTGATTCAGGAGATTCGGACGCATTCCCGTCTGAAACAGTGGGTCGGGCGTGCCCAGATCGAACGCTGGCTCCGTTGAGACGGGGACGGCCATGAGGCGGCCGTCGAGATCGAGATAAAACAATTCGCGACCGTCGGGGCGCCAGATTGGTTCCATGCCGCCATTGGGTGAGACTTGACGCTTCTCCGTGAAGCCGGGGAATGCTGCCACGTAGACTTCCCATCGCCCTACCTCATTCGCCTGGAACGCCAGCCACTTGCCGTCGGGAGACAGATGCGATTGATCGGAGTTGGCGGGCATCTCGGCGATCAGCTGCGGCTTGGGTTCGCCTTCCATCGGCAGGCTGTAGATGGCGTCGCCGAACCCGCGGCGGAAGATCACGAACCGTCCGTCGGCGGACCAATCGTCGACCGATGCACCAGGCGAGGGAGGATCAGCCAGCAGGGGTTCCTCCTTGCCGGTAATGAGATCCTTCTGAAACAGCGTGAATCTGCCGAGGCGATTGGACGTGAATACGAGCCGTCGTTCGTCAGGCGACCACACCGGATCGCCGTCGTATGCCGGGTCGGTCGTGAGTTTCGAAGCAATCCCAGTCGTCTGATCCAACAGCCAAAGGTCCGAGTTGCTACTTTCATCGCGCCGCTGAATGGCGACTTTCCTCCCGCTCGGCGACAGCGAGATGAGGGCGAGCTGGCCCGTGTCACTGACGACCGACAGCCGCCGGCCGTCGCGGCCAAACCAGGCCAGGCGGGAGAGCCGCATGGTGGCCGGTCGGTAGGCGACCACACCGTTGTTCGACGCGGAGAACCCCTCGAGCACGTCCTCCGCCACTGTAAACGGCGCGCCTCTCAGCTGGCGCGCGCGGAGGTCGAACGGCTGCGCAAACAAAGCTCCCCCTCGCGTAAACAACACGTAGCCGTCGGCGACGTACTGCGCCTTCATTCCCTGTTCGACGATTCGCGTCGCCGCCCCACCCTCAAGGGACGCAGCGTAGATGCCCGCCCGCTCTCCGAACGACGCATACAGGAAGTGGCGACCGTCGGGCAGGAAGGCTGGCGCGAGGTGCGCGAAATCCCCTTCGGCGAGGCGTGTCACCGATTGCAGACCGGTTCCATCTTCACGAACGCTCCGGATGCCGGACCGATCCTCGAACAGGAGCACACCATGCTGATTCCACGAGCCGCCCCTGCCATACGATTCGCAGGCGCAAACGCTCACAGCCGGCTCCCCGCTCACGGCTACACGTTTGAGCTGACGTCCGGCGAAGAACGCCACGGATTTTCCATCAGATGACCAGAAGGGATCGCCGTATACGCCCTCGGTCCCTGCCAGCGCCATAACGCGGCCGTCGGCGACGCGGCGCACCATCAAGCGCCGCACGCCATCGTCGCTGGCCGCGAACGCAACGTGGCGACCGTCAGGCGACAGGATGGGAGCATCGCTCCAATTGTGGAACGACACATTCTGGGGCAGCATGACGTCGAAGCGTCCTTCGATCGTGCGGCTCGGTTCGGTCAACATCATCGACGCCGCGAGCACCGCCGCAACGATCGCGAACCCCACGACGGCCGTCGCAAGCACCCGCTCTCGCGCACGACGCACGACTGCGGTCTGCAGGTGTTCAGCGTGCGGCGCCTCCGCAACCCACTCGAGCGCGAACCGCAGATCGCGGGCGGACTGCCAGCGTTCGTCAGCCTCCTTGCGCAGACAGCGAGCGACGACGTGCTGGAGCGCGCGCGACGACGCGAACGATGGCGGCTTGCGCTCGAGAATCGCGGCAATGGCGCCCGCCTGACTATCGGCCGCGAACGCCGGACGCCCTGTGAGCATCTCGAACAGCACGCAGCCGAACGCCCAGATGTCACTGCGCGCATCGGTCTCCCGGCCTTCGAGCTGCTCCGGGGCCATGTACTGCAGCGTGCCAAGCAGCGTCCCCTCCGCGGTCACCGGTGCGCTTACGGTCATGCTCCCGGCTGGCGGCAGCACCCGCGGAGGCTTTGCGAGTCCGAAGTCGAGTAGCTTCGCACCGGCCTCCGTCAGCATGATGTTGCCTGGCTTCAGGTCGCGGTGCACGATCCCATGCCGGTGCGCCCCGTCCAGCGCATCCGCGATCTCAGTGGCGTGCCTCAGGGCACGATCGAGCGGCAGCGACCCTCGTGCGAGGCGCGCCGCGAGCGTCTCTCCCTCGAGGTACTCCATCACGAGGAAGTGGGTCGTGCGTCCGAGCGGCCCATGACTGGGCACCTCGCCTACGTCATACAGCCTGCAGATGTTCGCGTGCGTGAGTCGTGAGAGCGTCCGCGCTTCGCGTTCGAAGCGGTCTTGAAACTGCGGGTCAGCGGCAAGTGGGGAGGGCAGGATCTTGATGGCAACCGTGCGATCGAGACGCGTGTCACTGGCTCGGTACACCTCGCCCATGCCGCCTGCGCCGAGCGGCGCGACGATTTCATAGGGACCGACCCGGGTGCCAGGGGTGAGGGTCATCTTCTGGGAATGCGCGCATTATACGGCCAGCGCTGCAGCGACTCGCGCTGGAGGTGCTCCTCAGCTCGCCGGCAGCCCCTTCGGGCCACTTTGCCCCGTGGGGAATCGGTCACCACACCGCGACCACCCGTGAGTAATCGCAACGGCTGTGGCCGCTGCTTCTTTGCGCTAGAACGGAAAGATCATGCCACGCAAAGCCGATCGGTGTATAAACCCCAGCGGTAATTGACTATTCACCTTCCGCCCGCGCGTCAGTTCGTCGTCCCGCCGCGCTTCAGTTGCTCGAACCAGGGTCGAAGGTCCGTCCCACTCATGCTGGACTGGTCGATGGAGAAGGTACGAGCTCCACGCGATAACCCAGTCGTCGAAGTTGGCGGATCATCTTGGCAGGATTGCGCGAGTGCGCGCGTGGAAAATCAGCAGCCCGGGAATCGCCAATCAACCATCGGCAATCTGCCAATTGCCCGATTCAATCGGCATTCCGCAATCGGCAATCGGCAATGTATCAGGCCCTCGACAGGTACTGGCCCGTTTCGGTACTGACGCGGACGGTGTCGCCGGCGTTCACGAACGGCGGCACCTGGACGACCAGCCCGGTCTCGAGGCGGGCCGGCTTCACCTGCGCGCTGGCGGTCGCCCCCTTGATGCCCGGCACCGTGTCCTCGACCTTCAGATCCACGGTCTGCGGCAGCTCGATGCCCACCGGCTCCGACCCGTAGAACTCCACCTTGATGATCGCGTCGGGGACGATGTAATTGACCGACTCGCCCAGCGCCTCCGACGCGATGTGGAGCTGCTCGAAGGTGCCCGTGTCCATGAAGTGGAACGCGTCGCCGTCCTTGTACAGGTACTGCATCTCGCGTTCGTCGAGCGTCGCGCGCTCGATGAAGTCTTCCGAGCGGAGCTTCTGGTCCGAGAGCGTCCCGCTCCGGATGTTGCGGAACTTGATTCGGACGAACCCCCGGAGGTTGCCGGGCGTGACGTGCTGGAGGTCGAGGACCCGGAACAGGTCCTCGCCGATCTTGACCAGCATCCCCTTCTTGAGTCGTGTGGCCTGAATGGAGCTCATGGCGATCGCGGCCCGGAATGGGCACAACCGGAAGATCGTAGCAGGGTGGCGCAGCGCGGCGCAAGGTGGCCAGGCCTGCCGCATCGGCCGCGCGACGGCGTTGGCGGCCGTCGCGGATTCCCTGTTACCATCGAGCGTATGCCCTGGGACCCGTTGACCGACGTGCAGGCCTGGCGCGACCGGCTGGACCGCCTCGCGAACCCGCATCCCGAATCCTGGGCGCCGCCGATCGACGTTTACGAGACCGGCGATGCCTACGTGGTCCTCGCGGAGGTGCCAGGGCTGGCGCGGGAGCAGATCGCCGTGGAGCTGAACGACGATCGGCTGACGATCCGGGGCGAGCGCGCCGGCGGGCCCGCCGGCGCCGACGTCGTGCACTACCATCAGGTGGAGCGCGGGCACGGCGCCTTCGTGCGGTCCTTCGAGTTCGCCGAGAAGATCGACGGCGAGCACGTGGTCGCCGACCTCGCCAACGGCATCCTGTCGGTCACGCTGCGGAAGCTGCCGCCGGCGGCTGCCCGACGCATCTCGGTGAAATAGCGCCATGGCCAGACGTCTCGTGCTGCTCCTGACGTTCGTGGGCATCGGGTTGATCGCCGGCCTGGTACTGACCGGCCGCATGCGGACAGCCGAGGAGTCCACGGCGGCGGCGCCGCCGGCCCCCACCGTTCAGACGCCCCGGGACGCGGCGTCCGCGCCGGGTGCCCTGCCGGATCTCACGACCGCGGCCCAGCGCGCGATCGGCAGCGTGACGAACATCTCGTCGACGCAGATCGTACGGACCCCGAACTCGCCGTTCGCGAACGATCCGTTCTTCCAGTATTTCTTCGGCGACAGCCCCTTCGGCTACAGCGCCCGCCGCGCGCAGAGCCTCGGCTCGGGCGTGGTCGTCTCGCCGGACGGCTACGTCCTGACCAACAATCACGTGATCGGGGACGACCCCCGGGCGCAGGTCTCGGTCGTCCTCGCCGACAAGCGCGAGCTGCGGGCACGGATCGTCGGCGTGGACCGGGCCACCGATCTCGCCCTCCTCAAGGTCGACGCGACCGGCCTCCCGACGCTGCCCTGGGGAGACTCCTCCCAGCTGAAGATCGCGGAGTGGGTGCTCGCCATCGGGAACCCCTTCGGAGTCCTCAGCCAGACGGTGACGCTCGGCATCGTCAGCGCCACGGGCCGGAGCCTCGAGGGACGGCTGGCCACCTACGAGGACTTCATCCAGACCGACGCCGCCATCAACCGGGGCAACTCGGGCGGCGCGCTCATCAACGCGCGCGGGCAACTGGTCGGCATCAACACGGCCATCTTCAGCGAGACCGGCGGCTACCAGGGCATCGGCTTCGCGGTGCCGAGCAACCTCGCCCGGCACGTGATGGAGCAGCTCAAGGAGCACGGGCAGGTGCGGCGCGGCACGATCACGGGCATCGAGCTGTACCCGCTCACGAGCCGGCTCGCCGAGGAGCTGGGCTCTCCCAGCGCCAGGGGCGTCATCGTCTACAGCGTCATGGAGCGGTCGCCGGCCTACGCAGGGGGCCTCCGCGCTGGCGACATCATCGTGTCGTTCAACGACACGCCCGTGGACGACAGCCAGCACTTCATGCGGCTCCTCTCGGACGCGCCGATCGGCTCGACGGTGACGCTCGGCCTGCTTCGGGATGGACGGAGCGCGAGCGCGAAAGTGCCGATTGTGGAGGCCACGGGCCGGACTCGAGCCAGGCGCTGATCGGCTGAACGGCGTGCTTCACTCGACCGAAGGTCGCGGGCGTGGGCCGGACACGGCCGGGCTCCCCGCCGCGCAGACGCGCCATTCCCGCTCGACGCCGACGCGGATGCCGATGCGGCGTGTCCACGTCACCCGGCGCGTGGGCAGCCCGTGATCCTCGATGCGCAGGCGGCTCGAGGTCAGATCGCGGCGGTTCTCCTGCAGCGAAATCCCCAGCGCCCGCGTGAGATTGCCAGGCCCGCGACAGAGCTCGTGAATGGCGAGCGTCTCGGCTGCCCTGCCGCTTCCCCGCGCCCGGCGACGCCGCATCAGCGCGTGTCCTTCGAGCGGCTCGAGCGCACGGATGAGGACCGCGGCCGGCGAGCCTTCCCCCTCGGTGACGGCGTTCACGAGGTAGTGCAGCCCGTAGTTCAGATAGACGTAGGCGATGCCGGGCAGGCCATACAGGGGAGCGTTGCGGACGGTCGGACCCGGTGCGGCGTGGCACGCCGGATCCGACTCGCCGATGTACGCCTCGGCTTCGACGATGATGCCTGAGGCCAGCCCGGTGGGGCTCTCGTGAACGAGCACCTTCCCGATGAGATCGCGCGCGACCTCCAGGGTCGGCCGCAGGTAGAAGTCGCGAGACAGAATCCGGGGATGGGGCGACTGGCGACTGTGATTGGGCGATTGTCGACTCGGATTGGATTTGCCGATTGCCGCTCGCGCCGCCTTCACTGCGATAGTTTAATCCGCTCGACGGCTCTGGCCGCGGCCGCCGCGACCATCCGATCCTCGTCCTTCGTCAGCGGCTCCAGCGCGCCGAGCGTCTGCGGTCCCCCGATGATCCCGAGCACCTCCACCAGGTACCGCCGCGTCGTTGGCAGCGGCTCGAGGAGCCGCGTCACCAGGTCGGGCACCATCGCCGGACCGAGCTCGATGAGATAGGCCTGGGCCTGACGGGCGGTCGCGTCGTGCTCGAGGAAGTCGAGCAGGCGCGCCGTGTAGGTCTGTCCGAGCTTCACCAGCGCGAACGCCGCGGCGGTGCGGACCGTGTCGGCCTCGTCCATCGTGAACTCGACCTGCAGCCGTTCCCTCTCCGACGCGGCGCCCGCGCGGCCGAGCCCCTCGACGGCGGCGCGGCGGACGGCCGGATCACGGCTCGTCAGCTGCGCCTTGAACAGGCCGATGCTGGACGGGTGGGCGATGCGGGCGAGTGCGGACAGCGCCGTGGCCGCCCCGGCTCCCCGGCCGTAGTAGGTGTACTGCTCCGTCAGGGAGGGCACGGCCCGCACATCCCCCAGCTCGCCGAGCGCCTGCATCGCCGCGAGCCGCACTTCCGCGTTGGCGTCGTTCACGGCCAGGCAGAGCGCATCGGACGCGCTCGCCACGCCCAGACGGCCGACGACCCGGGCGGCACCCGCGCGCACCAGGGGATCGGGATGCTCGAGCGCAGCCGTGAGCTGCTTTGCCATGTCGTCGTCGAGGGGGGGACG
Organism: Vicinamibacterales bacterium; assembly: GCA_035620975.1. Lineage (GTDB taxonomy): Bacteria > Acidobacteriota > Vicinamibacteria > Vicinamibacterales > 2-12-FULL-66-21 > DASPFV01. The sequence continues at coordinate 28,665 of DASPFV010000095.1, forward strand.
CGCGATGACGCCCAGCGTGTAGATGGCCTCGACCCTGACCTTCCCGTTCTGATCGCCCAGCGCCTGGAGCAGCGCGGACACGACTTCGGCCGGCGCCGACCACGGCCACGCGGCGAGCGGCCCCATGGCGAAGGCCTCCGGACCGCGGCCGTCGACGCCGACGTGGACGAACGGGACCGGCCGGGGCCGCACCGGCTGCGGCTCCACGAGAAAAATCGAGAGCTCTGCCAGGATCGCCTCGAGCTGGATGGCATCGACCGGATCGTTGGCCAGCGCGGCGAGCGGGACGGCCGCCTCCGGGTAGCGTGCCTCCTGCAGGAGTCGCACGGCGCTGATCCGGATCTCGGGGTCGCTGTGAGCCAGGTTGCGGACGACATGCTCGAAGGGCAGCGGCTGCGCGGCGGCCGCCGGGGGCCAGGACCCGAGTACAAGGAGGAGCAGACACACGGACCGTGCGTGAAATCGCGTCATGGGGATGTCGAGGGGGAGCGGAAACAATTGTAAATGGGAACGGGGAAATGGGAAGGAAGCCGGGCACACGAAACGGCACGGATCGGCACGCTCAATTGCGCTGAACGGCGGAATTCACCCCGAACCTTGAATCCTGAACCTTCGAACGATTCACGACCTCGCCGCGCCGTAGGCGTTGGCGCGGCCGATGGCGAGGACGTCCCGAAGGTAGCGGCCGGTGTGGGAGCCCTCGACCTGCGCGATCTGCTCGGGCGTACCGCTGGCGACGATCCGGCCGCCCTCCTCGCCCCCCTCCGGGCCCAGATCGATGATCCAGTCGGCCGTCTTGATGACGTCGAGGTTGTGCTCGATGACGAGCAGGCTGTGGCCGGCCTGCAGGAGCTTGCGGCACGCCGCCAGCAGCTTCGCGATGTCGTCGAAGTGCAGGCCGGTGGTGGGCTCGTCGAGGATGTAGAGGATGCGGTCGCCCGTGTGCGACGACAGGTGCGCGGCGATCTTGATCCGCTGCGCCTCGCCGCCGGAGAGCGTCGTCGCCGGCTGCCCGAGGCGGAGGTAGCCGAGCCCGATCTCGTCGAGCACCTGGAGACGCCGCAGGACCTTCGGTGAGTTGCTGAAGAACGCCAGCGCCTCGCGCACGGTCATGTCGAGCACCTGATCGACGCTCCGGCCGCGGTAGCGCACCTCGAGCACCTGCGGCTTGAAACGCTTGCCCTCGCACTGCTCGCACGGCACGAACACGTCGGCGAGGAACTGCATCTCGACCTTGACCTCGCCCTCCCCCTCGCAGGCCTCGCAGCGCCCGCCCGGCACGTTGAACGAGAAGTGGCTCGCCGTCAGCCCGCGCGAGCGCGCGTCCTTCGTGGCCGCGAACAGCTCCCGGATCGGGTCGAAGGCCTTCAGGTACGTCACCGGGTTTGACCTCGGCGTCCGGCCGATCGGCGCCTGGTCCACGAGGACGACGTCGTTCACGAACTCGGCTCCCTCGAGCTTGCGATGGCTGCCGACGCGCCGATCCCATTCGCCTTTCGCGCGCTTCAGGGCCGCGTAGACGACATCGTGGACGAGGGTGCTCTTGCCCGATCCGCTCACGCCGGTGACCGCCACCAGCAATCCGAGCGGGATCTCCGCGTCGACCTCCTTCAGGTTGTGCTCGGAGGCGCCGAGCACGCGCAGCCGCTGGGTGGGAAGCTTGCGGCGCACCGCGGGGACGGGAATCGCCAGCTCGTCGCGGAGGTACTTGGCCGTGAGCGACCGCGGCTCGTGCAGCAGGTCCTGCAGCGGCCCCGAGAAGACCACGCGGCCGCCCTGCTCGCCGGCGCCGAGCCCCATATCGACGACCAGATCGGCCACCCGGATCATGTCCGCATCGTGCTCCACGACGAGGACCGTGTTGCCCTGATCGCGAAGCTGGCGGAGGATCGCGATGAGCCGCTCGTTGTCGCGCGAGTGCAGCCCAATCGACGGCTCGTCGAGGACGTAGAGCGTATCGACCAGCGCCGAGCCGAGCGAGGTGGCCAGGTTGATTCGCTGGGACTCGCCGCCGGACAGCGTCGACGAAAGGCGATCCAGCGTCAGGTAGTCGAGCCCGACGTCGCGAAGGAAGCCGAGGCGCTTGCGTACCTCCCTCAGCACCTTCTCGGCGACGGCCGCGTCCTTCTCCGAGAGCCCGAGCTCAGCGAAGAATCGATCGGCGTCGCGAACCGTGAGCGCACACACGGCGTCGATCGTGCTGCCGCCCACCCGCACGTCCCGGGCCTCGCGCCGGAGCCGCGCGCCCTGGCAGTCCGGGCAGGTCAGATAGCCGCGATAGCGGCTCAGGAACACCCGGACGTGCACCTTGTACTTCTTGCGCTCGAGCCAGCGGAAGAACCCCTTCACGCCTTCGAAGCTCGCGCCGTCCCCCTCGATCACGAACCGCCTCTCGTCGTCGGTGAGATCGGCCCAGGGCACGTCGAGTCGCAGCCCGCGGGGGCGCGCGGCGCGTTTCAGCTCGGCGAGCTGCGCGCGGTAATGCGGCTTGCTCCAGGGTTCGATGGCGTTCTGCTGGATGGACTTCGACGGATCCGGCACGACGAGATCCATGTCCAGCTCGATCACGTTGCCGAACCCGTGGCAGACCGGGCAGGCGCCGAACGGGTTGTTGAACGAGAACAGCCGGGGCTGTGGGATCTCGTACTGCAGATCGCAGGCACGGCACTCGAAGCGCTCGCTGAAGCGGTGCAGCACGGGCCCGCCGTCGGTGAGCTGCACCGCGAATGCCGCCGCGCCGCCTTCCGCGTACGCCGTCTCGATCGAATCCGTCAACCGTGCGCGCAGGTCCCCCTCGATCTTCAGCCGATCGACGATGACCTGGATGGTGGTCCGATCCTTCAACGCCGCAGGGTTGACGTCCTCGAGCGCGACCGCCTGTCCGTCCACGAGGAGTCTGCCGAAGCCCTTGCGCCGCAGGGCGGCCAGGGTCTCGGCCATGGGATCCACGAGATCGGGGAGGTCAGGCTGCGTCCGGGGCTCCTCCTCGCTGCCATCGCCCGCGGCCTCCTCGTCGTCCAGTTCGGGATCCGGGACGAGCGCCAGGGGGGTCGCGGTCACGACCGGCATATCGAAGCCGATGAGCAGCCGCGTGCCTTCTGGCAGCGTGCCAAGCTGCCGGGCGACGACCTCGGCGGTCTCGCGGATGACTTCGCGGCCGCACCGGCGACAGAAGGTACGGCCAATCCGCGCGTACAGCAGCCGGAGATAGTCGTGAATCTCCGTCGTCGTGCCCACGGTCGAGCGGGGATTCCGGATGCTGTTCTTCTGCCTGATGGCGATTGCCGGGCAGATCCCCTCGATCGCATCCACATCGGGCTTCTCCATCCGCTCGAGGAACTGCCGCGCGTACGCCGACAGCGACTCGACGTACCGGCGCTGTCCCTCGGCGTAGATGGTGTCGAAGGCCAGCGACGACTTCCCCGACCCGCTGACGCCCGTCATCACCACCAGGGAACGCGGCGGCAGCGTGACGTCCACGTTCTTGAGGTTGTGGGTGCGCGCCCCGCGGATGACAATCTGGCCCCGGGCCCCGGCTGCGGACTGCATGTACTGTGTGAGGATCCGTAAAATCCTGAACAGTCCATGGTAGCGCACGGCTGAACCGGCTTCAACCTGAACGGCCGCCCACTTTGGCGCGGTCCGTGCTATTTTGTTGGAACCGTCGGAGCCGGCCGGCGTGTCGTAGCGCACCGGGTTCCGCATCGACTCAACCAAGAGGGGGCTGTGCCAGTTCGTTTGTTCATCGGCAACCTGCCGTACGCGGCAAGCGAGGCAGAGTTGCGCGACTACCTGTCCAGCGTCGGAGAACCCAGCCAGATCGTGCTTCCGACCGACCGGGAAACCGGGCGTCCCCGGGGCTTCGCTTTCGTCGACTACGCGGAGCGCGCCGTCGCCGAAGAAGCGATCCGGCGCTTCAATCAGCAGATGTTCAAGGGTCGGCCGCTCGCGGTGAGCGAGGCGCGGCCGCGCGAGGAGCGACCTTCGGGCCCGCGGCCCGGTGGATACAGCGGTCCTCGGCCGAGTGGGCCTCCCGGCGGGGGTGGGTTCGGTGGCCCGCGGCCCGGCGGCCAGACGGGCGGCGGCACGGGGCCGGGCGGCGGGCCGCGCAGCCGCAACTTCGGGCCCGATGCCCCGCCGAAGAACAAACGCAGGCCGACGCGGAAGGAATCCGAACGCGGCCCGAAGGGCCCCATCAAAGAGCGGCCGGTCGGCCGGCTCTACGATGCCGACGAGGACTGGCGCACCGCCGACGACGATGTCGGGATCGACGACATCGCCACGAGCGCAGCTCCCGAAGACGAAGACGCCGACGAGAGCTGAGCTCGGCCGTTACTGACACTCCGCAGCTGCCGCCCCCCACATGCCTCGGGGGCAATCGGCGAAGCACCGCCAATTTCACTACTCCGATCTGCCTCGCGTCGCCGCCACGTGTCCCTGTCCGGGCAGCGGGATTGCATAGCTCGGCGGCATGCAGGAAGGGCCAATGATCCCCTCCGCCCAACGCGGAGAGTGGATCAGCTTCGAGGTGCGCATGCGCCGGAGGCGCCTCGCACGTTGCCTGCTCCGCGCGGACCTCGCGATCGAGGATGGCGACCTGACTGCCGCTCGTGAGGCGCTGGAAGAAGCGCGCGAGATAGATGCCTCGAGTCCGGGCCTCATGGAGCTCCAGGTCCGGCTCTGCCAGGCGGATGCCTGGGCCGGGCGGCGCACCGGTGACCACCTCCTCACCGGCAGTGAAGCGCCGGGAGGACAAGCCCTGGCCGGCCTCACAGGCAGTTGCCCGGGTGAGCTTGCCCACGCAACTGTCGACCAGCCGCCGCCCACGACTGCAATCGATGCGGAAAACCTAAGGCCCGTTCCCGACATCTTCTTCAGGGGCATCCCTGCTGACAACGACATGCCCCCGCCGACCGCAGCGAATCCGGCGCGATGGCGCCGGCGCGCGGTGAACGGCTCGATTGCCGCAGCGGTAGCGTTCGGCCTCCTGCTGGCGTGGAGCACCGGACGTGAGGCGCCACGAGAGCCGGAGGCCCGCCCCCCCGCCACGCCCGCCGCGGTGCCGACGGTACCGACGCCTTCACCCACCCTGTCGGTCGACGCCGATGGGGAGCGTGTGCGCATCGCGCGCGAACTGGTCGTGGCGCAGCAGGCGAGCATGCGAATGGAAGGCGCAGAGGAAACGCCCGAGCCACCGCCGCCGGCCCTCGGACCGCCTGTTGCCGCGGCGGAGCCGCAGACCGAACGGGCGGATGTCGTCGCTGCCCTGAACGTCCGGCCAGCCGAGCCGGAGCCGGCGGCAGAGCCGGAGCGGAATCCGCCGCCTTCGCCGCAACCCGAGCCTCTTCCGGTCGCGACGAGCGGAGTTGCCGCGTTACCAGCCGCCACTCCCGTTCCGCTGGATCCGCCGACGTTTCGGATGGCCGGGACTCCTGCCGGACCCGCAGCTGTGGACGAATCAGCTCGCGTCCGTACTGTGCTGGCGCGCTACGAAGTGGCGTACAGCGCGCTCGATGCGGGTGCGGCGAGCGAGGTCTGGCCACGCGTCAACCGCGGTGCGCTCGAACGGGCGTTCGGCGGCCTGACCTCGCAGCGTGTCTCACTCGGCTCGTGCGACGTCACCGTGGAAGGGCCGGCCGCGAGGGCCACGTGCCGCGGGCGGGCGAGCTGGATACCGAAAGTCGGCGGCGGCGGACAGCGAACCGAGCCCCGGCGCTGGACGTTCGAGCTGCGGAAGTCGACCGAGGGCTGGCTTATCGAAAGCGCTGACACGCGGTAGCGCCGGCAGCCGCTCTTCGAGGCTCTTCTACCTGGGAAATGCGTATTCGAGTGCGACGGTGGGCGTAACCGCCGCCGTCAGCCCGTGCTCGACGACCGGCACGCGTACGTGTGCGGCGAGCACGAGCGTGCCCGAGACGTTCCACTTCAGTCCCGCAAGCGCGGTCACCTGTGTAATGCCGGACGACCCGGCTACCAGCCGGAGCGTATCCACGCCCACGATAGTCGGGTGTGGCGCGGCGGCCAGGCTCACCGACCGAAGCTCCGACACGTGACGGCCGAGGATTTCTCCGGCGAAGGTGACGGTAGGGCTCAATGCGGCCGAGAGCGCGCCCGCAAACGTGATCTCGTCCGAGACGCCGCCGCGCACGATTCCGGCGTTGCCGTGGACGCCGAGCGGGCCGCGATCGTACGACCCCACGCCCAGCAGCCGCCATGAAGTCGAGCCGGCGCCCAGGAGGTTGGCCTCGTCGCCGGTGGGAAGGCGGAACTCGCCGGCTGCGGCGATGCCCCCGTTGCGCGCGTTGAGAAGCGTGACCTTTCCCCGGATTGCGGTATCCCCGATGCCGCTGGCGGTCGCCGCGGCGCTCGCCTGGATGAAGGTCGATCCCCGGTAAACGTTGACGCGTTCGCCGTCGAGCGTCAGCCGCACGAGAGGCACGGCGGCGCCAATCTCTATCCGATCCGTGATCCCGACATTGGCGAGCAGCGTCATCGTGCTGGTACGCACGTTGAGCGTCAGCGATTCCGTGTCGAACGGCTGAGCCTCGTCGCGGAAGCGATTCGCAATCGTCACGAGCGTCCCGTCGTCGAGACTCAGCCCGTTCAGCCTCGTGAAGTCCGACGACGAGAAGGTGACCCCGAAGGAGGCCCGACCCTGGCCGGCAGTCAGTGCCCGCTCGGTGAAGAACGCGCCGAAGCTTTCGGTCGCGCGCTCGACCGTGCCCAGCTCGGGGTTGAGTCGGTAGAGGAATCCGCCCGACGAGGTCGCCAGCGGCACCGACGTGAGATTGACGAGCAGGGCGCGCGCGATCGTGTCGCGCGCGGCTTCGGCCGCCTCGCGATCGCGCTCGAAATCGGCGGTCGGAACAGCCTGATTCGTCATCAGAAACCCGACGATGTCGCTGACCGTGTCCTGCGCGCGCGCCTCCACGGCCGTCAGCAGCAGGACGAGCACGAGAATCGCTGTTCTCATCGCCTGTCTCAAATCCACGGCCTATCTCAAATCCACTTGCCGGGCCTCGATCACTCCCGAGCGCCGGACCCCTTCGACGGTGACTTCGAGACCGTCCCGGACGTCCCGGCAGGGTCCCCGCCTGAACGATGTCTCACCGCTGGTCACGACCGCCGAACCGTCGATGGTGAAGCTGAGGTTCGGACAGGTCCCGGTGAGACCCGCCACGCGTCCCGAGATGCGGACCTCGCCGTCATCATCCCCGTCATCGTCCCCGTTGCCGTCGTCCTGGACGCCGCGCTGCGTGACTCGATGGACGGCTCCCGCGACTGTGATGGTCCCCTCGCGATCGGACGTGAGCGGATTGGGGAGCACCACGTACTGCACCGGCGCGGTGCCGGTGCCGCTCAGGCCGGACGCAATGGCGATCCAGGGGACGGTGCTCGCCGCAGTCCACGAACAGGAGGCCGCGGTCTTGACGGTGAACGACTCCGATCCCCCGAGCGCGTCGATGGTGCGCTGGGCGGGGTCCGGATCGTATTGACAGGGGTCCGGCGCCGGTGTGGGCGGCGGTGGCTGGGGTGTCGGCGGTGGCTGAGGTGTCGGCGCTGGCGGCGGCGCTGACTGCCCGGCCTGGACGATCTCCCGGCGCGCACCCGAGACGCTGATCGTCGCACGACGCTCCCCTCCGGGATTTGCGGCGATCCGGACGACGACCTGGGAGCCACCGCGCCCCGAGGACGGCGAGACCGCGGCCCAGTCGGCATCGCTCGAGGCGGTCCACGAGCACGCGTCGTGCGTGCCCACCGTGATGCGCACTTCGCCGCCTTCGGCGCCAATGGGGCCCGCCGGCCCGCTGACGTCGTAACGACACGGCGCGGGATCCTGCGTGACGTCGAGCCGGGCTCCGCTGACCAGAATCGCTCCAGCCCGCGAGACCGGCACGCCGTTCTCGGCGACCCGGAAGGCGATTGAGCCTTCGCCCTGGCCCTCACGCGGCCCGGTGATCGCGATCCAGCCGGCGCTCGTCGAGGCGGACCAGCCGCACTCTCTCGATACGCCTACCGATACCGTTCCGGATCCGCCGGCAGGACCGAAGGCGGAACCGGACCCGCTTATGGTGGGCTGGCAGCGTGTGGACGTCGGTTCCGTGATGCTGGTGCTGGTCGAGCTTCCGCACGCAGCAAGTCCGAGCAGAGTCGCGGCAAGCCACGCGAGCAGCAGCGCGAGTGACGAGCGCAATGCCACGAGCCACCGGACATGCACAACAGCAGCCAGCTCTGCTCGCCAGCCGCGCGCGGCCGGAAGCCCTGTTACACTGAAAGTGTTTCACCGGCTACACACTTGAGGTCGCCCGTCTCTCGCTCCTGGTCCACCGTTCTTCCACTCCTCCTGTCCGTGCTCGTGTCGCTCGCCGCCGCGGGCTGCACGGGTGGCTACAACCTCGTCCGACGGGATACGGCCGGGCTGGGGTCATCGGCCTGGCTGTCGCCGGCACTCGCATCGGATCGCGCAGCACTCGAGCGCTGGTCGTCCGCCGTCGGCCCGCCGGTATTGGCGCGACACGCCCGGGCAGCGGTGTCTGCATCCGACACGCTGGTCGTCGCCAGCTGGAACACGGCGCTGGGGCACGGCGACGTCGACGCGCTGTTCGCTGATCTTCGGCGCGAGTATCCGGCGTCGCCGATCGTGCTGCTCCTGCAGGAGGTCTACCGAGGCGGGCCGGAGGTCCCGGCTGTACTGGAGCCGGCGGCCGTCGTCGCGAAACGCCTCGGGGGACGGGGCGATCGCCCGGCCAGAGAGGTGGAAGCCGCCGCGGCACGCCTGGAGCTCGATCTCTACTACGTACCGTCGATGCGGAACGGACCGCCTCCCGCGTCGGACGAGGACCGGGGGAACGCGATCCTCTCGACGCTTCCGCTCCAGGACCTGACCGCGATCGAGCTGCCGTTCGAGCGACAGCGCCGCGTCGCCGTCGCCGCGACGATCGGCTTTACCAGCTCGAATGGAATGCCCTGGACGCTGCGGGTGGCGTCGGCACACCTCGACAACATGGTCGGTCCGAAGCGGCTGTGGTTCGCAGGCGGAGAGCTCGCCCGCACGCGCCAGGCCCGCGCGCTCAAGGAGTCCCTGTCGGATGCAGCGGCCGCGGTGCTGGGCGGCGATTTCAATACGTGGTTCGGGTTCTCGGATCGCGCGTACGGTGAGCTGGCCCGGGCGTTCCCCGATACGCGGGTTACGGATCGGCGGCCGACGTTCCTCGGTGTGCTGAGGCTCGACCATCTGTTCTTCCGGGTACCGGACGGATGGCAGGTGGACTTTCGACGCCTCGGCGACCGCTACGGGTCGGATCATTCCCCCCTCGTCGCCGCGATCCGCCTCCCCATTCACCCGGCGCCCGGGCCCGAGTGAAGCGCTCGACTCCGCAAGCGCCGATATAATCGACTCCTTCCGACATGGTCCTCTCCCCTGGCAGCCCGGTCGGCCCCTACCAGGTTCGCGCACAGATCGGCGCGGGCGGCATGGGCGAGGTGTACCGCGCGCACGACCCCAGGCTCGGCCGTGACGTCGCGCTCAAGGTCATCCGTCACGCCCTCGTGTCGGACGACTCGGCGCTCGACCGGCTGCTCCGCGAGGCCACGCTGGCGTCGGCGCTGAACCACCCGAACATCGTGACCATTTACGAAACCGGCACGATCGAGGACGACCGCTACATCGCGATGGAGCTGGTGGAGGGCGCGACGCTCCGGCAGATCGCAGCGCAGGGACTCGCCCTTGGCCGCGCCATCGCGCTGGCCCGCCAGGTGGCCGAAGCCCTCGCGGTCGCGCATGCCGCCCAGATCGTGCACCGGGACATCAAGCCCGAGAACGTGATGGTCCGGCCCGACGGGTACGTGAAGCTGCTCGATTTCGGCCTCGCCAGACTGCATCCCGACGCGCTCGGTGCCGGTACGACCGGAGCGACCGAGGCCGGCCTCGTCCTCGGCACGATCGGCTATATGGCGCCCGAGCAGGCCCGCGGCGGGAAGGTCGGCACCGAGGCGGACGTGTTCGCACTCGGCGTCCTCCTCTACGAGATCGTCGCCGGGCGGCATCCGTTCACCGGCGCCTCGCCGCTGGCGACGCTGCACGCGCTCATGTGGGAGACGCCGGAGCCCCCTTCCCTGCTCAACCAGGAGCTGCCCCGACCGATGGATCAGCTGATCCTTGAGATGCTGCAGAAGGATCCGCGGCTGCGTCCGGGGGCGAGCGAGGTGATGTACCGGCTCACGCTCGCGCACGATTCAACCGTGGCCAGCGTGATGGCGTCGGTCACGGTCGCACCGCGGCGGGTCGTGAACGCGCCGAACCTCGTGGGCCGTGAGATCGAGCTCGACGCGCTGCACCACGAACTGCAGCGCGCGCATCGCGGAAAGGCCCGCCTGGTCGTCGTGTCGGGGGAGGCCGGCGTTGGCAAGACCACGCTGGTCGAAGCGTTCGCCCGGCAGCTCGAGGAGAGCGGCGATCCGGTCCGCGTCGGCCGGGGCCGGTGCTCGGAGCGGCTCGCGGGCAGCGAGGCCTACCTGCCGATGCTGGAGGTCCTCGACAGCCTGCAGCGGAACGAGCAGTTCGGCAGCCTCTCACGCCTGATCCGCGCGGTGGCCCCGAGCTGGTACGTGCAGCTCATGCCCGGCTCGAACAGCGACTCCTCGGCCGCGCGTCTGGCGTCGGAGACCGCCGGCGGATCGCAGGAGCGGCTCAAGCGCGAGATCGCCGGACTCCTGGAAGAGATCTGCCGCATCCAGCCCGTGATGCTCTGGTTCGACGACGCGCACTGGGCAGACCCGTCGACGACGGATCTGCTGGGGTACCTGACGCGTCGCCTGGACACGACGCGCGTGCTCGTCGTGGCGACGTGCCGGCCCTCTGCGCTGGCCCAGGCCAGGCACCCGTTCCTCGCGCTGAAGCTCGATTTGATGTCGAGGGGGCTCTGCCGTGAGATCAGCCCTGCGCTGCTCGACGAAGCCGCGGTGGAGCGTTACATCACGCTCCAGTTCCCGGAGCATGCCTTCCCGCGGGAGTTCGCCCGCGTGATCCACGCGCGGACGGAAGGCAACCCGCTCTTCATGACAGACGTTCTTCGGGATCTCCGCCGGCGTCAGGTGATCCGGCAGATCGAGGGCCGATGGATCGTGGCCGAGGATCTGTCGGCTCTGCAGCGGGAGCTGCCGCAGTCGGTCCTCAGCCTGATCCAGCGGAAGCTGGATGCGCTCGGCGAAGTCGATCGCCGGATGCTCGGTGCAGCAAGCGTGCAGGGATTCGACTTCGACTCGGCGATCCTCGCACGCGTCCTGCAGCTGCCCGAAGAAGAGATCGAGGACCGGCTCGAGAAGCTCGAGCGCGAGCACGCGATTGTGCGCTTCGTCGACGAGCACGAGTGCGCGGATCGATCGCTCACGCTGAGGTACCGGTTCGCGCACCACGTGTACCACAACGCCATAAGCGACACTCTTCGCGCCACGCGGCGAGTCTCGCTGAGCCGCAGTATCAGCGACGCCCTGATCGCGCGGCTCGGGAGCGAGCCCTGCGACTGCGCCGCCGACATCGCCCTCCTGCTCGAGAGCGCGCGGGACCACATCCGGGGAGCGGAGTACTGGAACCGCGCGGCCCAGGCGGCCGCCCGGCTCTACGCGCACGACGAGACGGTGCGCCTGGCCCGCCGGGGGCTGGCGCTGCTCCGGTCGGAGCCCGACTCGCCGCGCCGCGCCGCGGCGGAGCTCGACCTGCAGATGACCCTCGGGCTGGCGATCAAGACGAGTCAGGGCTACGCCATCGAGGCGGTCGGCGCCGCCTACGCCCGGGCCCATGAGCTGTGCCGCCAGGTGGAGGAGCCGGCGCGGGTCGTCCCCGTGCTGATCGGCCTGTCGGCCCACCACGTGGTGTCGGGCGAGATCCGGACGGCCCACGCCATCGGCGAAGAGATGCTGGCCCTGTTCACGCGGCTCGGTGACGCGAACCTGCAGATGATCGGCGAGTGGGCGCTCGGCGCGGCACAGTTCCATCTCGGGGAGCTGGAGACCTCTCACGCACACCTGTCACGCGCGCTCGAGCTGTACGATCCCACGTTTCATCGGGCCCGCGTGTGGCAGACCGGCATCGAACCCGGCATCTTCGCGCGCTGCGAGCTCTCGCGCACGCTGACGCTGCGGGGCTTTCCCGATCAGGGCCTGGCGTGCGTGCAGCAGGCCGTCGCCGCGGCGCGGGCGCTCGATCACCCCCAACCGCTGGCATTCGCCCTCCTCTTCGAGATCTTCGTGCACCTGGCGCGCCGCGCTCCCCGCGAGGTTCAACGGACGTACGAGCAGCTGGCGGTCGTGTGCCACTCGCACGGCATCGCGCAGGAAGTCCTCTGGGCGGCGCCTCTGTGCGGCCGGGCCTTCCTCGAGCTCGGGGACACCGCAAGAGGGCTCCGCGTCATCGAGGAGGGCCTCGCGGCGCACGCGACGGCGCGCTCCGCGCTGATGCGACCCTACTATCTCGTGCTGCTCGCCGGCGCCCTGCAGCGGGCCGGCAAGCCCGAGCGGGCGCAGGACGCGCTGGACGAATCGGCCCGCCTCTCGGCCGACACGGGGCAGCACGCCTACGCCTCCGAGCACGCGCGCCTGCAGGCGGAGCTGCTCGTCTCGGTCCAGGCCCCGGAGCGGGCCGAAGCCCACTACGTCCGCGCCCTCGAGCTGTCGCGCCGGCAGGGCGCGCGCTGGCTCGAGCTGCGCGCCGCGCGCGGATACGGCCACTTTCTCCTCACGATGAACCGCCCGGCGGAAGCCCGCATGCTCCTCGAGCCGATCGTCGGCGCCATCACGGAAGGTCGCGACACGCCCGATTACGTCTACGCCGACAACCTTTTAGGTACGATCCAGTAGGCTCGGGGCTCAAGGCTCTTGGCTCTTGCTAGTACTTCGTATCAGAAGTCATGTTAATATCATGGCCACGTCAACCCGACTGGAGCGACATGGCCAATCTCTCGCGCCCAATTACGTTGTCGGAGACTGATCGGCACGCCCTGGAACGGCTTCAGCGTTCGCCCAGCGCGCCGGCTGGACTGGTGCGGCGCGCCCGCGCGGTGTTGTTGATGGCTGACCACGTCTCGGGCGCAGAGATCGCTCGGCAGGTGGGTTACACCGCTGTCCAAGTGAGTCGGATTCGTCGCCGCTTTGCGGAAAGCGGCATCGCCGGACTCGAGGACCAGCCGCGCTCCGGGCGTCCGCCGAGCGTCACTGAACGGAAGACCGCCCGCATCGTGGCTCTGACGCTCAAGCCGCCACGCGGCGGCGTGACGCATTGGAGTACCCGGGATCTGGCGGAGCGCGTGGGCGTCTCGCATAGCACCGTCCATCGCGTCTGGCGAGCCCATGCCCTGCAGCCCCATCGGTCCGAGACCTTCAAATTCAGCACCGACCCCGACGCCGAAGCCAAGATTCATGATGTGGTCGGCTTGTATCTGCATCCCCCGACGAATGCGGTCGTCCTCAGTCTTGATGAGAAGACCCAAATTCAGGCGCTCAGTCGCACGCAGCCGCTGTTGCCGATGCGCCCCGGACTGCCCGAGCGGCGCACGCATGATTACCGGCGCAATGGGTTGACGAGCCTGTATGCCGCGTTCAATACGGCCTCCGGCGAAGTCATCGGCACGTGTCATCCGCGACATAGCGCGGTCGAGTTCCTCGCGTTCATGCGGCTGGTGGCGCGCCAGTATCCGCGGCGCGACCTACACGTGATTCTGGACAACTCCTCGACCCACTCGACGCCTGCCGTGCAGGCCTGGCTGGCCGCCCATCCGCGGGTGCACTTTCATTTCACGCCCACCGGTGCCTCGTGGCTGAATCTAGTGGAAGTCTGGTTCAGCATTCTCACGCGCAAAGCGGTGCGCCGTGGCTCGTTTGATACCGTCAAAGCGCTCGTGACCCACATCGGGCGGTACATCGCGACCTGGAATGACCATCCGAAAACCTTCATCTGGACCAAGCAACCGGCCGACCTGATCAAAACAGTCGTTCGGCGGAAGCATTAACATGACTTTCGAAACGCGGTACTAGTGTCCTGTCCGCGTGGTTCGCTTAATAAGTGGCTGGGTCTGCAGGTCGAGCGTCCGTTGGGCGAACCGCGCGATGCTGTCGAGAATCTGATCAGCAGTCTTGGTCCAGACGAACGGTTTTGGATTCGCATGGTGCATGTCGATGAACTCGCGAATCGCCGTCTTCAATTGCGCCACGCTCCGGTGGACGCCGCGCCGCAGCTGTTTGTTCGTCAGTTCGGCAAACCAGCGCTCGACGAGGTTCAGCCAGGATCCGTAGGTCGGTGTGAAATGGACGTGAAAGCGCGGCCGCTTGGCGAACCAGGTGCGGATCAGCAGCGTCTTATGCGTTCCGTAGTTGTCCATGATCAGATGCACGTCGAGATGCTGAGGCACGGCAGCATCGATCGCGTCGAGAAACTGCCGAAACTCAGTCGAGCGATGGCGTTGATGAAACTGCGTGATCAGCTCACTGGTCTTCACATTGAGCGCGGCGAACAACGTTGTCGTTCCATGGCGCCGGTAGTCATGCGTGCGGCGCTCCACCTGACCCGGTCGCATCGGCAAGACCGGCTGGGTGCGATCGAGGGCCTGAATTTGGGCCTTCTCGTCCACGCAAAACACGACGGCATGCGTCGGCGGATGCATGTACAGCCCCACGATGTCCCGGACCTTTTCGATCAGCAGCGGGTCGGTCGACAGCTTGAACGTTTCGCGGCGATGCGGTTGCAGACCGAATGCCCGCCAGATCTGCTGCACCGTCGTGCGGCCAAGGCCGCTCGCCTTCGCCATGCCCCGGACGCTCCAGTGAGTGGTGCCACGCGGCGTCTCTTCCAGCGTCCGGACGATCACCTGCTCGACCTGCTCGTCGGTGACCCGGCGGGGCGCTCCCGGCCGCGGCTCGTCATACAACCCATCCAGCCGCTCGCGAACAAACCGCCCACGCCACTTGCAGACGGTGACCTGCGACAGGCGCAGCCGCTTCGCGACAACCTTGTTGGCGACGCCTTCCGCGCACGCAAGGATGATCCGTGCGCGGCGCGCCAGATGCGGTGCCGTCCGCGATCGATGGGCCAACGAGTTCAACTGCACGCGCTCGTCATCCGTCAGGATCAGCGCAACCTTGGGGCGTCCCAATGCCATACTCGCCTCCTTGTAGACGAGTACGATTGGGCCGCGCCACTTGTTTCACGTTC
>DASPFV010000096.1:0-5898 GCA_035620975.1 Vicinamibacterales bacterium
AAATTGACGCCGCTCACCGATACGGCAATCAGCACGTCGTTCGGGCCGGGCTCCGGCACGGGCACGTCCGCGACGAGCATCCGCTCCGGGCCGCCGGGTTCGCGCACTTCGATTCGCTGCATGAGTCGACTTCCGCCTTCAAGGTTCCGGGTTCAAGGTTCCGGGTTCAACGTTCAGCAGGGGGACACTGACGCTCTCCTCCGGGATCCTCCGTGACGCCTGTGATCACGACGCCCGTCGACTCGTGACCCTGTCAATGTGCGCGCGCAGCGTGGCGGTCACCTCGTCGGGTGCGCGCAGCCCGTCGACCGCCGCATACGTCGGACGTCGTTCGTAATGGGCGATGACCGGCGCGGCCAACGTCGCATACGTCTGCAGGCGGTTGAGGACGGTCTCCGGGTCGTCGTCCTGACGCCGCACCAGCCTGCCGCCGCAGTAGGGACATGGCTCTCCTTCCTCGGCCGAGACATCGGTTGCCGACTGCGTGATCCCGCAGGCTTCGCACACGCGGCGCAGCCCGAGCCGGCGGGCAATCTCCCCATCGTCCACCGCGATCAGCGCAACGATCGGCGGCGCGCTGGCGAGCATGCTGTCGAGCGCGACGGCCTGCGCCGCGGTGCGCGGATAGCCGTCGAGCACGAAGCCCCGTCGCGCGTCGGGCTGTGCGAGGCGATCGCGGACCAGATCCGTCATCAGGGCGTCGCTCACGAGCCCGCCGCGGGTCAGTGTCTCCTCCACCTGCCGTCCGAGCGCCGTGCCTTCACGGACGGCGGCCCGCAGGATCGCGCCCGTCGAGATGTGCGGGATGCCGTAGCGCTCCGCCAGGCGCTGCGCCTGCGTGCCTTTCCCGCTGCCGGGCGGTCCGATGATCACGAGGCTGACGCGCACCGCGGGCGCGGACGACACGATCTCGGGATCCATGGTTCCCGCGTATTGTACGGAAGGCGCTCGCACGCGTCCGGCGGCCAGCCGGCCGGTCGCGGTCAGGCCGCCAGCTGCTGCTTCAGGAACCGGACGCCGTCGGAGGCGATCGACTCGGGCGAGGGCTCGATGTCGCGCCAGATGGCCGCCGCCGCGCTCAGGTTGGGCAGCGCGAACCCGAAGCTCTCGATCGTCAGCCAGCCGTCGTACCCGATCTCGCGTAACGCCTGGAAGACGCCGGACCACTCGACATGCCCGCTGCCCGGCACGCCGCGATCGTTCTCGCAGGTGTGCACGTGGCGCAGGTGACGGCCGATGCGGCGGAAGCCCGCACCGATGTCCTTCTCCTCGATGTTGGCGTGAAACGTGTCGAAGAGAATCCCGATGTTGGGGTGGTCGATTTCGGCAGCCAGAGCGGCGGCGTCGGCCGCGGTGTTCAGGAAGAAGGTCTCGAAGCGGTTCAGCGGCTCGATGGCGAGCGTGACCCCGTGGCTGGCGAGCGTGTCGCCCAGGGACTGATACCCCTCGACCGCCCGCTTCCACTCCTCCGGCGTCCGGCGGCGGCCGGGCAGGTACCCCACAGGACAGTACAGCGGCCCGGCGACGACCTTCGCGCCCGCCTCGGCCGCCGCCTTCGCCACATCGCGCAGGTGTAATTGCGTCCTGCGGCGGAGATCGCCGTCATCACTGATGAGGCTGAGGCCGTCGAGCAGCACGGAACAGACCGTGCACTCGAGACCGTGTTCCTCCAGACCCCTCCGGATTTCCGCGGCCGGGAACTCCCCCGGTCTGAAGAGAGGCACCTCGACGCCGTCGAAGCCCCAGCTCTTGATCCGGGGCAGCAGCGGCAGGTTCGACCGATCGAAGGCCTCGGACCAGATGAACGTGTTCACGCCGAATTTCATGCGGGTCGCCTCTCGAAATCGTGGATGTGGGTGCACGGGACTATATACCGGGTTGGCGCCGCGCGCGTCTCGGGTTGCCCGTTCCCGGCGCCCATCAGGGGTCCCCCTTAATGAAAATTTCCGATCGGCTGTTCTCTTTTGCCCGCCGATGTCGTTATTCCAAGTAAGCGGCCCGCTCTAGGGCACCCGACCGGCGCCGGATGGCGTCCACGTTCCCAGAGGTTTTTATGATGGCTGGGTCACACGCACCAATCGACACGCGGATCTGTTCCTCGATGGCCGGCCGACTGGAGCAGGCGCTCGGCCTCACACTGGCCGAGAGTGATCGGCTCCGGGCCGAGCGCGAACGTCTGCGCGAAGAGAACCGCCGGCTGGCGCTCGAGATCGCGCGTCTTTCACAGGAAAACGTGGCCCTTCGTGAGTCGGCCGAAATCTGGATCCGCATGTACGAGACCACCCTGTTGCGCGCGAACGAAGCCACGCGGGCGCTCGCCGCCCGCAGCCAGACTCCAGGTGCCGGCCGGCCGTTGGTGGCCGGCGAAGAGTCGACAGCTCATCAGGATACGGTCGCTCCCCACCTCATACATCCGTAGTCCGCGCTTCCTCTTCCCGGCTGCCATTGGCGGCCGGGAGGGCGGGCGTTCGACCTCCGGAAGCGCTGGAGGGACGAACCCCGTGGCAGCTATAATTTCTGGCCCGCAGGAGCCGCCCGCGGGCCGAGCTGCCATGAGCCCTTGGGATCCTTGCTACCCTCCGGATGGTGGCGACGGGGACGGCCAGATCACCCGGCTGCTCGAGGCAGTTCGGGGCGGGGATCCCCGGGCCATCGACCACGTCTTCGATCTCGTCTACGACGAGCTGCGCGCCGCGGCCCGTCGTCAGCTCGCGCGCGCCCGGCCAAACCAGACGCTGAACACGACGGTCCTGGTCCACGAGGTGTATCTCAAGCTCGCCGACCGGGCGCGGGCCCAGCCGACCGACCGTGGGCACTTCTTTGCCGTGGCCGCCCGGGCGATGCGGCAAATCATCATCGACTACGCGAGAACGGCCGCGCGCCAGAAGCGTGGCGGCGAGCTCCAGCGCATTCCGCTCGAGGCAGAGGAGCTCTCGACCGATCGTGCGGGCGAGCTGGTCGCGCTGGACGACGCCTTGAGCCGACTCGAGTCGTTCAGCGACCGGCTGGCGCGTATCGTCGAGCTGCGATTCTTCGCGGGTCTCTCGGTCGAGGAGACCGCAGAGGCGCTCGCCGTTCCGGCGCATCAGGTCAAGCGCGACTGGCGCAAGGCGCGGGCGTTCCTCTTCGACGCCATGCAGCGCTGACCGGACGCCCAGTTGCCCGCCGATTTCAGCCCCGAGGACTGGTCCCGCATCGACGCGATTCTCGACGAGGTGCTCGACCTCGAACCCTCGGCCCGGGCTGAAGCCATCAGCCGCGCCTGCGGCGGTGATCCCCGGCTGCGCGGCGAGATCGAACGACTGGTCGCCGCCGATGCCGCCGCGGATCGGTTTCTCGAGACGCCCGCCGTGGAGTATGCCGGAGCCCTCGTCAGTGCCGGGGAAGCCGGCGTCGCAGACACGGAACGCGAGGGGATGATCGTCGGGCCGTACCGTCTCCTGAAAGAGATCGGACGCGGCGGCATGGGGCGCGTGTACCTGGCCGAACGCGCCGACGGTCAGTTCGAACAGCAGGTTGCGCTGAAGCTGGTCGGCGCCGGCCCGAGGGGCACGGAGGTCCAGGAGCGGTTCCTGCGCGAACGGCAGATCCTGGCTCGCCTGCAGCACCCCAACATCGCACGACTGCTCGACGGCGGCATGATGCCCGACGGCCGGCCGTACTTCGCGATGGAGTACGTCGCGGGGCACCCGATTACTGCCTACTGCGACGCGCGTGCGCTCGATGTCCGGGCGAGGCTCCGGCTCTTCACGGAAGTCTGTGAGGCCGTCCAGTATGCGCACCAGAACCTGGTGGTTCACCGGGATCTCAAGCCCTCGAACACGCTCGTGACCGGGCAGGGCGCGGTCAAGCTGCTGGACTTCGGCATCGCGAAGGTCCTGCACGAGGACGACAGCCCCGCCGACGGCACGTTGACCCGTCTCGGAACAGGGCCGATGACGCCCGAGTACGCGGCGCCCGAGCAGGTGCGGGGTGAGCCGGTCACGACGGCCACCGACGTGTACGCGCTTGGCGCGCTGGCCTACGAGCTGCTGACCGGGCACGGTCCTCACCGTTTGACGCGCCTCACGGCTTCCGAGGTGGAACGGGCGATCGCCGAGCGCGACGTCGAGCGCCCGTCCGCAGCGCTCGGCCGCGACCGGACGGGACAAGCTGCACCCGCAACGGCCGAGGCCATCGCGCGAGCACGCGGCACGGACCCGGCCCGCCTCCGCCGCCAGCTCCGGGGAGACCTCGACACCATCCTGCTGCGCGCGCTTCAGAAGGACCCGGCGCGCCGCTACGCCAGCGCCGGAGCCCTGCTCGACGACATCCGCCGCTACCTGGCCGGACTGCCGATTGCGGCCCGCCGCGATTCGGTCGGGTACAGGACGGCGAAATTCCTCCGCCGGCACGCCCTCGTGGCGGGCGCGGCGGTGCTCGTGCTCGTGTCGCTCGTGGCCGGCCTGATCGGCACGGCCTGGCAGGCGCGGCTCGCCTCGCAGGAGGCCGCCAAGGCGCGCGAGGTGAGCCGGTTCCTCTCCAGCCTGTTCGAGGTGGCCGATCCCGCGCTTGCCAACCCGGCCGACATCACCGCGCGCGAGCTGCTCGACCGGGGCGCGCGTCGCGTCGAGACGGACCTCGCGAAGCAGCCCGAGGTCCAGGCCGAAATGCTGCTGCTGCTGGGCCGCATCTATCGAGAGCTCGGCGTGTTCGACCGCGCGCAACCCCTGCTCCAGCGATCGCTCGAGCTTCGTGAAACGTCGCGCTGGCCCGACGACGCGTCGCTCGCGGACGCCAGCGCGGAGCTCGCGCGCCTCTGGCTCGAGATGGGCAAGCCCGACGAGGCCGAACGTCTGCAGCGCGAAACGCTCGAGCGGCGCCGGCGGCGCCTCGGGCCGGATCACCCCGACGTCGGCCGGACCATGCGGGACCTGGCGCTGGTGCTGGCGAACCGCGGGGCCTACGACGAGGCGGAACGGCTGCAGCGGGATGCGCTCGCGCTGCACGAGCGGACGTTCGGAGAGGAGCACGTCGAGATCGCCAGCGATCTCGAGGGGCTGCAGTCGATTCTGCGCTCCCGGGGCCAGACCGAAGCCGCGACCGAGGTCGCACGGCGCGTCCTGGCCATGCGGCAGACGCTTCTCGGCAACGACCATCTCGAGACGGCCACCGCCATGAACAACCTGGCCATCCTCCTGTACGACCGCTGGGAGCTGGCCGAGGCCGAGCGGCTCTACCGCCACGTCCTCGATTTCGACCTGCGCCGCCTGGGCGAGCTGCACCCCAACACCGCGACGGTGATGAACAATCTCGCCTTCGTGCTGCGCGATCGCGGGGAGTACGACGACGCCGAGGAGCTGTACCGGAAGGCGTTGGACCTGGACCGTCAGCTCTTCGGACAGGAGCACCCGTATGTGGCCACGGTGATGAACAACCTCGCCGTGGCCCTGGCGGCCCAGGAACGCTATGGGGAGGCCGGGGAACTGTTCCGGCAATCGCTCGCGATGTTCCAGCGCATCTACGGGGACGAACACTGGCGGGTCGGAGCCGTGCAGGGAAGCCTGGCGGGAGTCCTCCAGGCCCGTGGCGACCCGGCAGCCGAGCCCCTGTATCGCGAGGCCCTGTCGCGACTCGAGCGCACGCTGGATCGTGATCATCCGTCGGTCGAGCCCGTGCTGCTCGGGCTCGGCAGGCTGCTGACCGCCCGCGGCGCCCCCGCCGAGGCCGAGCCGCTGCTTCGGCGCGCGGTCCAGACCCGCACGTCGCGGCTCGGCCAAGGCGATCCCCGCACTGCCGAAGCGCGTGTGCGCCTCGGCGGGTGCCTCGCTGCCCTCGGCCGGATCGAGGAAGCTCGACGCCTCCTCGATGCCGCCCTCGAGGCGCTTCGAGACGAGCGCCACTTCCGTGCCGTGGCGC
>DASPFV010000097.1:0-11087 GCA_035620975.1 Vicinamibacterales bacterium
TAAGGAGTCTTCGTACGTCAGTGCAAGACCTGACCCCCGGGAACCCCGGGAACCTCCAGGTCCGGCATCGGTGTCCCGATGAACAGGCGCCGGACCAGCCGCGCCAGCACCCGCGCGCGACGCGCGGACCGCGCGACGCGCGCGCTGTCGGTCGCGATCCCCGTGTTCGCATACATCTGGCGGTACAGCTTCGAGATCAGCACGAACGCCAGACGACCCCGCCAGGACTTCACACACGTCGACCGCTCCCAGATCGCGCCCAGCCGGTAGAACCGATCCCACGTCGCCTGCGTGCGCTGCCGGATCTCGTCCGCCGACATCACCGGATGCGGCGTGTACACCTTCGGCCGCTCGCCGGACGGGATCAGCCAGTACCTCGTGACCGGGACGCCCGCGACCGTCGCCGGGGACGCCTGCTCGCGCTCCCACCTGGCGAAATCGACCGTGCCCGGGAACGGCGTCAGCATGACGAACTGCGCGAACGAAATCCCCGCGCGCTGCGCCAGCGCTGCCGTCGCCTCGAACGTCTCCGGACGATCCGTCGGCAGGCCGAAGATGAACGAGCCCAGCACGTGCACACCCTCGCGCCGGAAGGCCTGCAACCTCGTCACGAGCGCCTCCCCGGCGTCATTGAAGTTCTTGTACACGGCTTTCAGCCCTTCCGCCGTCACCGACTCGATCCCGACGAGCGCGCCGCGGATGCGGGCACGCCGCATGGCCGCCAGGAACTCGGAATCCTCCGCCGCTTCCATCGTGATCTGCGTGTAGAAGACCACGTCGTCCGGCAACCCCTCCAGCCGCGCCATCAGGTCGAACCGCTCCTGCCGCAGCGCCGTCAGCGTCTCGAGCTGCCCCGAATCGCTCCGCCTGGCAGCGGCAGCGAGATCCGCGAGCGTCACCGGATAGAAGTTGTCATCGGCCAGCAGGATGAACCGGAAGCCGAGCCTCCGCAGCTGGACGATCTCCCCAATCACGTCGTCCACGCCGCGCTGCCGCGGCTTCTGGCCATCCGTGCGCCAGACCGAGCAGAACGAGCAGTGTTTGGGGCAACCGCGGACGGTCTGCACCGATCCCCACATGTATTTGTCCGCCGGCATCAGGTCCCAGCGCGCCGCGAGGAAGGAGCTCCCGTCAACGCGGCCGCCGACGTAGAGCGGCTGAGGACGGCCGACCTCGCAGTCGGCGAGCACGGCGGGCCAGACCAGGTCGCCATCGCCCGTCACGACCGCGTGCGCGTGACCGTGGTCCCGTGCTTCGTCCGGATACAGGCTGGAGTGGATCCCCCCGAACACCACGAACGCCCCTCGCGCGCGAACTTCACGCCCGAGCCGGTACCCGCGGAGCGCGTTGGCCGTGTGAATGCCGATACCCACCACGTCCCCCGGATCCACGGACGAGGGATCGAGGGCTTCGAGCGTCTCGTCGACGATCGCGGGCGTGCCATACCTGGCCGGCGTGGCCGCGGCGAGCACGTACAGCCATCTCGGCGTGATGACGGCAGTGCCGAAGGACAGGTCGCTGGGATTGACGAGGTGAATGCGCACGGTGAGGCTCTCAGAAGCTGTCCGCGATCCGGCGGCCGAACCTGCCGAAGAAGCCGGCAGTGGCCACGGCCGCCTTCTGCGATCCCCGTCCGATGGCCAGGCCCGAATTGGCGGCCGTACGCCACGGGTTCGTGGATTCCGGCGGCGCGGAGAATACCGCATCATGTGCCGGCGGCACACTGCTGGCACCCGGCAGCACGTGCAGTGGCTGCGGGAGCGGAAGGCTCACGCCGGGCACGTCGCTGACGGGCTGCGAAAAGGATTGTGCCGCTTCGACGTCCCCGATAGAGAAGATCGACTCCGGACGGGACGTGATCTCGCGGGCGCTCGAGGACTCGATCTGCCGGCGAAGAAGATGCGCCGGACCCGCAGGTTCGCGTGGCCGCCGCGATGGCTCAGTGGCCTCGTCGTCGTGGGTCCGGCCGGCGACGGCCCCGGCCGGCAGCTCGCCGGGCGAGCGCAGGACCACTTCCCGGCCTGCGTCGCCAGCGCGGGGAGCGGCGGTTGAGACCAGCACCACGCTCGCCGTGAGTGGCGCAAGCCACAGCAGGGCGGCCGCAACGATCGAGAACGCCAGGAGCGAATGGGATCGTGACGGGTAGCCGTTCGAGCCGACGAGCCGGACGATGCGCGAAGTCAGACGCGCAGTGGAGCCTGCCGCGGGAACGAGCTGGAGCGCCGGATTGGAAGTCGGCAGGCTGGCCAGCTTCGTGAGGCAGCGCGCGTACTCCCGGCCCGAACCGGTGACGTGCACCGCGAGCTCGTCGCAGGCCAGCTCGCGCTCGAGATCCAGACGGCGGCCTATCCACCAGACAGCAGGATGGAAGCCGGCCACGGCACGTACCAGCGTCAGGAGGATCACCAGCACGTCGTCGCGCCGCTGCACGTGCACCCATTCGTGCGCGACGATCTGGTCCAGCTCACGATCGTCCAGCGCCTCGAGAACAGCCGGAGCAATCGCAATGACGGGCGTCCGGCCGCCGATCACGCCGGCCCACCGGACCTCTCCGCAGGTTGCCAGATGGGCTCGCCGGCCGCGGCCACGCAGACTGCGCCAGTGTCGAAGCCCCGCCTCCCGCAGTGCCGGAAACGGGCGGCAGGCTCGCCGGACCCGCCACAGACCTCCCATCGCGCGGAGGAAACGGATCACCGACACCAGCACCCACCCGCCCCACAGCGCCACCAGCAGCAAACCGCCCGTCTTCCACTGGGGCACGCGCAGCAGCGGGAGATTGGCGAAATCGACGGCGCGCGGCTCGCCGGCCGGTGCCGCCCCGGGTGGCACCGCCCAGGCCTGCCCCGGGAGCGCGGACCCGAGCGCTGGCAGCGCCAGCACGAGCAGGAGCGCGAGCCACCACAAGGCATGCCGCGTCGCCGCGCTGGCGCGGTCTGCCGTCCGCAGCAGGACCTCCGCCCCGAGGGCGAGGACGCATCCCTGCCAGGCCCAGTTGAGCACTGCGTCCACTCTTGTGCCTCCTCCGAAGTGGCTACCTGCTGTCGATCAGCTTTTTCAATCGCTCCAGCTCGGCTGGATCGATTCGCTCGTCCTCGAGGACGTTCAGCACGAGCAGGGCCGGCGAGCCTTCGAACAGCCTCGAGACGAGATGACTGAGCGCGCTGCGACGGGCCTGCCGCTGGTCGATGATCGGGCGGTAGACGAACGCGCGGCCGATCTTCTCGTGCGCGACGTATCCCTTCTGCTCCAGAATCCGCAGCATGGTCTGCACGGTGCTGTAGCTGGGGGACCTTCGAGCCTGCAGTGCCGCGACCACGTCGGCGACTGTGGCCTGCTGCTGCTGCCAGAGCACGGCCATTATCCTGGCTTCGACGTCGGTCAGCGTGGGAGAGCGGCGTCTGGCCATGGTTTTAAGAAATTAAGAATTCCGGGGACTCTATCTCGATTCCGGAAGCCTGTCAACGAAAGAATTAAGAGTTGCGCGCTACTGCTTCACTGTCGCGCCCGAGAGCCGGGCCACCGCCGCAAGGGTCGTCTGGGCCGCGTTCAATCCGAGCCGGAAGTCCTGATCGTTGAAGGTCGCGAACAGATCGGTCGGCTGGTGCCAGTGCGGGTTCCAGCCGAACCCGATCTGCGCCCCGCGCTCGTTCTCGCGGAGGCTGATCGCGGCCACGTCGTCCTGGAACGGCACGGAGTCGGTGCTCTGCATGCGGTTTCCCACCGCCGCCGGGTAGTCCGTGGCATACCGCTCGTTGGCGGCACGGAAGGCCCACGCGAGCGCCTGCGACTCGGCCGCCTTCTTCGAGGCGCCGGCGAACTCGATGTTCACGTCGGCCTCCGGGCGCTGGTCGGGGCCCAGCGTCCCGTCCGCCCGGGGCATCCCGTGGTCGAACAGCATCATGTCGTGCTGAATCATGCCGAGCCATCGCGGCTCCGGGTACCGGCCGGAGTCAGGCGGATCCTCGCGCCCCTGCAGGCCCCGACGCTGCTCGACATACGCTCGGCTGCCGTTCAGGCCCGTTTCCTCGTTGTTCCAGAGAATGAACCGGATGGAGCATTCGGTCTGCACGTCCGGCGAATTCAGCACGCGCGCCAGCTCCATGACGATGGCCGTCCCGGAGCCGTTGTCGTCGGCAGCCTCTCCGTAGCCGATTCCATCCATGTGCGCGCCGATGATGTACATCTCGCCTGGCCGCGTCGTTCCAGTCTTCGTGCAGTAGATCTGCTCGCGCGGCCCTGCCGTCGAGGGTTGCATGTTGAGCTCGCGCAGCCTCGGATCCGACTGCCGGGCAGGATCGTTGTTGACGCCGGTCGGTCCCCGATTGCCCTTCACCACCAAGCCCCCGCGCCCGCCCCGGCCTCCGGCGCGGCCACCCCCCTGGCGCCCGCCGGGGGTCGTCCCGCGCGGAGGCGGGTGGTACTCGTAGCTCAGGCGTTCTGTGTTCGTGCATCCTGAAGTCTTCAGCTGCGCTTCGATCCAGTCGATGGCGGCACGATTGCGATCCGTGCCCTGCCGGCGATCCCCGAATCGGGTAAGTCCCTTGATGGTGGCCTTGTATCTCTCCAGGTCCAGCCGCCCGACCAGCATCCGCACCTGGTCGTCCGGCTCCGGCGCCGGCTGCGGCTGAGGCCGCTGCGCAGGTTGGACCCGCGGGGCCGGCGCCGCTGCCAGCAACGTCGCCACTATTGCAGCGGCGGGCAGAATGGTGAAGGGGAGGACTCGGGAGAGGGCCATTCACTCCTCCAGAGCGGAGAAGTGTAGCGCACGACGCCGGGCTCAGGAGAGAGACGAGCGCGATGCCGGTGAACAGTGCCGGCGGACCAGATCACAGAGCTCGTCGAAATCGGCGGGCTTCTCGACCACCTCGCGCGCCCCGAGCTGCAGCGCACGCTCCGTCATTTCCGGCCCCGCGGCGGTCACGCAGACGACTGCGATCCGGCGGCCCCACTGGTGCCTGCGCAACTCGGCCAGGAACGCCAGGCCGTCCATCCCCGGCATCATCAAATCGAGGAGGATGACGCACGGATGGGCTTCCCACGTCTGACGGAGGCCCTCGCGGCCGTTGTCGGCGGCCCGGACCTCGTACCCGCTGTGCTCCAGCGCCACCCGCTCGAGCTCGCGCATGTCCGGATCATCTTCCACGATGAGAACCGTCGGCATCCGCCGTCAGTCCCCGCCGTGCCGCTTAGTGGTGTTCGGAGTCACAGATCTCTACCTGAGTGTCGCTTTAGCAACGCGTGTACCGCAGATTTGAACTGGTTGAGCCAGAATGAGAGTGCACGCGTTGGCACTGGAGTGCTGGAAGCAGCACGGCCTTCTTCTTGCCAGAGCGCAGCCCCGTGTCTGCAATTACTTCCCGCCTGTCGAATCCGCAGACGAGGCGTCGCCTCGTCATTGCCACCGCGCTGCTCCTCGCGAGTGCCGCGATCCTGCTCTCCTTGGCGACCCGGCTCACGCCGTTCGCCCGGGATCGCGTCCTCGAGGCGCTCGGCAGCCGGTTCGACGCCCGCATCGAGCTTCGCACGTTTCAGCTCTCGGTATTTCCGCGCCCCACCATTTCCGGTGAGGGCCTGGTCATCAGGCATCGCGGCCGCACTGACGTGCCGCCGCTCATCGCGATCGAGTCGTTCTCGGCCGCCGCCGGCCTGGCCGGTCTGCTGCAGCGTCCGCTCCGGCTGCACTCGGTCACGCTCCACGGTCTCGAGCTCCACATCCCGGCCGGCGACGACGACGAGAGCGAGGCCGGGGGCAGTGGGAGTTCGAAGGACGCGGCCGACAGATCGAAGGACGACGCCGCGTCACGTTCGCGTGCGGGCGAGGGCGGCCCGATCGAGGAGGCCGCCCCCTCCTCTCTCACGATTGGCCGGATCGCGTCCACCGACGCGCGCCTGGAGATCGCCTCGAGCAAGCCGGGCAAGCCCCCTCGCGTGTTCGCGATCCACGACCTGGTCGTCGACGACTTCGGGCCTGATGGTCCCGCCAGCTTCGCGGCTTCGCTGACGAACCCGAAGCCGTCTGGCCGGATCGAGACGCGCGGCACGTTCGGCCCCTGGAATCAGCGCGAGCCGCGCAGGACGGCCATCGAGGGGACCTACAGCTTCACCAACGCCAATCTCGACACCATCAAGGGGATCGGCGGGATCCTCGCGTCCGAGGGCCGGTTCAGCGGGGTGCTGGAGCGGCTCGACGTCGAAGGCGACACGGACACACCCGATTTCTCGATCGACATCGGCGGAAGACCGGTTCACCTGAAGACGCGGTTCCAGGCGGTCGTGGACGGGACGAGCGGCGACACGTGGCTGACGCCGGTGGACGCGACGCTCGGATCCACGCTGATCCGGGCCGAGGGAGCGATCGTCCGGGCCGAGGACGTGAAGGGCCGTCTGATCGCGCTGGACGTGACCATCTCGAAGGGGCGCATCGAAGACGTCCTGACACTTGCCCTGCGTTCGGGGAAGCCGCCGCTGGTGGGGGCGCTGGCGCTGGAGACCAGGCTCGAGATTCCGCCCGGCGACCGCGACGTCCTCGAGAAACTCCGGCTGGAGGGCAACTTTGCGCTGCGCGAGGCGCGCTTTGCGAACTTCGACATTCAGAAACGCATCGACACCCTGAGCCGCCGCGGCCGCGGGGAGGCTGGAGAGGCCGACGGAGAGAGCGTCGTCTCGAATATGAAAGGCCGATTCAAGCTCGACAACGGGCAGCTCACGTTCCAGCAGCTGACGTTCGGGGTCCCCGGGGCATCCGTGCGCCTCGCCGGTACCTATTCCCTGACAGCCGAGACACTCGATTTCCGGGGCGACCTGCTGCTCGATGCCTCGCTCTCCGAAACCACCGAGGGGTGGAAAGCCGTACTCGCGAAGCTGGCACAGCCGCTGTTCAGCCGGAAGGGTGGAGGAAGCCGCATCCCGATCAAGGTGGAGGGCACGCGCGACAAGCCGCAATTCGGCCTCGACATCGGCCGCGCGCTCACGCCAGGCTGAGTAGCCGGGAACCTGGAACCTGGAACCCGGAACCCTGTAAGATGCGCCGATGAAGCTCCCGATCCTGGCCCTGTTGCTGAGCGTGTTCGGCGTGGCACTGGACGGTGCGGACTGGCCCCACTGGAGAGGGCCGAACGCGGCCGGCGTCGCGCCGGATGCGGCGCTCCCCCTGCGCTGGAGCGCGACCGACACCGTCGCGTGGAAGGCGCCGATTGGCGGCGCCGGCATCTCGACGCCCATCGTCGCCGCGGACCGGGTGTACGTCACGTCGCAGCTCGGCAGCGGCGTCCGCCGGCCCGGCAACCATCCCCGGCTGGTCCAGGGGGGAGATGCGACGGCGCTGGGTGAGCGCGCGATCGAGCCCCTTCCGGCGAGCGACGACGGGCGAACCTACTTCCTCGTGGAGGCGTTCTCGCGGCAGGACGGCCGGCGCGTGTGGGATCGTCGCATCGAGGCGGAGGGCGAGCTGACGCCCGTGCACGACAAGCACAACCTCGCCTCGCCGAGCCCGGTCAGCGACGGAAAGCTCGTGTACGCGTGGTTCGGCACGGGCCAGATCGTCGCGCTCGACGACGGCGGCGGCATCGTGTGGCAGCGGCACCTCGGCCGCGAGATCGCGCCCTTCGACATCCAGTGGGGGCACGGATCGTCTCCTGTCGTCTACAACGACCTCCTGATTCTGCTTTGTGATCACACCAGCTCGTCGTATCTCCTCGCGCTCGACAAGGCCACGGGCAAGGAGCGCTGGCGGACCGATCGCGGGAAGGGGCGATCCTCCTACAGCACGCCCCTCGTCGTGGAGGGGGCGTTCGGGGTGGAGCTCATCGTCAACTCGAGCGAACGGATCGATGCGTACGATCCACGCACCGGTGCCTTCCTGTGGCATGCCGGCGAGGCGAACCGGTTCCCCATCCCGTCGCCGGTGTTCCACGACGGCGTGATCTACGCGAGCCGGGGGTACCGCAGCGGCCCGTACATGGCCATCCGGCCGGGCGGGCGCGGCGACGTGAGCGGCAGCCGGCTCGTGTGGCAGGTGCCGACCGGCGCACCGTACGTGTCCTCGCTGCTCCACTACGACGGTGCGGTCTACATGGCGAACGACGTCGGGGTGCTGACCGCCGTCGACGCCGCGACGGGCGAACGGCTCTGGCAGGAGCGCGTCGAAGGGGTCTTCTCGGCGTCGCCCGTCGCCGGGGGAGGGCACGTCTACTTCGTGAGCGAGAACGGCGATACGGTCGTCGTGAGGGCCGGACGACCGCCGCAGGTGGTGGCGCGCAACCCGATCGGCGAGCGGGCGGTCGCGTCGCCGGCCATCTCGGACGGCCAGATCTTCCTCCGCACCGACCAGCACGTCTTCGCGATCGGCAAGCCGTCGGGCAGCTGAGGCACGGGCTCGCTGCTCGCGGCTCGGCGGCCGGTTCGCGTTGCAATTCCTCACTCGTCCTGTTCCGAATCACAACTCGTCAGAAGCCGTGCGGCGCACATGTCGCGCGCCGCAACGCCGCACTTCACCGGATCGTGGCTTGCACGACGTTACCCGACCGGCAGCACGGCTGCGGCTCGACTGTTGCCGGCTCGGGAAACGCAGACTCACGGCAGATTCACAGACAAAAAGGGATCGGAGCGGACATGCACACTCATCGGAACCCCGAACGCGGCGATTCGTCGCTGGCCGTCGCCCTGGGCTGGTTCAGTATCGGCCTCGGCGCGGCCGAGCTGCTCGCGCCCGGCCAGCTCGCGCGGATGATCGGGCTGCGCGACGACCCGCGGGTCATCGCGCTCCTGCGGGCGTTCGGCGCCCGCGAGATCGGCACGGGCACGGCCATCCTGAGCAATCCGGACCAGGCCGCCTGGTTGTGGGCGCGCGTCGGGGGCGACGCGCTCGACCTCTCGATGCTCGCCTCGGCGATGAACCGCCAGGACACGGACAACGCCCGGCTGGGAGCGGCCATTGCCGCCGTTCTCGGCGTCACGGCTCTGGACCTCCAATGTGCGGCACAGATGACAGGCCGGCAGGATCGCGCGCGCGGCCGGCCGCGTCGGGGCGCCCGGCGCAGTCAGGACGTGCGGATCGAGCGAGCGATCACCATCAATCGATCGATCGAGGAGGTCTACGGCTTCTGGCGCAACCTGGAGAACCTGCCACGCTTCATGCGACACCTCGAGTCCGTCCAGGTGCTCGACGCAAAGCGCTCGCGCTGGCGCGCGAAGGCGCCGGCGGGCATGACCGTGGAATGGGAGGCCGAGATCGTGGCCGAGCGCGAGCCGGAGTGGATCTCGTGGCGGTCGCTCGAAGGCTCACGGATCAGGAACAGTGGCTCGGTGCGGTTCGCGCGCGCGCCCGGCGCACGCGGAACGGAGGTCCACGTGCAGCTGCTCTATTCGCCGCCCGCGGGGACGATCGGGCGCAGCATCGCCTGGCTGTTCGGCGAGGAGCCGGACTGGCAGATTCGCGACGATCTGCGCCGCTTCAAGCAACTGCTGGAGGTGGGCGAGGTGGCGGTGTCCGAGGGCCCCGGCCTCCGGCGGCCGGCGCAGCCGGCAGCGAATCCCGAAGAAATTCGAACGCTTGCAGGAGTGAATCGATGAGAGCGACGTGTTGGTACGGGACACAGAACGTGCAGATGCGTGACGTGCCGGATCCCGGGATCCTCAACCCGCGTGACGCGATCGTACGGGTCACGAGCACCGCGATCTGCGGGTCGGATCTGCACCTCTACAACGGGCTCATTCCGACCATGAAGCGGGGTGACGTGCTCGGACACGAGTTCATGGGCGAGGTGGTCGAGCTCGGCGATGGCGTGAAGAACCTCGCGGTCGGCGACCGCGTCGTCGTGCCGTTCCCCATCGCGTGCGGGCACTGCCTCCAGTGCGAGCGCGAGATGTACTCGCTCTGCGAGAACTCGAACCCGAACGCGTGGATGGCCGAGAAGCTGTGGGGCTACTCGCCGTGCGGCATCTTCGGCTACTCCCACATGCTCGGCGGGTTCGCCGGGGGCCAGGCGGAGTACGCGCGGGTCCCCTTCGCGGACGTGGGGCCCATCAAGGTGCCGGACGGGCTGTCGGACGAGCAGGTGCTGTTCCTCTCCGACATCTTCCCGACCGGGTACATGGCCGCCGAGAACTGCGGGATCCAGCCGGGCGACATCGTGGCGGTCTGGGGGTGCGGCCCTGTCGGTCTCTTCGCCATCAAGAGCGCGTATCTGCTCGGAGCCGAAAAAGTCATTGCCATCGATCGCTTCCCGTATCGCCTGCGAATGGCGCACGAACGGGCGGGAGCGGAGACGATCAACTACGAGCAGGCCGACGTCCACGAGGCGCTGCTCGAGATGACCGGCGGACGCGGCCCCGATCACTGCATCGACGCCGTCGGCATGGAAGGCCACGCCCCCGGCATCGTCGGCGCATACGATCGGGTCAAGCAGGCGATGATGCTGGAAACCGATCGCCCGGTCGCGCTTCGGCAGGCCATCATGGAATGCCGCAGCGGCGGGACGGTGTCGGTTGCCGGTGTCTACGGAGGATTCATCGACAAGTTCCCGATGGGTGCGATCGTCAACCGATCGCTCACGCTGAAGTCGGGACAGACGCACGTGCACCGCTACATGCGCCCGCTCCTCGGGCGGATCGAGCGCGGCGAGATCGACCCGAGCTTCGTCGTGACCCACCGGATGCGGCTCCACGAGGCGCCGGCGGCGTACGACATGTTCCTCAACAAGGAAGACGAG
The DNA here is from genome assembly GCA_035620975.1 of Vicinamibacterales bacterium. Lineage (GTDB taxonomy): Bacteria > Acidobacteriota > Vicinamibacteria > Vicinamibacterales > 2-12-FULL-66-21 > DASPFV01. The sequence goes on from DASPFV010000097.1 coordinate 10,710, forward strand.
TGCGTGAAAGTGATACTGAAACCGTAGCGGCGCCCAGCGTCGAACCAGGAACCGGGAATCGGAAACCCGAACCTTGAACCCGGAACCTGGAACCTGGAACCCGATTTAGGAAGCCACCGGCGCGGCGTGCGCTCCATTGTGCGCGCCGCGCTCGGCTCGCCGCTTCACGTCGAAGAGCATCTTCCGGGTGAGCACGAAGGTGACGGGGCGCAGCAGCAGCGCCAGCGCCTTCGCGCCCGGCGTCGGTCCCGATCGGATGCGCGTCCGCGAGAGCAGCCGTGTTCTCGAGGGGTCGACGGGGTAGAGCTCGAACTGCCAGCGCCAGTGGAGCCGTCCGGGGCTGTCGCCGAGCACGAGCGTCCGGCCGGGGTCGACCGA
>DASPFV010000098.1:0-39150 GCA_035620975.1 Vicinamibacterales bacterium
GCGCCCGCGAGGAGTTCATCCGCCTCGACCGGCTCGCGCGCACGCAGCGCAGCGGACCTCAGTCGGTAGGCGGTCAGTGATGCGACGCCACCTCACTGTAGCCGCAGTAGTTGCCGCCCTGGCGGTGCCGACAGGGTACGCGCAGCAGCCGCAGGAGCCGCAGCGTGCCGGGACGCTTCGCGATGACGTCACGGCCGTGCTCGTCGACGTGGTCGTGCGCGATCGGAGGGGTCAACCCGTGCGGGACCTCTCCGAGTCGGACTTCGAGATCCTCGAGGACGGCGTCCCTCAGAAGCTCGGCTCGTTCCAGCCTGTGTTCAGGGAACCCGGGACGCCCGGCGCTGCCGGGGCACCGAAGGCGGCCGCCCCCCCTTCGGGCGCCACGGTGGGCGTCGGCGCGTCGCCCTCAGACAGCGCGAGGCCGATCGTGACGGCGCTCGTCTTCGATCGCCTCACCCCTGAGGCCCGACGCCTCGCCGTGCAGGCGGCCCAGAACTACCTCGGCAACCGTGAGGAGACCCCGAGCTACATAGGGATCTTCGGCGTGGACCTCTCGCTGGCCTCGTATGCGCCGTTCACCCGGAACGCGCGCATCCTGCGCCAGGCGCTCGACAGGCTGGCGACGCGGGCTTCGGCCAGCTTCAACTCGGCGGACCGTCAGCAGCAGCTCGCCAACGCCGAAAGGCAGGCCGCGGCCTCGTCGCAGACCGCCGATGCCGCCGTGGCTGGCGCCGGTGCCGGGAATTCAGGCGGTGTCGGCACGGCCGCCGGAGCCGCCATGCTGGCTCAGATGGAAGCGGACATGCTCCGCGACTTCGACGTGATGGAGCGCGATCAGCAGGGCTACTCCACGACCAACGGGCTGTTCGCGATCATCCACTCGATGAGTCGGCTGCCCGGGCGCAAGAGCCTCGTGTTCTTTTCCGAAGGCGTGCAGATCCCGCCGGCCGTGCAGCGCCTGTTCCTCGGCGTCATCGACGCGGCGAACCGCGCCAACGTGAGCATCTACACGATGGACGCCGTGGGCCTGCGGGCCGAGAGCGAGCAGGCGAAAATCCGGGACCGCGTCAACCAGGCCGGGAGGGTCGGGATCGACACGGGATATGCCGGCGATGCCGGCGGCGGCGCGCTCACGAAGAGCCTCGAGGACAACGAGTACGTGCTTCGGCAGGACCCGCAGAGCGGTCTCGGCCAGCTCGCGCAGGACACGGGCGGCCTGCTCTTCGACAGCACCAACGACCTGCGCCAGGGTTTCTCCCGGATCGAGGACGACCTCCACAACTATTACCTGCTGGGCTACACGCCGACCAACGAGGTCTACGACGGCCGGTTCCGGAATATCGAGGTGAAGGTGAAGCGGTCCGGCGTGACCGTTGCCGCGCGGAAGGGTTACTTCGCGCTCCGCGACCCCGGCGGCCTGCCCGTGAACCCGTGGGAAGCGCCGGCGCTCGGGGCGTTCGCGCAGAAGCCGCTGCCGAACGCCTTTCCCGTCCAGGCGGGGGCTCTCCGGTTCCCCGAGGGCAGCCGGCCGGGGCTCGTCCCCGTCGTCGTCTCGTTCAGGACGGCTGGCCTGACGTTCCAGCCGACCGGCGACGGCAAGACCTACTCGTCCGATTTCGCCGTCGTCGTCCGTTTCCTCGACCAGCAGAACCAGATGGTGCGGAAGGTGAGCCAGCACTACGAAGTCGGCGGTCCGCTCAGCGGTCTCGACCTGGCGCAGAAGGGGGAAGTCGTCTTCTACCGCGAGCCGGAGCTGCCGGCCGGGCTCTACACGATGGAAACGGTCGTCTACGATGCCCCGTCCGGCAAGTCGAGTGTTCGCCTGTCTACCGTCGAGGTTCCGCGCGCGGATCCGGCCGGGCTTCGCATGAGCAGCGTGGTGCTCGTCAGGCGGGCCGAGAAGGTCTCCGAGAAGGAGCGCCGGCCGGACAACCCGCTGCAGGTTGGGGAAGTCGTCCTCTACCCAAACCTGGGCGAGGCCGTCAGCAAGGCCGCGAAGGAAGTGGCGTTCTACTTCGCCGTCTACCCGGCGGAAGGCGGACCGGTGCCGCAGGCGACTCTCGAGCTCCTCCTGGACGGCAACGCGGTCGCTCAGCTCCCGCTGCCGCTCCCGGCCGCGGATCGTTCGGGCCGGATTCAGCAGGTCGGCCGGCTGCCCGTCGAGCAGCTTGCGCCGGGCACGTACGAGCTGCGTGCCGTCGTGCGCCAGGGCGCGGCTCAGGTGTCGGGCGTGACGATGCTGCGGCTGGTGGAGTGAAGTAGTGATCTTCCGCCTAAAGGCGGAAGCTACGATCCTCTGCTTTCGAGCGAAGATCAGGCGGAAAAATCGTAGCTTCCGCCTTTAGGCGGAAGAAGATCAGGCAGAAGATCGTAGCTTCCGCCTTCGGGCGGAGGACCAGGAGTCGGGATTTGATTCGAGCACACCCGCCGATCCTCGCGCTCCTTCTGCTGACAGCCGGCGTCTACGCGCAGTCCCCCGGGCCGGCCGGTCAGCAGTCCTACAGCTCCGGCGTCACCGCCGTGCTCGTCGACGTCGTCGTCCGCGACAGGGCCGGGCGGCCCGTGACCGATCTGTCGGCGTCGGACTTCCAGCTCAGCGAGGAGGGGGTCCCGCAGACGATAGCGTCGTTCACGCGGGTGTCGCGCGGCAGCGGCATCGGGGTGGGGGTGGCCTGGCGCGCACCGGCTCCGACCACGATCGTGAATCCTTCGGGAACCGAAGCTGCCGCCGGAGTCGATCTCGACGAAACTCCGCCGACGACCGCCATCCTGTTCGATCACCTGACGTCGGAGACGCTGCGGCTGGCGCAGCGGGCCACGCTCGCGTATCTGCCGATGAGCGGGGAAGCGAAGGCCCGGATCGGCGTGTTTGCTGCCGACCCCGGCGTGCGCGTGCTCCAGGCCTATACGACCGATCCCGCACGGGTGCGGAAGGCGATCGAGCGCGTCACGCCATCCGGAGACTCCACAGGCGAGGATCGTGTGCAGCGCGCTGACGAGCTGATGGCGCGGCGCACAGAGCTGCGCGGCCAGGCGGAATCTGCCGCGGCAGGCGCGGTGACGGGCACCGGCGCGGCGCTGGCGCAGAACGCCTCCGAGCTGGGCAGGCGCGAAACCGAGCTGCAACTCCTGCAGACCGAGCTGAACATGATCAGGTCCTTCGAGAACCTGGATCGGGACCACAGGGGCTACGACACGACGCTCGCGCTGCATGCGGTGATCAGGTCGCTCGCCGAACATCCCGGCCGCAAGACCATCGTGCTTTTCTCGGAAGGCCTGCCGGCGTCGCCGGCGCTGTCGGCCAGCCTCGACTCGCTCATCGACGCAGCAAATCGCTCGAACGTCACGGCGTACGCGATCGATGCCAAGGGACTGCGGGCGACGAGCACGCTCGCGAACGCGCGCAGGGAAGTGGAGACATTCGCCGACGAGCGGATGTTCCAGAACTCCACGGGCACCATCCGGACGCACCAGCCGCTCACGATGTCGTTCGAGCGCGTCGAAGACACGCTCCGGCTGGACTCGCGCACGGGCCTCGCGAGGCTCGCCGAGGACACCGGCGGCTTCCTGGTCGAGCAGTCGAACGACATGTCGGCGGCGTTCAGGCGGATCGACGAGGACAACCAGTTCCACTACCTGCTCACCTACTCGCCCACGAACACGCAGTTCGACGGCAAGTTCCGGACGATCCAGGTGAAAGTGCGACGCCCGGGCCTGCGTGTCTTCGCGCGGAATGGATACCGGGCTGGCGGAGGCCCGCGCAGGGCCAGTTCCGGCAGCTTCGAGCTGCCGGCCCTGGCGCTCCTCAACCGCAGGCCGCTTCCCAACGCCTTCCCGGTGCACGCGGGCGGTTTCAGCTTTCCGGACCCGGCGCGTCCCGGGCTGACGCCGGTGATCGTGCGGCTCGAGACTGGCGTGCTGCGCTTCGCGCTGGATCAGCATCGCTCCACCTACAGCGCGCAAGCCGCGATCGTGGTGCGAATCCTCGATGGAGAGGGGCAGGAAGTCCAGAAGTTCAGCCAGGATTACATCCTGAGCGGGGAGGCGGGAGACGTCGACGCGGCGAAGCGAGGAGAGATCCTCTTCTATCGCGACGCGGACCTTGCGCCGGGTCTGTACACGATGGAGGCAGTGGTGTTCGATGCGGGCGCGCGGCAGGGCAGCGCGCGAATCGGGACCCTCACCGTGCCTCCAGTGGAAGCCTCGGTACCGGGCATGAGCAGCCTGATTCTCGCACGGCGCGTCGAAGAGGTCCGCGAGGAGGAAGCGGTGGCTTCGCACGTGGCGGCGCCGCTCTACGTCGGGCGCGTGCTCATCTACCCGAGCCTGGGCGAGCCCATCGAGAAGTCGAGGACGAGCGAACTGCCTTTTTACTTCACGGTCTACGGCCGCCTGCGCGAAGCGAAAGTGCTCGCGCAGCTGCTCCGCAACGGCGAGCCGCTGGCCGAGGCGCCGATGACGCTCCCGCTGACGTCCGGGGAGCGTGTCCAGCATGTCGGCCGGCTGCCGGTCTCGGCGCTGCCGGCCGGAACGTACGAGCTGAGGATTCGCGTGCTCGACGGGGAGCGCGAGCTGTCCCGGGCGGCGTATTTCACGCTCCGCGACTGACGCAAGGAGGTTGCCTCCGTGTGCAGGTTGATCTGCGTCCTCGGCTGCCTTCCCTTCGTGGCGGCATCGGCTCAGAGTCCGCCGCAGCCTCCCACGCTCAAGACGACCACGGCCGCCGTGCTCATCGACGTCACGGTGCTCGACCGCGGCGGGCAGACGGTCGCCGATCTCGGGCCGGCCGACTTCGAGCTGACCGAGGACGGCGCGCGACAGCAGATCCTGTCCGTCAGCTTCGTGAACAACGGCGTCCCTGTTCCGCCGGCGTCGTCAGCGCCTCCCGCCGAAGGCCTTCCCGCGCCGGCGGCAGGCGGAAGCGTCGCGTCGATCGAGGCCCGGCCGCCGGTCACCGACGCTGGCGAGCCATTGTCGGTGACCGCGATCCTCTTCGATCGCCTGTCCCCGGAAGGGCGCCGGGCCGCGGGACCCGCCGCGCAGGCCTATGTGGCGGGGCTCCTGCCCGGTCGCGACTACGCGGGCGTCTTCTTCGCGGATCTCGCGCTCCGGACGTTCCAGCCGTTCACGAATGACCGGGAACGGCTGCGCGTCGCGGTCGATCGGCTGTCGCAGGCCGTGCCCGCCAACACGACTGCCGACGCCGAACGGCTCCGGGGACGTCACGCTCCGGCCCTCGATCCCAACCAGCCGCCGACGGCGGGTGCGGAATCCGGCACTGGCTTCGTCAGTGTCGGCGAGCGCGAGAAGTACCTCGACTCGCTCTCGCGTTCGGAGCGCCTGCTCGCGGAGATGGAGTTGAGGATGGAGCAGGGGCACCGCCAGGTCCTGGCCGAGTATGGCGGCGAGGCATCGCTGGCGGGGCTCAGGGCCGTCGTGGACGCACTGGGCAGCCTGCCAGGACGAAAGAGCATCGTGTACTTCGTCGAGAGCCTCTCGATCACCTCGCGCCTCAAGCCCAGATTCGACGCGCTCATCGGCACGGCGAACCGGCACAACATCACCATCTACGCAATCGACACGGCAGGGCTGCGCGTGCACAGCAGGGAGATGGAGCTCGGCCGCAACGTCGGCGTCGCCGCCGCGCAGGGCATCGGCGACTCCAGGCGGGACGACGGACCGTGGACGAAGGAGCTGGAGCGCCAGGAGCAGCTCCTGTCCTCGAGGCCGGCCGCCGCGCTCGGCCGCCTCGCGAAGGAAACGGGCGGCTTCCTGCTGGAGGACACGAACGACCTCACGGCCAGAATGGAGCGCATCCAGCGCGAGCGAACGAGCTACTACGTGCTCGCCTATCAGCCGACGAAGGCCGCACTCGACGGGACTTTCCGGAAGGTATCCGTGAAGGTGAAGCGGCCGAGGGTCACCGTGAAGGCGAGAACCGGTTACCTCGCCGTTCCTCCGCAGCAAGGCTGAGCGAACGGCGCCGGGAAATCCGCGTCCTTCAGCGCCGGCCGCGTTCGCCGGAACCCGGGCCTGGAAGCTCGGGTCTCCCGGTCTTCTTCCGCTCGTTCACCCACACGTCCACCCACCCGGCCGAGGGCTTGTCGATGGAGAACTGGCCGGCAACGATGTCGGGATCCCCGTCCCCGTCGATGTCGGCGACGTCGATCGAGGCGTGACGAGGGGAGCCGATGGCGATCGTGTGCCGCACGAAGGTGCCTCGCGACGTCTGCTCGAGCCACGCGAGCGCCGGGAGCGTCGCTTCGTCGACGTCGGATCCTCCCGCCAGGAGCGCTCCGGCGACGATGTCGAGGTCGCCGTCGCCGTCCAGGTCGGCGGCGAGCGCGCGATGGACGCCAGGCATCGGCGCGAGGGTCCGTTCCACGAAGGGGAAGCCGCCGGTGTTCTCGAGCCACTGGATCCCGTGATACGGCTTCACCAGGCCGTCGTCGAACGTATCGCCGTGGGTGAGGAGCACGTCGAGATCGCCGTCCGCGTCGAGATCGACGAGCTGGATGCCGGACGATCCCCAGTTGGGATGCGGCGCCGCGTAAATGACCCGTGGCTCGAACGAGAAATCGCCGGCGCCCCTGTTGATGTAGGCGACGACCGTTTCGTGCTCCTGCGCGAGGAGCGCGACGACATCCATCTTCCCGTCCTTGTTGAAGTCAACGGGGATGGCGTGAATGCCCCCGGGGCGTGGATCGATCACATGGGGCGCGAAGTCGGGGCGCGCCGGGTCGGTCGTGCGGTTTTCGAGGATGGCGATCCGGCCAGTGGTCCGCCAGCCGAAAGCGGCGACGGCGAGGTCGTTCCTGCCGTCGCCGTTGAAATCGGCCGCGGCCACGTCGGCCACGCGCGGCCAGCCGTCCAGCCAGTAGGCGCCGAACTTCCCCGTGGCGAGGGCCCGGAGCCAGATCACCGCTCCCTTGTCGTGATCCGCAGGGAAGAACTCGCCGAGCTCGGCCACGAGCAGATCCGTCCGGCCGTCCTGGTCGACGTCGACCGGTTCCACGTGCGCCGGGTGGGGGATGCTGGCGATGACGGCGAGCACGCTCCCAGCCTCGGCCGGCCGGCCGCGGAACACGACACCCTGGCGCATGTCGGTGCCGAGCAGCTCGGGGCGGCCGTCCCCGTCGAGGTCGATGAGCCGTACGTGCGACACTGCCGGGTTCGCCGGCATCTCGGCGACGGACAGGGTGTGATGCCTGAACGTGAGCGGCGACTCTGCCGGCGCCGGCCAGGGCTCGGGCGGCGGCAGTCGCTCGGGCGCGCGCGCCGTGTAGAAGCGGAGCGCCTGTTCCATGTCCGGCGGGAGCTGCACGCCGCGGTTGACGGCCGCCGGCGGGCCGACGGGCGGCAGCCGCTTCTCGCGGATGAAGTGCATCCGCACGAACTCGTCGCGCCACGCGCCTCTCGGCAGGATGTCGGGTGGCGGAAACGCATGGCAGCCCGCGCAGGTGGCGCGTGCCTGAGCTTCATCGGCGGCGCTGGTCTCGTGGGCCTGCGCTCCTAGGGGGATGCCGAGCGGATCGGGTGAACAAGCCGCCACGGAGAGCGCCGCGGCGGCGGGCGCGAGCATCGCGACGATCGTGCGGTGCCGCGGCCGCCGGCGCTGCGGGCGCGGCTTCGAATCGGACATGCCGTCCGATGCTAGCACACGGGATCCGCTGGCACGTGCGGCTCGACTCGTGGCTTCCGCCTTGAGGCGGAAGTGCGCGGAGTGGAGGCGGACGGCCTGTACTCGTGGCTTCCGCCTTCCACGGCAGGACTCGTGGCTTCCGCCTTCAGGCGGAAGCGGGGCGGAGGTCTCGGGGGGGCGGCAGGACTCGTGGACTTGTGGCTTCCGCCTTCAGGCGGAAGCGCGCGGCGCCGCCGCCGACTTCAGCTCCATCCATCCCTGTATTCACAGATCTCGAGCAGCTCATGCAGTTGGTATCGCTGGGAGCCGAGGTGCGGGTACTCCGACGGATGCTCCACAAGTCCCGAGCGCACCGGATTCGCAACGATGTACCCGATCGCCAGAGCACACTCGCGTGCGTCGCGTAGAACGCGCTCGAAACAGTACCGTTGCCAGAGCCGGCACCGGTGATTCAGCCCGAAGTGGTATCCGGAATACTGCTTCGCAGCCTTGATGAAGGCCTTGCAGTCGCTGGCCTCGTGCAGCCCATTGACGGTCAGGTGCAGGTGGTCGGGCATGAAGCAGTACGCAGTGATTTCCATGCGGTGGCGCGCCGCAGCGTTCGCAATCTGCCGCCAGACGAGATCGACAGTATCCGCTGTCAGGAACACCGGTCGTCGAGCATCCGTTACGAAGGTGAGGAAATAGTGGTGCCTGCCAAGGTACGGGAGCCGCGGGTGATGCGGTGGGTACGGATGAGTCATGCTCGACTTGAATCAGATCCCGTGCCGGTTTTCTGTGTCCGCCAAAAAGGCGGGTGCTTCCGCCAAAAAGGCGGGTGCTTCCGCCTGAAGGCGGAAGCCACAGGGGGCTGGCGGGTGCTTCCGCCTGAAGGGGGAAGCCACACTGGGCTGAGCGGGCGCCCGCTGATGACGTGTTAACATCCAAAAAATCGGGCGCCGCGGACAAATTGCGGCGCCCTCGTCGTCTAGGAGCTCATGCCTCACTCGCCAATCCTGATTCCGTCCCGGCGGCAGTTTCTCCGCCTCCTCGGCACCGCCGCGGCCGGCGGTCTCACACGATTCGGCCCGCGGCTGCTGGCTCAGGCGCCGATCTTCGAGGAAGTGCCTCCCTCGCAGAGCGGCATCACGTGGGTTCACGACAACGCGATGTCGCCGGAAAGGTATCTTCCGGAGACCATGGGCCCTGGGGTGGCGTTCTTGGACTACGACAACGACGGCTGGGTCGACATCTTCATGGTCAACAGCGGGCCCAGCGACTTCTACAAGCCGCAGACCGTTCCCAGGAACGCGCTCTACCGGAACAACCGCAACGGCACGTTCACGGACGTGACGGAGAAAGCGGGCGTCGCCGGGGGCCGCGAGTTCGGGATGGGCTGCGCCATCGCGGACTACGACAACGACGGCTACCAGGACATCCTGGTCACGGCTTACGGCCGCTGCACGCTCTACCACAACAACGGCGACGGCACCTTTACCGACGTCACCGACAAGGCCGGCGTGGCGGCGCCCGGCTGGACGACGAGCGCAGTGTGGTTCGACTACGACAACGACGGCCGCCTGGACCTGTTCCTCTGCAGCTTCGTCGAGTTCTCGCTCGCCAGCGACGTCTTCTGCGGCGACAACAAGCTGGGCAAGCGCTTCTACTGCATCCCGCGCGTGTTCAAGCCGACACCCAGCCTGCTGTTCCACAACAATGGTGACGGCACGTTCACCGAGGTGAGCCAGGGCACTGCTATCCAGCGCGCGCGCGGCAAGGCGCTCGGCGTCGTCGCGACCGACATCAACAGCGATGGCCTGATGGATCTCTTCGTCGCCAACGACACGGTCCAGAACTTCCTGTTCGCCAACCGCGGCAAGGGCAAGTGGGAGGAGATCGCGCTCGTGGCCGAGGTCGGCTTCAGCGCGAACGGCACACCCCGCTCGGGCATGGGGGTCGACGCCGCCGATTTCAACGGCGACGGCCGGCAGGACCTGTTCGTGGCGAACGTGGACCAGGAGATGTTCTCGCTGTATCAGAACGACGGGAACGAGTTTTTTTCTGACGTCGCCGGCCCCCACGGGATCTCGCAGGCGACGCGGCTCCTGAGCGGGTGGGGGCTCAAGTTCTTCGACTACGACAACGACGGGGAGGTCGATCTCTTCCTGGCCAACGGCCACCCCGACGACATGATCGAGGCGTACTCGCAGCAGGTGCGCTACAAGGAGCCGCTGCTGCTCTTCCGGCACGAGGGCAGCAAGCTGACGAACGTCAGCGCGCAGGCCGGCCCGGCGTTCACGAAGATGTTCCCTGCGCGGGGGCTGGCCGTCGGCGACTACGACAACGACGGCCGGATCGACGTGCTGGTCGGGAACAACGGGGATGCGCCCGTGCTGCTCCGGAACAACGCCGGGCAGGGGAACCACTGGCTGGGCATCCGGCTGGTGGGGACCGCCTGCAACCGCGACGCCGTCGGCGCCACGATATCCTGGTCGGCCGGCGGGGCGAAGCGCAGCCGCCTCAAGACGAGCGGCGGCAGCTATCTCTCCTCGCACGATCTGCGCGAGGTGCTCGGACTCGGCGCGGCCGCCAGAGTCGACTGGCTCGAGATCCGCTGGCCGCGCCCGAGCGATCGCGTGGAGCGCTTCACCGACCTGCCCGTCGACCGCTACGTCAGGATTGTCGAGGGCAAGGGGCGCATCGAGGAGTGACAACGCCCCTGAACCGATCCGTGTTCTTCCGTGCTGTTCCGTGGCGCAAAATGATCCGGTCCGTGTTCATCCGTGTTTTTCCGTGGCGGCGGTCCGTGGCGGCGCTGACAGTCCTGGTGGCCTCGGCGGCGGCGCAGGAGCCTGGCCCCCGCGCGCCGCGTCTGCGGCTCGAGGCCGTGGCGGCGGCGCGCGACGGCCGGCCGGTGACCGACCTGCGAATGGACGAGGTCGAGGTCTGGATCGGCGTTTATCGGGTTCCGATCGACTCCTTTACCTTCGTGACGGCCCAGGACGACTCGGCCGGCCGGCTGATTGTGCTGCTGCTCGATGATGTCACGCTCGAGCCTGGCGCGTCGCCCAGGGTGAAGGACATCGCCCGCCGCCTGATCCGGCGGCTGGCGCCCGGCGACCGCATGGCCATCGGCGGCCTCGATGGGGGAGAGCTGGACATCACCGGCGACCCGGCGAGCCTCACCAGGAGCCTGGATCGCTATATGGGCGGGCGCCAGATCCTGCCGCCGGACCGGCTTGGCGAGCAGACGCTCCGGACGATCGGGTCAGTGGCCTTCCGACTTGCCGAGATGCCTGGCCGGAAGGCCATCGTGGGAATTGGCCCGAGCTGGATCTTCGACACCCCGATTCCCGTCGGCGGCATCGGGCGCGACGTGCGGCAGGAGTGGGTCGCCGCGCATCGGGCGCTCGCCATGGCGCGGGCGCAGCTCTACGTGATTGACCCCGCCGGCGTTGGCCGGGCCCGGGCCGACAGCGGCGCCAGCGGCTTCGCCCGCGACACCGGTGGTCACTCCTTCGCCAACAGCAACGATCCGGATCGGGCGATCGAGCAGATCATGCGCGAGACCGAGCAGTACTATCGCATCGAGCTGCAGGATCCGCCCGTGTTCCGCAGCTCCGATCTGCGCGAGGTAGACCTCCGCGTCCGGCGCCGCGGCGTGACGATCCGGTCGCGGCGATGGATCCCGGGTTCGGAGACTCCATGATCGGGGGGTGCTGGTCCACGCGGCTCCTGGCCGTCGTGGTGGCGGGAGGGGGGCTCGTCGCGTCCACCGGTCCGGGCGCACAGGGGCGGCCGGTGCTGGCCGGGCTGGACCACATTCCGATCGCGGTGGCCGACCTGGACGCGGCAGCCGCGAGATACCGCGACCTTGGCTTCTCGCTGAAGCCGGGCCGACCGCACGCCAACGGGATCCGCAACGTTCACGCGAAGTTTCCGGATGGCACCGAGCTCGAGCTGATCACGGCGCCAGCGGCGACCGACGCGCTGACGGCGAAATATCGAAAGCACCTCGCGGGAGGCGACGGCCCGGCGTTCCTGGCGTTCTACGCGGATGATCGGGGGCTCGTGTCGCAACGGCTCGGCGCCGTGAAGCAGGTTCATGCGTTCGTGCCGCCGTACGTCAACGGCCTGGACGGTGAGCTGTCGTACATCTTCGTCGGTCCGCGCAACCACTCGCCCACTGACCGCCCGGAGCACTTCGCGCACGCGAACACCGCCGAATCCTTCATCGGCGTCTGGCTGGCGGCCGAGACCCTGAACCGCGAGCGGGCGTTCCTGGACACGCTCGGCGCCACGTTCTCCGACGCGACGGTTCACGTGCCCGAGCCCGTGGGCGCGCAGGTAGCCGGACTGCCGGAGGGCCACGTCGTCCTGCTTCCCGGCTCCAGGCAGGTCGTGCCGGGCCGTCGCATCGTCGGGGCGACGCTTCGCGTCCGGAGTCTCGACGCGGCGAGCGCCGTGCTGGAGCGGCAGCCGTTCGGGCGGCGGCTGGTGCGCGTGACGGATGCGCGCAGCGCGAGCGTGTTCATCCCGCCAGGCGAGGCGCACGGGCTCTGGATCGAGCTGCGCGAGATCTTCCGCAGCCCGACGCGCTAGCGCGGGCGCTTCAGTTCGAACTGGATGATAGCGTCGAACACGCTGGCCTGCGGGATGCCACCTTCGAGCGGCAACCTGCGGCCGTTGATGAAGAACGTCGGCGTGCCGGTCACCTTCAGGCTGGCTCCGAGCGCCGCGTCGGCTCTCACTTCCTCCAGGACGCGCGAGTACTGCGCGTCGAAGTCCTTCACCCCGCCGATATCACGGGCCGCCTCGCGCATCTGAACGCTGGTCAGCGCAGGCGGGCCGATGTTCGCGAAGATCCAGTCCTCGAGCTTCTGGGCCGTGCCGTTCGCGCGGGCCATGATGACCCCGGCCGCGGCCTCGCACGATCCGAAGTGGTTCATCCGCGCCATGGGCGGGTTGCACTCACCCTCGAGCGGGAAGTGTTTCAGCACGTAGCGCACGTCGCCGGCCCCGGAGGAGGTGTACTTCGCGATGACGGGTTTGTACAGCCTGTGTGTCCGTTCGCAGGCCGGGCACTGATAATCGTTGAATTTCACGATCAGCACCTTTGCGCCGGCGGCCGGGATGGGCACGTCCACCACCGGCTGCATGTTCCACCACTCCTCGATTCGCGCGCGATCGGCATCGCTGAGGGGGGGGCTGGACGGCTGCTCCTCGGCGTCAGCGGCCTCGGCGCGGACGACCTCGTGGGGGAAGGCTGCGATCGCCGCGACCGCGGCCGCCACGAACAGCATCCCGATTCCCACCGCCGCCGGACTCGTCACGAGCGCCCGTGCGTCGTGCCGCGCCCGATCGGGCAGGTGGGTGACGGGGAAGGGAAGCGAGGTCGCAGAGACGAGCAGGAGGCCGAGGACGGCGACGTACGTCAGGCCGCAGAGAATGCAGAACGTGCCGAGCACGGCGTACGACGCCCACGCCAGATACGCCGCGAAGGCGGCTGCAGGAATCGAGAGCGCAAAGACATACGCGACGGCGTTTTCGCGCACCGATGAAGCGGACCGGGCCGCCGCGAGGAGGACCGCGACCAGGGCGAAGAACAACAGGCCGGCGAGCGCGACGGGCACCCCCAGAAACGATCCGTAGGGGCTCAGGTACGCCTGCGTGCAGCTGACGTTCGCATTCACGTCGCAGAAGCTGGTGGCCGTCTCCGGCGATGCGACCAGGTGATAGTGCACCCACGTGGAGGTTGCCGACGCGCCGAGCCCAAGGAGCGCGAAGATCAGCAGCCCTACCTGCCGGGTTCGTGTCACCATCCAGCAGTTGTACTCCCGGGGTGGCAAAAACTCAACTTTCTCTACCGGGGGACTTCGTCCCCCGGACCCTCTTACACGGGCGCTCGCGGGGACCCCACGGCCCCGCTCCGCTCCCGTGGCTCACTCGCTCTCGCTCGTTCGCAACGCGGGGACTTCGTCCCCCGGACCCCCTTACACGGTTCCGCCTTCGCTGAAGCTACGGCGGACCTCGCCGCAGTGCCTTCGGCGCGGAGGCGGGCGCTCGCGGGGACCCCACGGCCCCGCTCCCGCCTTCGCCAAGGCTACGGCGGGCAAGCCGCGTCCCGTGTGCAAGAGATCCGCATTCATCCGCGTCCCGTGCAGGCAATCCGCGTTCATCCGCGTCCCGTGAAGGAGACCCGCGCGATCCCGCGATCCCGTGAGAAGATCGGCGCGTGCCGATCAGATTGATATCCGCGATGCTGTTGTGCGCAACGAGCGCCGCGGTCCTGGCGGTTCGCAGCTCCGCCATCAGCGACGGGGAGTGGCCCGTGGTGGGCGGCGACCCCGCTGCGCGCCGATTCTCGCCTGCCGACCAGATCACTCCCCGGAACGTCTCCGACCTGCAGCCCGCCTGGGCGTTCGAAACCGGGGCACTCGATCTCCAGGTCACCCCTATCGTCGTAGACGGCCGGATGTACCTGACGGCCGGGTCGAAGGTCCATGCCCTCGAGCCCGAGACGGGGCAGACGATCTGGACGTATCAGGCGGACGGCCCCGTCAGCCGGCGCGGGGTGGCGTACTGGCCCGGCGATGGGGGCACGGCGCCGAGGCTGTTCGTCGGGGCTGGCGAGGGCCGGATGGTCGCGCTCGACGCATCCACGGGTGAAGTGGCGGCGGGCTTCGGCGATCGGGGGGCCGTCGACCTCGAGGCGAGCGTTCGCGGCGACGTGGACGGTCGGTTCATGCTGGTCACGCCGCCCGTCGTCTACCGGCACATCGTGATTACGGGAGGCACGAACGGCGAGGGCGGACCCAGCACCGGGCTGTACGGTGACATCCGTGGCTGGGACGCCCGGACGGGTCGGCTGCTCTGGTCCTTTCACACGGTCCCGCGGCGGGGCGAGCCGGGCGTCGAAACCTGGGAGCAGGAGTCCTGGAAGAACCGCTCGGGCACGAACGCCTGGTCGTACATGACCGTCGACGTCGAGCGTGGGCTGATCTTCGCGCCCACCGGTTCGCCGACCTCCGACTTCTACGGCGCCGATCGGAAGGGGCGCAACCTCTACGGCAACTCGATTCTCGCGCTCGAGGCGGCCACGGGACGCCTCCGCTGGTTCCATCAGCTCGTGCACCACGACATCTGGGACTTCGATCTGCCGGCGGCCCCGACGCTCATCGACGTGACCCGGAACGGCAGGCGGACGCCCGCGGTGGCCGTGCTGACCAAGATGAGCACGCTGTTCGTGTTCGACCGCGCGACTGGAGAGCCGTTGTTCGACCTGGAAGAACGGGCCGTCCCGCAGAGCAGCGTGCCCGGTGAAAACACGTGGCCGACGCAGCCGTTCCCGGCGCAGCCGCCGCCCCTGGCGCGGACGACGTTCGATCCGGCCCGCGATTTCTACACGCTGACACCGGAGCACGCGAAGTACTGTCGCGAGCTGTGGGACGTCCACAAGATGTACTCGGCCACCCTGTTCACGCCGCCCGGCCTGGACGGCACGATGGTGATGTTTCCGAGCACCCTGGGCGGCGGCAACTGGAGCGGGCTCTCGTATGACGCACGGCGAGGGGTCGTCTACACGAATGTGATGAACCTGGGGCAGGTCGCGCGCATGCAGCAGGGAGTCGACAAGGCGACGGGCGGAGTGACTTACACGCGGACGTCGCCCTGGAACACGGCGTACGGGCGGTTCTGGGATCCGCGGACGAGAATCCCGTGCTCGGCGCCGCCGTTCGGCGAGCTCGTGGCCGTGGACGTGAACCGCCCGGCCGTCGTGTGGCGCGTGCCGCTGGGCGTGTTCGACGAGCTCGCCGCCCGGGGCTTCGGCGCGACGGGTGCGCCCAACATCGGCGGCTCGATCGTCACGGCCGGCGGCGTCATCTTCGTGGGCGCCACGATCGATCGGCGCTTCCGCGCGTTCGACGCCGGGACGGGCGCGCTGCTCTGGGAAACCCTGCTCGAGGCGAGCGCGCACGCCACGCCCATGACGTTCATGGGACGTGACGGCCGCCAGTACGTGGTGGTCGCGGCCGGCGGCGACGGCCTGCTGGCGTCGGCGCCGGGATCGAAGATCGTTGCCTTTGCGCTGCCTGGAAAGCAGCGGCGCTGATCGGTATCGACGTGCGCCGGCTGCGCAGGACCCGAACCCCGGGGGAGACCGCATGTTCGTGATGCAACCGATCGGGACCATTCAGACGCCGTTCACGGAGACCGGCCAGATTCCGAAGGGCCTCGGGGCGGAGCACGAGGCCGAAGGGGTGCTGTCGATCCGGCCGGAGTACGAAGCCGGTCTCGGCGATATCGAAGGTTTTTCGCACCTGTACGTGGTGTGGGTCTTCGATCGCGTGTCGGGGTACGACCTGATCGCGCATCCACCGAGCGACGTGCATCCGCACGGTGTGTTCGCGACGCGGTCGCCGCGCCGCCCGAACCCTATCGGGCTCACCGTCGTGCGCCTGATCCGGCGCGAGGGCGCGAGGCTGCACGTCCGTGGCGTCGACATGCTCGACGGCACGCCGATTCTCGATATCAAGCCCTACCTGTCCAGCGTTCCCGACGCCGATCTGCGCCGCGGCTGGCTGGCCGAGGCCGAGTCGCGCGGTCGCGGATGAACGCGGATTGTCCTGACGGGACGCGGATGGACGCGGATTGTTCACGAGATGCAGATGAACGCGAATGTCTTCAGACGCGGACAGACGCGAATTCTCGTTACGTCAGGGGAACCTGTCACTGTGGTGATTCAGAATTCATCCGCCTCCATCCGCGTTCATCCGCGACCCGTGAAGAGAGGATCGCATCCGCGTCCATCCGTGATTCAGAGGGTCTTGATCACCACGACCGTCAGATCATCGTACTGAGGGGCCCCGCCGATCCAGGAACGCAGGGCTCCGGTCAGCGTTGCCGCGATCTCCGGAGCCGTCAGGTGGAGGATCTGACGCAGCAGCTCCTTCAGCCGCGCCTCCCCGAACTCTTCGCCGGCCTCATTGAGGGCTTCCGGAACGCCGTCGGTGAACGCGACGATCACGTCACCGGCCTGGAGCTGGACCGTGCCCTCCTCGTAGCTCATCTCCGGAAAGAGCCCAATCACCGTCCCGCCCGTGCCGAGCTCCTCGATCGCCGACGCGCCGGCCCGGTCTTCCTGTCCGGCGCCGGCCGGCTGCTGGACCGGGCGCAGGAGATAGGGCGGGTTGTGCCCGGCATTGACATATCGCAGCCTCCGGCTCTGCTCGTCCATCTGCGCGTAGAAGAACGTGGCATAGCTGTTCGAGCGCGTCGAGCGGTGCAGCAGGTCGTTCATGCGCGCCGCCAGCTCGGGCAGTGAAGCCGTGCCGTCGGAGGCGACAATCCGGAGCGAGGCCTGAACGACGGCCATGATGAGCGCGGCGGCGATGCCCTTGCCTGCGATGTCGGCCAGCGCGATGCCGATACGGTGGCCGCCCAGGTCGAGGAAGTCGTAGTAGTCGCCGCCGATGCTGCGGGCCGGCAGGCTGACGGCAGCGAGAGCCGCCGCCTGGCCTGGTGGCGCCCCCTCCGGAAGGAGGCGTTTCTGCACCTCCGCAGCGAGCGCCAGATCGCGCCGCAGCTTCTCCTGCTCGAGGACGCGGACGGTCAGCCGGGCGTTCTCGATCATCAGCGTGAGCTGGTCGCCGGCGTGTCGCAGGACCTGCCGCTCTTCGTCGCCGTAGGCGACGCGATCGTGCCGTGGTCCGAGGAGCAGCATTCCGATCAGGCCTCCGCGCGCCTGGAGCCCCACGGCGATGACGGTCCCCGACTCTTTCAGCTGCTCGAGCTCAGCCGTGTAGGCGGCACTGACGCCCCCTGCCCAGTGCAGCCACGCATCGAGGTCGGCGGAGCCGAACGGAAGCGGGTAAGGATATGACGACAGGCGGCGGGCGAGAAAGCCGTCGGGCGGAAGGGACAGACGGCTCGGCCGGCCCTCGGGCACGGATGCCAGGACGCGACAGACCCTGACAGAGTTGCCGTCCGTCCCCTCTGATCCCAGCTCGAGCAGGTGTCCCGCCGTGGCTCCGAGCCTGTCGCACAGCGTGGCGAGGGCGCGCTGGAATGCTTCCGGGAACGACGAGGCCGCGCGGGCGGCGCCGACGAACTCGGTGAGGACCTCGAAGGCCAGCGCGCGCGGTGCCGTTGCAGGCGAGATGGCCTGCGCGATTCCTGAAGCCGCCAGTCGGAGACGGGCGCGCACCTCGCGCCAGATCGGCTCCGGTTCGTTGCGGATCGCGACCATGGGGGGGATCCGCGTGGCGCGCCAGGCCGGGAAGAACGACGCCCCGGCGGCCACCATCGCGACGACAGCCGTGGCTGCGGCAAACGGGAGCACACCCGGATCCCGGATCTCGAACGCCCGCATGAGCGCCGACGCCGCGCCGATCACGACGAGCCCGCCAGCCGCGGCGCCGTACCCGGTCATGCGCAGCCCGCGGCCCACGATGAGCTTCAGCAGATCGCGCGGCACGGCCCCGAGCGCCATCCGCGTCCCTATCTCGACCGTCCCGCGCCGGACCGAATATGAGACGACGCCGTAGATCCCGAGCGTGGCCATCAGCAGCGCGGCCAGCGCGAAGAATCCCACCAGGAACGACGCGATTCGCTCGAACGAGAGCGAGCCCCGGGCGATGTCGCTCATCATGGCGATGGCGTGAATCGGCTGCAGTGGATCGACGCTCCTGACCGTCTCGCGAACGGCGGGGATCAGCGTAGCGGGCGGCAGGGACGAGCGCACCACGAACCGCAGCGGGTTGAGAGAGACGATGGCGCCGGAGAGATAGACCTCGGGGACCGGAGGCTTGCCCAGGCCGTCATTGCGGACGTTCCCGACCACTCCCACGACCTGGAACCGGGTGCCGTCAGGGCTCCCGAAGCGCCCGTACGCACCCAGGGCCGGCCGGTCCGGCCAGTACGCGGCGGCCGCCGCCTCGTTGACCACGCCGACGAGCGCCTCATCAGAGATGTCGCGTTCGTCCAGAAACCGACCGCTCCGCAGCTGAATCCTCATCGTGCGGAAATAGCCCGGGCTGACGGCCATCAGGCTGGTCCGCTGGACGCTCGTGCTCTCGATGCTGCGGCCCTCCGCGTACATCGTCACGCTCAGGCAGCAGCCGGCGAGGGGGAGCTGGTTGGCGTACCCGACGCTCGTCACTCCGGGGACGGCTTCGATCGCCGCGATCCAGCGGGCACGCGCGGCAGCGCGAGCGGCTGGCGTGTCCTCCCGGGGCTCGGCTGCGGTCAGGTGGAACGTCAGGAGGCCCAGCGGATCGAATCCGGGATCGACCCGGGAGAGCCCGCGCGCGTGCACGAGCAGCATCGCGGCGCTCGAGAGCAGCGTGAACGCCAGCGCAATCTCCGCCATCACGAGCCACTCAGACAGACGGCGAGTACGGGAGCCGGCGGTGGATCGCACTCCCTCGTTCAGGACGTCCGCGGGTGCGGTGCGCGCCGCCTGCCACAGCGGGGCGAGGCTCGCCAGCGCGCTCGCGACGAAAGCCGTCAGGAGGGAGAACGCCAGCACACGCGAGTCGACCGCGATCTCGTCCGCGCGAGGGATGTGTTCGGCGGCCATGGTGACGACTGCCCGAACCAGCGCCAGGGCGAGCAGGACGCCGAGCGCGGCGCCGGGCAGAGCGACGATCAAGGCTTCGACGAAGTACTGGAGCGCCAGCTGCCCCTGACCTGCGCCGAGCGCGATCCGCACGGCGGTGTCGCGGGCGCGGGCCACCGAGCGCGCGAGCAGCAGGCCGGCGACGTCGGCGCAGGTAATCAGGAGGAGGAGTGCCGCCGCCCCGACGAGCAGCAGCAGCGTCGGCCTGATCGTCAGGATCACGGCCTGAGCGAGGTCGTCCACGATAGCGGTGTACGAAGGGTGGGCGGCCGGATCCCCGGCCGCGATCTCGCCGGCCACCCGACTGACATCCTCACGTGCCTGTTCCAGCGTCACGCCGGGCTTGAGCCGCGCGTAACAGAAGAACATCCCTTCGCTTCTCGGCTGCCCCTTGCCGGCTGGATCGAGCGGGAGCCAGACGTCGCTGCGGAGGCGCTCGACTCCGGGGCCCGGCATCGGCAGCCGGAAGTCGGCCGGCATCACCCCGGCGATCGTGTAGGTGCGGCCGTCGAGTGCCAGCGGGCGGCCGACGATCGCGGGATCGGCGCCCAGCCGGCGCCAGAGGCCGCTCGAGATTACGACGCTGGTGTCGTCCTGGAACCAGCCGCCGATCCGCGGCCGCACGCCGAGATGATGGGCGAGGGAAGGGGTGACGAGCACGCCGTCGACGTGCTGCGGCTGTCCCGCGTAGCTCAGGTTGAAGCTGGCCGGGCGGAACCAGCCGAACACGTCGAAGCTGCGAGTCCGCTGCTCGTACTCCTGGAGATCCGGGAACGTGTGGGCCGAGCGTTGGCCGGGCTCGCTGATCCGGCCCCCGTACACGGCGACGAAACGCTCACCGCCGGCGTAAGGTATCCGCCTCAGGGCGACGGCGTCGACGACTGTGTAGATGGCCGTGGCCGATCCGATCCCGACGGCAAAGGCGAGCGCTGCCAGCGCGGCGACGCCGGAGTCGCTCTTCCACGATCGCCAGGCGTGCGGGACGGCGGGAACGGGCATCGGCTCAGCCGGCCGGCTCGGATCGCTCCGGGCGTACCCTGTCTACTGCGGCTTCGAGTCGCTCCACAACCACCGCAGGATGTCGGGCAGGATCGCCCCGCCGTGGCTGTCGGAGTGGCTCCCCTCTCCCCATTCGTGCATCACGTCGTACCGCGGCCCCGAAAGCTTCTTCGCGTCGGCGGCGGCGTTCGCGTATCTGAACGCCGCCAGCATCTGCTGGTTGGCGAGAAACCAGTTGCCGTGCTGGTTGTCGAGATCGTTGGATCCGTCCTGCAGGAAGATCTTGATCGGCTTGATCGGCGTCTTGCGGATGAGCGTCGGATAGAGGTCGCCGCCGGGCACCATCGGCTGGCCGTCCGTGGCGGGCCGGTACGCGATGGACGTGTAGCTTCCAATCAGGCTGATGACGTTGCGGAACTGATCCGGAACGTGCCAGGCCACGGTGAACGCGCAGATAGCGCCGCTGCTCGCGCCGCCGATGGCCCGGCGCGCCGGGTCGCCCGTGAGGTTGTACTGCTTGCCGACCTCGGGCAGCATCTCCTCCACGATGAACCGCGCGTACGCGTCGGTCAGCGAGTCGTACTCGGCGGCGCGGTTGTTCGGGTTGCGGGTCCCGAGATCGTCGGGATACACGTCGCCGCGCTGCCCCGGTGTGATGAAGATCCCGATCGTGACGGGGATGTCCCGCTTGTGGATCAGGTTCTCGAGCACCTGCGGCACGCGGAGCGCGCCAGCCGGATTGACGGCACGCTGGCCATCCTGGAACACGAGGACGCTGGCCGGAGTGTCGGGCGAGTACTGGGCGGGCACGTACACCCAGTATTTCCGGACGGTATTCGCAAGGATCCGGCTCCGGAACAGGGTCGGTCCTTCGAGCCGGCCCCTGGGAACGCCGTCCTGCGGCACCGAATCCGGACCGAGCGTGTAGGTCCGGGCGTCCGGCGCCGCCGGCGCGGGCAGCTGGGCACCGGGAGGCGCCTGTCCGGCGAGCGACAGCCAGGCGGACGCCAGAACCGGAACGGCTGAAACGGATCGTCGGGTCACGGCGGTATTCTTCCGCGACCACGCGCCGATTGTCGACAGGGTAATGGGCGCGTTAGGATGTTCGGCATCGGTTTAAGGAAACCGGGGGGCTTCGCCCCGCCGGACCCCCCATCGCCGTCGCTCGCGGGGCCCCACGATCCCCGCTCCGCTCCGGCGGGGCGCGCCCTTGGCGCGCCTGTTTCATGGCGTCGTGGGTGCGGCGTGGCCGCGTGGGGAACTCGAGAGACTGTCCCGCTCCGGCGCGCGGCGGACGCGTGCCGGCCGATGCAATCGTTTACAGGAGGAGCTTCGATGAAGGTTCGCCTCACCCTTCTGGCGTGCGCGGCGTTCGTGTGCACGTCGGTGCTGGCCCAGCAGCCGACCCAGCCCCCTGCCGCGCCTGCGCCGGCTCCTGCTCAGCCCCCGGCGCCGCCGGCAGCCCCGCCGATGCGCATCTTCATCCATGCCGGCCTGAAGACGCACGCCGAGGGACAGCACGATTATCCCCAGTTCCTCGCCGACTGGAGCAAGCTCCTGACCAGCCGCGGCGCCATCGTCGATGGCGGGCTGCATTTCCCGTCCGCGCGCGAGCTGGCCAACGTCGACGTGATGATCATCTACAAGGGGGACGCCGGTTATCTCAGCATGGAGGATCGCGCGACGCTCGACAGCTTCCTCAGGCGCGGCGGCGGTGTCGTCAGCTTCCATGACGCGCTGTGCGGGCCCGAACCCGAGCACTTCGCCTCGGTCGTCGGCGGAGCGAAGAAGCACGGCGAGGTGAATTACACGCTCGAAGCCGACGTCCCCTACACGATCGTCGACACGGCCCACCCGATCACGCAGGGTGTCTCGAATTTCACGATCAAGGACGAGGCGTTCTTCAACATGACCTGGGCGAAGTCGCCGGAGATCCACGTGCTGGCGACGGCGACCATGGCCGCCACGCGGAGCGCCGGGACCCACGCCGGCGAGGTCGTCCCGCAGATCTGGACGTACGAGAAGAGCCTCCTTCCGGGCGCGCCGCCGTTCCGCGCCTTCGTCTGGATGCAGGGACACAACTACGTGAACTTTGCGAACCCGCAGGTGCAGCCGATGCTGCTGCGCGGCATCGCGTGGGCGGGCAAGCGGCCTGCGGATGCGCTCGCGACCGAGCGGCCCCCGACCCGCGGCCGCGGCGGCCGCGGGCGCGAGTAGCCTGTCAGTTCTGCTTCAGCGAAGCCGCGATCCAGACGTCCACGAGCGCCTGTGACGCCCCGCCACGGGCGCGGTAGGCTTCGGCCAGGCGCGTCATCCGGGCGCGGTCGGCCTCGAGGCTCTCCACCGGCTGCCCGGCGGAGTGTGCGTCGTAGAGAGACCGCAGGGCCAGCAGCAGGGTCGCCTCGTCGTCGGCCTGGCGCGCAACCAGCTCGTCGACGACACTCAGGCCTTCCGCGTAATTGCCAGCGAGCAGGGAGGCCACGGCGAACCGGCGCTGCAGGCCGAGATCGTCGGGCCACTGGTCGCGTGCGTCCGCAATCGTTTCCAGCGCCTGTTCCGCGCTGCCGGTCCGCAGCTGCGCGTCGATGAGCCAGCTCTGCAGCGCCAGCGAGTCGGCCTCCCGGATGAGGGCAGTTCTCCACGCACCGGCCGCCTGCCGATCGTTCCCGCCGGCCGCGAAGCACGCGCCGAGGTAGACCATGGCGGGGTAGAAGTCTGCCGAGGTGCGCATCGCCGCGCGGAAGGCGTCGGCCGCCGGGTCGAGCTTGTTCTGCGCGAGCAGCGAGATCCCGCGGACGAACGCGGCCGCTGGCATCGTCGCGACGTCCACATCCGAGACAGCCAGTGTCCGCAGGTCCGACGTCCGGGCTTGATCGAGCAGCTCCCGCAGCGCCGGCGACGTCGTATCCGACCGCTCCGCGATGCGCTGGAGGAACGGGTTCAGCGCCTCGGGCGCGAGCGCCTGCTCCGCGGTAAACCTGGGCACGGAGGCCAGCAGCGCGCGCGAAAGCGCCGGCGCCGATGCGGATCGGCTCGGCACGATCGCGGCGGCGTTCGTGGCATTCGTGATTCGCGGTCGGGCCGTCAGCACTTCGAATCCCCGCCGCATCTGCCCGATCTCCACGCCGGCCTTTCGAACGGTCGCCCTCGCGACGTACAGTCCAGGCGGCAGCACCCGCATGTCGGCGACGCCTTGAGCCACCAGAAAGCCCTCGTGCGAGCCGCGCGCGACGCCGGCCCGCGCCTTGACGAGCGCGGGACCGTCGCCGCCGGATGCGATCTCGAACGTGACTTCGGTGTCGGCGGCGTCTGCCCCCGGCCCGGCAAGGTTCAGCTCGAGCGCCAGCCGCTCCTCCTGGAGCACCGCGTCGAGCGCGAGCTGCGCTTCGGCGCCTTCTCCGCTGGGCACGCGCACCAGCGTCGGTCCGGTCGCTGCGAAGCTGCCGAGACGGGTTGGCTGCACTTCGATGCGATGATCGACCGAGCCCACCTGGCCCGCGCTGTCCATGACGGCGATCCTGACGATGTAGGAGCCTGGCTCGAGCGGCACGTGCGTGGCGAACGGCATCCGCTCCGTCGTCGCCTCGGCGACGGGCGGCTCGCCTTCCACGATCTTCTTGCCGTCGAGATCCCGGACGACGACCTGGAACGTCGTGTCGCCCGGCTGCAGTCTGGTCGCCTCGCCGGTGAGGACGACCTTCACGCGCGAGGTGTCCTCGGGCTCAGCCGAGAGATAGCTGGTCACGCGCAGCCCGATGCCGCTGGCAGGGATGGGTGAGTCGAGCGCGCTGGCCAGCCGCGCCGCCCAGTCCCGATCCTCGTACGTCCGGATATCGAACAGCTCGCGCGCGCGAACGGTGACAGCCGTACGTGTCACGTTCACCTTCATCGGCTGGGGCCGACCCGTCAGATCCGTCGGCAAGCGCTCGACGCCGATCCGGTAGTACCCGCCAAGTTCGCGGCCGAGCCGATTGAAAGCGGCCTCCGCGCCTACTTCCGCCCGGTACGATCCACCCCCGGTCATGCCCGCGAGGGTCTCGAGCGCGGAAGCGTACAGGAAGTTGTCCCGGGCGGGCGTCGTGCTCACGAGCCGCCGGTCGGCGGAGTACGTGGCGGACGGGACGAATACCGAGAACAGCGTCGCGCGGGCGCTGGCGGCTTCGGCCGCGACGGTCGAGAGCAGAGAGGTTTCCTCCTGCAGGTCCATGGGCCATCCACCCGAGACGAGGATGATGGTCTTGTCCCCGCGCACTGTCGCCAGGGAGGCCAGCACCTGTCGGAGCGAGGCCACGCTGGCCATCGAGGTCATTTCGACCATTCGCCACGTGGCCTCGGCCTGCATCTGCAGACTGCTCGTGCACGCATCGACGGCGAGCGACGCTCCACCGCCGCGCGGCGCTCTCGGAGCCCCACCCCCTCCACCACCAGCCACTTCGCCGGCCGGACCGGTGCCCGGCCCGCCCGCGGCGCCGCCGCCGCCCGCGCCACCGCCCGTTGGCGGGAGCACGGGTCCGGGTGACCCGGGGCCGGTCCCCGCGGCCCCGCCGAGGCCGGAGCCCGAAGCCGAGATCGAGGACCGGCACTCGCGGTCGGCGACCGACCGCAGCGCGAAATGATGCCGGTTGGCGATGTCGCGGGCCTCGGCGAGGCTGCCGTACTCCCACGTTCTGGACGGACCTCCGAGCCCAGTGGCGCGCTGCAGCGCCGCCCGCACCCGATCGTGCGCCCAGGTGAAGGGCACGTTCGGCCCGACGGGCAACAGCATGAGCGCGGATCGATCGGCGAACGTCAGGCCGTCGAAGAAGCGTGCCGCGGCGGTTCCCACGCGCCGGGCGTCGCCGGGTTCCAGCGTGCTCTGGTCGACGATGAACACGACGAGCCGCCCGACGCCGCCGCCCTCGTTGGAGCTGACCGGAGCGAGGTCGGCCTTGAGCGCGGCCGGTTGGAGCGCCGTGGTGTCCACGAACTCCGCCGTGACGATACGGCGCGGCTGCCCTCCGACGGTGACGACGAAGTCTCCCGCGGTCAGCTCGCGGACGGGATTACCCTGCCGGTCGACGACGCCGACATCGACGGTGATCAGATCGACTCCACTCCGGAACGCGGGCGGCTGACCGGGCGCCTGCTGCGCCGTCAGCCATGCCCCGCCGGAAAGGCACACCGCCGCTGCCGCGAGTCCCTTGATGGTCCGCATCGTTACCTCCCCGCTCGCTGCGATCCCCGCGCGCGGTAGCCCTGGCGGGCGCGCACGTCGTACTGTCCCGTGCGCACCCGGACCTTGATGTCCCGCCACGCACCGTCCTGCTTCAGGTTCGTGGATGAGTATGAGAGCACATACTGGTTGGCGAGCTCCGTGACGATGTCTTCGAACACGACGTCGAGCTCCTGCGTCCGGCGCGGGAAGAACGCCCGCCCGCCGGTCGCCCGCGCGTAGGTTTCCAGGCGGCTCCGCAACTGCGGGACCGATGCGCCCGTCGCGAAGCCGATGGTGTAAATCATCGCGTCGCTGGACTGAACCCGGGCGAGCGCCTTTTCGCGCGTCGTCAGGCTGTGGCGGTCGTCGCCGTCGGAGAAGATGACGACGCCTTTGCGGCCCCACTCCCGGCTCACGAGATCCAGCGTGCGGATCGTCGCATCGTACAGCGACGTTCCGCCCCACGACGTGAGCAGGTCGACCGCCTTTTCCCGGACAGCGGCGTCCTTTTCACGTTCGGCCACGATGAAGGTCGTGTCGTTGAACCCGATGAGCGTGGCGGCATCGCCCGGCCGCAGTTTGGTCAGCAGCTGCTTGACCGCCAGCTTCACGTCGCCGAGGGCGTCCTCCATGCTGCCGCTGATGTCGATGGCGAGGATCAGATCCAGCGGTGCGTCCTCGCTGACGAAGCTCGCGATCGGCTGGCTGATCCCGTCCTCCAGCACCTCGAAGTCCTGCTGCTTCAGGCCACGGACGAACTGCCCCGCCCGCGTCACCATCACCGGCACCAGGACCGCGTCCGAGCGCACGCGCTCGGCGTAGCCGAGGTCCTTCGTGCGTACGTTGTCCACGAGTCGGCGGCCATCGGCGAGCGTCGCCACCACGCGGACGTGGTGGCCGCGCACGACATCGCCCGGGTTCCACATGCAGCCGTAGGGCGTGCGCGACGCCGTGCAGATGAGCCGGCCGTTCACGAAGAAGCTCACCCCCTGGACGTCGATGGGCGGGTCTATGACCGCCTCGAGCCGCAGCTGGCTGCTGACCACGCTGTTTGCCTCGGGAGACGTGATCTGCAGCGTGGGTGCCTGCGCGGCTCCGGCCGCCGCAACCATGCACCCCGCCCCGAGCAATGCACCCGCCAGCAGTTTCACTGGACCCCTCCTTGCGCGCGCTTTCCGCCCGGGCCCGGATCGACGGTGTCCTGGACCGGAACCAGCGGGCCGTCCGTGGTCAGCAACGCCAGATACTCCTCTAAACGCTCCGCTTTCAGGTTTCGTACATGTTCGACGAGGCTGCGGCGATCGTCCGGGTCGCGGCTCACCACGTTGTTGACGAAATCGAGCGTGGCGGAGGCCAGGACCGGTCCGAGCAGCGAGGAGGGCATGTCCAGGCCCGCCAGCAGCTCCGCCAGCCGGAGGTTGAGGTCGGGGAAGCCGCTGCCGACCATCCCGAGGCTCCATCGGCCAGAGAGGGTCTCCCAGGGGCGTCGATCGATCATCCGCACGCACAGGCATCCGAATCGCGGCTCTTCCGACACGCCCCAGGCGTGGACGAAGTCCGGGAGCGGCTGGCCCTCCAGTCCGAGCCAGAGCAGCTCGCCCAGCGAGAACGCCGGCCCGACGCGAGCCGCCTCGTGGACGGTGCTCCACGCGAGCAGCGTCTGCCGGGCGGCGCTGAATCCCGCATCGCGTGCGGCCGCAGCGGCGTCCTCAGGTGACCGGATGCCATCCACGCGAGCACGTCCTCGCTGGAGCGCGGCGAGAATGGCGTTCCTGTCCTTATCCTCCAGGCGGGGCGGCTCGATCAGCACCGCCGACTCGATGAGCAGCCGCCGATCCTCGTCGTTCAGAGTGGGCCGCCGGAAGGGCGGTACTGCCGAGCGGCGGATCAGCGAGAACTCCGCGAGCCGCACGTCGAGCCCGAGCAGGCTGCCGGTCACCCGCCATCCCTGTCGGCCGTCAGCGCCTGCGGCCGGAAGCTGCCAGGCCAGGCGACGCCGGAGCAGGTCCGGGTGGAGCCCGAAGTCGTGCCGGCCGGCGGCATCGCCCGCGGAAATCGCCACGTTGTCGGCGTGGCCCAGAGCCGTTGCGTACACGATTTCCAGCAGGCCGCGAGCCAGCACGTCGTCGGCGAGGGTGCGAAGCGTGGTGGGGAGCCGTGCGTCAGCCGCCCGATCGTTGGAGGACGCCAGACGCCCGAGCGCCTCCCGCGCGTCGCGCCGGCGGTTCAGCACATCTGGCGGCCACTCCGAGGGATCGTCGAGCGCGATCGTCGAGACCGCCTGATCGAGCGCCTCGATCCGATTGAGCAGCCGTTCGCGAGTCAGCCCCGGACTCTCCAGCACGTCCGCGGCCCTGGCGATCGCGTCGGCCGCCTCGAGCAGGGGACGCGGATGCTCGTCGAGGAAGGTCTGAATCCGGACTGCTTCCGCGGCAGCCAGATCCACCATGTAGCGCATGCCTTCCCATTCCACGGTTTCCTGGCTGGTGCGTGGCGGGCCCGCGATCAGCCGCACTGCCAGCCGATCGAGATCGTCGGCCGCTGCCGGGTCTTCAGCTGCAGAGGGCCCTGGCGCCGCAGCGGCCTGGATGGGACCGTTCCCGGAGCGGAGCCAGTCCACCAGCCACCGGCCCAGTCGGCCTTCGTATTCGCCGCGGGCGCCGGGTTCGATCGCCGTCACGGCCGTGATCGCCTGGGCGGCGGAGGCGGGTGGCAGGGTGCCCCTCGCCACCGCCCTCGTGAGGATGAAGAGGACTCCCTGCAGCTGCTGCAACGATCGGGTGGCGGCAGCAGTGTCGCGTACGCCGCTCAACTCTTCGGCTCTGCGGGCCGCCCCCGCGATGACACCGACGTCGACGATGCGTGCGCGTTCGAGCGTGGCCGTCAGCGCGGGGAGGACGCCGGCGGCGCGCACGGCGTCGAGCGCATCGCGCGCGGCTGCCGGCGAGACGTCCTGCAGCAGCCGCGAGGCGAACAACGCGACGGTGTAGCGGCGGCGCACATCGGTCGCTTCCTCGAAGACCTGCTCGCACAACCACGGGACGTCGGCCGGCTCATCGCCGATGAGAGTCTGCACGTCGAGATCCGACGGAACCTGCTGTCCCGGGGGGGCAAACGCGAGCCGCCAGAACCGGCGCGAGCCCGGAAGGATCGGGCGTCCAGCCTCGTCGGTGCGCAGGTCGGCGATGAACTGCGCCGGGTCCATTGCCGGCCGCCAGAAAACCCGATCGGCGAGTCGCCAGGCCGAGGCCACCTTCTCGAAGACGGTCAGGAGCCGGCGAGCGCCGGCGACGCGATCGCCGGCGTCGGGCGCGTCGAGCCGCATCGCCGCGCGCCGCTGCGGATCGGTCAGCTGCGCCATCGTGCCGACGAAGTACGCCAGACGGCCGTCGCGATGCATCAGCACCGCGCGGATGAACTGGGCCGGCTCGGCCGTCCGGCGGCCCACGAGCGCTTCCCAGACCGGATCAGCGTCGGGTCCTCCGGGCATTCGCACCTGACCGCCGCTCACGCGGATGCCGGGAGCGGCGACCAGGAACGCGGCAGCGTAGCGGGTGTTGATCTCGGAAATCAGATCCGGTTGCGTGGCCAGCCACGCGCGGGTCGCGCCGTCGAGGGAGAGCAGGCCGGAGTAGAGGAGCGACGCACTGCGGGATCGGAGGATGGCGGTTGCCAGCTGTGGTGCCGCGACCTGTCCGGCGAACACGACATCCGTCCACACCTTCGGGGTGAGCGGAAGCGGCAGCTGGTCACCTGGCGCATCGGCCTGCGCACCGACGCGGTCCAGATGCTCGAGGAGCGTACGAAGGGCGTCGAGGCGCGGGGCTTCCCTCGTGGGTTCCCCGGCGTCGTGCGATCGGCGGATGACCTCGAGGAGAAACTGACCGCGGTCCGGGACGCTCACATCGCCCAGGACCTCGAGCGCCGCGGGAAGGCCACCGGGCAGCGCCACCACGGACATCGCCGCGGCGTCGACGCTCTGGCGCGCGTCGGCACGCACCGCGAACGCGAGCGCACCGATGCCGATGACGCACAGAGCCGACAGGCGGCAGACAGGCAGCACGGGCCACTCTCTGGCCGCTATTCTGTACTCGTCCCGGCGAAAAACGAAGTCAATATGTCGAGCGAACGCGTCGACGAAAATCGTAAAAGGCTCAGCTTTCGCCGACGATTTTCGTCGCGCACCAAGCCGGCGCGTTGATCCACACGCTCGATCGCCTGCGCCCCGGCGGTTCGCCGTCCCGGCGTCGGCGCCTACCGCGACAGCTTTCTCAGGATGCCCGCAATCTGGTTGGGGCCCAGCGGTTCGGAGTGGATCTCGGGACCTTTCAGTCCGGAACGATCCCCCGCATTGTGCAGGACGAGCCGGCCGCGCGTCATCGACGCGGCGGTCTGGAGATCGCCAGCCCGCCGGAGACCGGGGATCTCGAGGTGCTCGAGGAACGCGTCGTCGTTAGATCGGTCGAAGCGACCGAGATCGAGAACCGCAAGGGGCGGATGGGCCACGGCGGCGGCGAGCAGCGCCGCGAGCGCGGCGGTGCCATCGGCCACGAGCGGCGCTCCTGGATTGGCCCGGATCGCCGCTGCGATGTCGGCGACGCGCTGGGCGGCTGCCGTGAGGTTGTAGGTCTGGAAGTGCCGGATCCCGGCGGCGCCCTCCGCTTCGAACAGCGTCCACGAGACCGGCCGAACGTCGAAGCCCGCGCGCGTCAACGCGGTCGGCAGGGTCGTACCGGTCGAGGCTACGAGGACCACGTCCCGTCCCCTTGCCGGCGTGGTGCGCTGCATGCCGTCGCGCGTGTCACTGATCGCGTCCCCCGCGAACCCGAGCACGTGGCGCAGCGTCACGGCGAAGCCTGCCGGCGAGCCCGCCAGCTGCGCGGTCGCATCCTGAATCCATCGCTCGGTCAGCTGGTCGGGCGTCAGGGCACCTGGCGGCAACGGGCGCCCGTGGAAGACCAGCAGGTCCTGCAGCGGATCCGGTGTGAAGCTGCGCTCGGCGATCCGCGTCTCCGGCGGAGCGTCCTTCAGCCAGCGGGCCATCCAGGCGTACATCGTCTCGCGGCTCTCGCGGTTGTAGTTGTGCTCGGCATCGACGCGCACGGCGTGCACGCGATCCTCTGCACCGAAGAGCCTGTAGATCCTCTGGACGGCGGGATATTCGACCTCCATTGTCTCTTTCGTCCAGTCGCCCGTCGCCGAGATCATGAGCAGCGGACGCGGCGCGAAGGCCGCGGCAATCTCCACGTTGGTGGTCTCGAGCCTGAGCCCGGGCGGATTCTCGCAGAGGCAGCCGCCCTGCATGTGCAGCGAAATCATGTTCACGGGCGCGGCGACGGCGACCCGCGGGTCCACGGCCGCCAGCAGGAAGGTCTGCGTGCCGCCGCCCGACTCGCCTGTGACGCCGATCGCGTCCCGCCGCACGTCGGGGAGCGACTCGAGGAAATCGAGCGCGCGGATGCTGTTCCAGAGCTGCAGGCCGGCGAGGCTCAGCCCCCAGAGCCGCGCGCGGCGTCCGTCGAACGTGTGCGGGAGCTGGCGGCTGTCGTTGTAGCCGATCATGTCGTGGCTGAACACGACGAAGCCCTGGCGGGCCAGGCCGATCGCGCGGCCGGGTCCGGAATTGAGCGGCGTGTTCTCGAGCCGTCCGTAGGCCCAGTGCCCGTGCGGCGAGAGAATCGCGGGAAACGGCCCCTGCCCCGCCGGCCGGTACAGATTGCCCGTCACGTAGAAGCCAGGGATGCTCTCGAAGTACACCTTCGAGACGCTGTAGTGGGTGTGAGTGATCGTGCCGAAGATCTCCGACCGCAGGGGCGCGCGCTCGGGCATCGGAAGGAGCCCCGCCGACACCAGCACGTGCTCGCGCAGGTAGGCCGCCCGCCGCGCCCATTGGTCCCGGGTGAACTCGGGCGGCGGCGGGAAACGGTCGTTCAGCGTCCGGTACGGACGGCTCTGCCCGCTGACCGAAACCGCCACAGTCAGCAGGGCGACACCCGCGATCGCGTGCCGGGGCCGGAGGCGGATCAGGATGCTACGCATCCTGAGTGGGAAAGGCGAAAGGGAAAAGGGGAAAGGGAAAACGCGTCGAGTCGGATGTTGGTTCATTTCACATCGCCATCACGCTCAGAACCCGTGACTCCGGAGCCCTGAACCTTGAACCCTGAACCTTGAACCCTGAACCTTGAACCCTGAAAGTCAGTCCGCCGCCATCAGGAGCAGCCGCGCGCGAACGCCGTCGAGCGGCGAGGTCTCGAGCGCAATGGTACCGCCGTACAGCTCTGCCAGATCGCGAACGATCGCGAGGCCGAGCCCGGAGCCAGGGGCCGCCTCGTCCGCCCGCACGCCTCGCTGCAGGACGCGCTCCCGCATCTCCGGCTCGATTCCGGCGCCATCGTCGTCGATCGTGATCTCGACGAGACCGTCACGCGCCGCGGAGGCGACCTGCACACGTGTGCGGGCCCACTTGCAGGCGTTGTCGAGGAGGTTTCCCAGCATCTCGTCGAGGTCTTCGCGCTGCGCCCGGACGACGTGGCCGGGCGAGACGTCCACCTGGAGCCTCAGTCCCCGTGCGGCGTAGAGGCGCTCCAGCGTCCGCGCGAGCGCATCCGCCGACTCGAGCACCTGGCATCGTGCGCCGGCCGCTCCGGATGCCGCAGCCCGCGCCTGGGCGAGGTGGTACTCGATCTGACGCCGCATCCGTTCGATCGTCCCGGACAGATCCGCGTGGCCCGAGGCGCTCATCCGCTCCGCTTCGTGCGCCAGCACCGCCAGCGGCGTCTTCAGGCCGTGGGCGAGGTCGCCCGCGCGGGCCTGCGCCCGTCGCACCATCTGCTCGCGATGCTCGAGCAGCGCGTTCATGTCGTCCACGAGCGGCTGGACCTCGGCCGGATACCGTCCCTCGACCCGCCGCGCGCGGCCGCCATGAACCGCTGCCAGTCTCGCACGCAGCTGCTCGAGCGGCGACAGGCCGCGGCGCACGAGCCAGAGCCCCGCCGCCATGCACACGACCGAGACGGCCACCGTGGCCGCGGCATGCCGATACGCCCACCCGTGCGTGATGCGCGCATAACGCGGGCTGTGCAGCATGATAAACGTGAAGAGCAGGAACCCGGCGAGGAAGAGGCCCGCCGTCCAGAGCACGGCGGCCAGCAGCAGCCTGGACCGGAGCGACGCGTGCGTTCTCACCCGGCCTCCACGCGGTAGCCCATCCCGCGCACGGTCTCGATGAAGGACGGTCCGAGCTTCCGCCGGAGCCTGGCGACGAACACCTCGACGGTGTTGGAGTCGCGGTCGAGGCTCTCGGCGTAGATGTGCTCGCTCAGCTCGGCCTGCGATACGACGCGGCCGCGATGGTGCATCAGGTACGAGAGGACCCGGAACTCGTGGCTCGTGAGCCTGACGGGCACTCCGTCGAGCGTGACCCGAGCCGCCCGCGGGTCGAGCACTACGGCCCCGCTGCGCAGCTGAGGCGTGATCTGCCCGGTCGCGCGGCGGATCAGGGCGCGCAGCCGCGCCAGCACCTCCTCCATCCGGAACGGCTTCGCCACGTAATCGTCGGCGCCGCTGTCGATGCCCTGCACCTTCTCGTGCCAGCTCCCACGGGCGGTCAGAATCAGGACCGGCATGGACAGGCCCGCTTCGCGCCATCGCCGCAGCACCGTGAGGCCGTCGACCCGCGGCAGGCCGAGATCGAGGACCACCGCATCGTAGCGTTCCGTCTGGCCGAGGAACTCCGCGCGCGCGCCGTCCGAGGCGCAGTCGACGGCGTAGCCGCCCTCGCGCAGCGCCGCCGAGAGCTGCCGCGCCAGCCGCGCCTCGTCCTCCGCCACCAGGATCCGCATAGCTCCGGTTTATAGCGCATTCCGGCCTGAACCGCCGCTGAACGGCGCGTTAAGGGCCACGGAAAAACACGGATGAACACGGAACAGGGATCACAGGGCCACGGAAAAACACGGATGAACACGGAACAGGGATCACCCGGCCACGGAAAAACACGGATGAACACAGAAACGAACAGTCGGAATGGGCGGCAGGTGAGGACCTTGGCTTGGTTTCTGATCGCCCTGTCTGTCATGCTCGGGGTGACGGCGGCCTCAGTCCTGACACTCGTCATTACGGTGGCATTCGGCCCGCGATTCATCCCGCCCGCGGCGTTGCTCGTCGGTCCCATACTCCCGGTATTCTTCCTCCTCCCGCCTGGCGGGCGCCTCGCCGCCCTTCGGTGCGTCACCGTAATTACGAAATTACGAAAGGCAGGACTCAGAAGCTCGGCGATGGAGTGCTTGCCAGCCTGCTGCCTGCCCTCACGGCCAGTGAGTGCAGTGGCGCCAGTTCCCAGGCTGAACCTGGAACCCGGAACCCGGAACCCGGAATCTGGAACCAGGAACCCGGAACCCCGAACTCGGAACCAGGAACCTGGAACCGGGAACAATGAACCAGAACCCGGAACCCGGAACTATGAACCTGAAAGAAGAACCTGAAAGAGAGCCAGATATGACGAAATCGATGATGTCGGCGACGGTGCTCGCAGTCATCACCGGCGGCGCCGTTGTGGCGCAGGAGCGCTCGGCAGCGGGCGTCGCCGGACGATGGACGATGACGGTGGAGGGCGGGGCGCATGGGGTGATGACGATGGGGATGGCGCTGGAGCAGGAGGGCGAGGAGGTTACCGGAACGTTTGCGAGGTTCCACGGCGACATGCCCGTGCGGGGGAAGTTTGCCGGTGGCACCCTCGAGTTGAAGACCGTCTCCGAGGACCGGGATGCTCCGCCCATCACGTTCACGGCGAGGCTGCAGGACGGGAAGCTGACAGGTCATCTCTCGAGCGCGATGGGTGACATGACCTGGACCGCGACGCGTACCAGGGACGCGCAATGATCCCGGCGCGGATTGGACGCGGATTGTGCTCACGGGAGGCGGATGAGGCCGCGGATGGACGCGGCTTTCTGACGCGATGCCAACGGGACTGACTGCGTCCACGTCCGGCTCGACCTGCCGAAGCGTGACGTGGCGAACATCCGCTCCGCGTCCGTTGGTCAGCCAGGATCCGCGATCATCCGCGTACCCGGCGTCCCGCCTGGAAGATCCGCAATCGTCCGCTCGGCCTCCGTTGGTCAGCAACATCCGCGACCATCTGCGTTCATCGGCGCCTCCTCTGGAAGATCCGCGAATATCGGCGGTCTCATCCGCGTCCGGTCTCGAAGATCCGCGAGCATCCGCGTTCACCGGCGTCCCGTCAGCAAGCTCCGCGCACATCCGCGTCCCGTCAGGAAGCTCCGCGCACATCCGCGTCCGGGCGTGAACTCCCGCCATCCGCGTTCCCCGACCCCTCCCCCTGGCGGCCGTCGGTGTAGACTGACGCGTCACCCGCGGGAGCCTGCGTGCGGGAAGTGGAGCGCCGCTGAAGCGCCCCATTCCCCGGCGGGATGTTTTCCAGCCTTCTGCTGGGCTGGAGGCCCGCACGAATTGTCGTCACCTCAGGAGGATGTCCATGAAGAAGGTCCTGTTCCTGGCTGCGGCCGCGGTCCTCGTGGCCACGGCGGCGCCACGCGCTGAGACGTGGAAGGGCACGATCGGCGATTCGATGTGTGCGGCGAAGCACTCGGCCGAGAAGCACGGCGACAAGGCCGCCGACCACCGGAGCTGCGTCGAGAAGTGCATCAACGGCGGGGGGAAGTACGTGTTCCTCTCCGAGGGGAAGGTCTATCAGATCGCCAACCAGGACTTCGCCGGCCTGAAGACCCATGCGGCGCACGAGGTCCTGCTGACTGGCGAGATGAAGAGCGACACCATCACGGTCGCGAAGATCGAGACCCCGGAGAAGAAATAGCCGGGACAGGGCCGCCCGTACCAGGGCGGCTCCTTCCGGGCTGGGCCGGGGACGGGCCCTGGGGGTCAGCCCTGCTGCCGTCGCCCTCGGGCAGACCGCGCCGCTCACCGCGCGAAACCAGCCGGAAACCCAACGAACAGAAAAAAAGGCTGGCGGAAACGTCTCCGCCAGCCTTTCAGCGTCAGGCGCCACCCCTCAACCATCAGCCATCGTTGAGCGCTGGCAGCTGAGGCGCAGCTTCGTTAGAACAGGTACCGCAGCGCGAGTTGGATATCGCGGCGGTTGCCGTCCTTGCTCACCGAGCGGCCGAAGTTCGCGCTGGTGATGTCCGTGTTCGGTCCGCTCAGGTTCGGGTGGTTCGGGAAGTTGAACACCTCCATGCGGAACTGCATGCGATGCGTCCCCGCAAGGCGGAAGTTCTTGAACAGCGCGATGTCCCACTGTTGATCGCCCGGGTTTCGCAGCAGGTTCCGGGTCTGGTTGCCGAACGTCCCCGCGGCCGGGTTCGCAAAGGCGGCCGGATTGAACATGTAGTTGTCATCCGAGCCGTTCGAGAACTTGCCGTTGGCGTTGGCGTTGATGTCGCCCACGACGTCGACCGGCTGGTCGCCTCCGCCCACACCGGCGATGTCGTTCGTGCGGACGATCGAGAACGGCGTCCCCGACCGCATGAACGTGGCGCCCGAGATCTGCCAGCCGCCCAGGAGGTTTCTCATCAGCGTGCTCTGGTCCTGCCAGAAGGGCAGGTCGTAGATGTACGACAGCACGAGCACGTGGGTCCGGTCGAAGTTCGAGAGACCCCAGTAGTTCGTGTCGTCATACGAGTTCCAGAGCACGTTCCGCTTGTCGCTGCCGTTGTCCTCGGACTTGCTCAGCGTATACGCGACCGCGAACTTCAGGCCGTTGGCGTAGCGGCGCTCGCCGCTCAGCTGCAGGCTGTGGTAGATGGAGCGCGCCGCATTTTCGGACAGGCGGATCGTGTTGTAGCCCTTGTAGGGCCGGAGTGCTTCGATGGCGACGCCGGGATTCAGGTTCCGCGTGCCTTCGGGGAGCTGGTTGATGTTGCGCTCGCGCTGCAGGTAGAGACCCCGACGTCCGACGTAGGTCGCGTCGACGATGAAGCCGTACGGGATTTCGCGCTGGACGCCGGCGGACCACATGTAGGCGGTCGGGTGCTTGAACTCGGTGTCGATGGCCTGCATGGCAAACGCGAGATCGGTCGCGCCGGATCCGCCCCCGCCCGGGTCGTCAACGAAGCCGTTGTTCACGGCCACCATGGGCTGGAACGGCGGGTTGCCGCCGAGCAGGGTCGAGTCGTTCAGGGTCACGCGGTTGTGGAACACGCCCAGACTGCCTCGCGCAACCGTCTTCTCGTTGACGGAGTAGGACACGCCCAGGCGCGGCTCGAACACGTTGTAGTGGGTCTTCGAGAAGCCGCGCGGCTCGCCGCGGAAGAGCGCCTGCACGCGCGGATCCTGCGCCGCGACGAGATCGTTCCCGTCGCCCTCGAACCCGTCGGCCGGCAGGACGATGCCGTTGTAGCGCGGCCCCGACACGAGGCGCCCGTTGGACGGGTTCATGACGGCCTCGTTGTTGACGTCGTAGAACGTCGGGTCGAAGTTCGCGATGTTGTTCGTCGTGGAGTACCACGGCGGCCAGATCACATAGCGGACGCCGCCTTCGATCGTCAGGTCGCTCCGCGGCTTCCAGGAGTCCTGCACGAAGATGTCGGTCGCCAGCGAACGCCAGCGCGTGAACGCGCGTTGCCCGAGCTCCGCGTAGGTCTGGAACAGCCCCATGGCCATGTCGGCCATGGCCGTGCCGGTCGTCAGGCCGCTCGTCCGGTTGTTGCGGAACTCGAACTGGCCGTTCTGGTTGTTCGTGCCGCCCTGGATGGCGCTGACGTTGATCTGATCGAAGTCGTCCTCACCGGAGTACTCGACCGAGACGCCCGCCTTGAACGTGTGGCGCCCGCGCACGTAGGTCGTCGTGTTGGCCCAGACGTGGATCGGACCCTCCGAGAACGCCGGGTACGGCCCGCCGTCGAAGCCGCTGAGCGTGTCGATGTTGACGGTCGGGATCTTGTCCTCGATCTCCTTGCCGGGGAAGATGTATGGGTAGTTGATCCCGGTGCGGCTGCGACGGTGCAGCCCCGACTCCGTGAACACGTTGATGAACACCTGGTCCTTCGAGTACGAGTAGCTCGCCTCGTTGATCAGGTTGGACGTCAGCGTGCTCATCAGGTTGAAGTTCGTCGTCCAGTTCGGGCGCTCCCAGTCGGTGCGCGCGAAGGGGAAGGTGCCGCGGAACGCGTCGATGGCGACCCAGTTGTAGTAGGTGTACCGGGCGTTGAAGCTGTGGTTGTTGTTCACCCGGTAATCGACGCGGATGTTGTCCTTCCGCTGGTCCTGCGGGTTGTCGCTCGACTGAATCAGGTTCGCCGAGCCCTGCTGGAAGCCTGGCGTCGGATCAGGGTACAGGTTCATCAGCCCCACGCCGTTCGGGGAGAGCCGATCCTGCGGGATCACGTTGTTCGGGAAGGGCAGCCCGGTGACCGGATCCCGGATGATCCGCGGCGAGTTGAAGAACGGGTTCGACCCGAGCAGCTGGCTGAAGTCGCCGGTCCGCATGGCGGCCGTCGGCACGGTGGCGGTGTTCGTCGCGACCTGGAAGAAGTTCACCCATTCCTGCGCGCCGAAGAAGAACAGCTTGTTGCGGAACATCTCGCCCGGCACGGGGCCGCCGAACGCGTAGCCGTACTGCTTGTAGTCGAACGGCGCCGGATCCTGGTCGGCCGCAGCCGTGCTGCGGTTGCGAGCCCACGTGTTGGCCTGCAACGAGTCGTCGCGCCAGAAGTACGACGCGCTGCCGCTGTAGCGGTTGCTCCCGCTCTTGGTGATGAAGCGGATCTGGCCGCCGCTCGCGCGGCCGTATTCCGGCATGTAGTTCGCCGTCAGGACCTGGACTTCCTGGATGACGTCGACGTTCTGCACGCCGATCGTGGCGCCCGAGGACCGCGTCCGGATCGCGACGGCGCCGTCGACGGTAATCGTGTTCTCGTCGGCGCGCCCGCCGTTGATGTTGAAGCCGCCGTTGGTCAGCGAGGAGAAGCCGGCGTTGTTGAAGTTGCCGCCGATGACCCCCGCCTTGAGCGCCGGCACGCCAATCGGGTTGCGGCCCGAGAACGACAGCAGCTCGATGTCCTTGGCCTCGACGGTCTTCCGGACGGCAACCTCGGTCTGCAGGACCGACGCCTCGGCGGTGACCGTGACCTCCTCGGTGATGGCCCCGGTCGTGAGCGCGAAGTCGATGATCAGCGAACCACCGGCATCGAGACGCACCCCTGATCGGCTCGTCCTCCGGAACCCCTGCAGCTCTGCCGACACGTCGTACACGTCCGAAAGCAGATTCGGAAAGGTATAGAAGCCGCTGCCGTCGCTGACGGTCGTGCGCGACTGCTGAGTCGTCGTCGACGTCAACGTGACGGTCACGCCCGGCACGACGAGACCACCCGGGTCCCTGATGGTGCCCGAGATCGTGCCGCGATCGAACTGTGCAAAGGCCGCGGATGCCCCCCCGAAGAGCACGACGAGCGCGAGGGCGACGCATCGATGCGGCTGCCACCGACTGAATCGGTTCATGAGCAACCTCCTCCCGTGAACCCCCATGGCTCCGCCCACGTCGTCTGTTTTCTCGCGCGCCACAGGTGGTCCAACCCGCGGAGCTTACCATAGGCCGTACGGCATATTGATGACGCTGCAGGCCGGTTTTCGGCGCAGAACAGCCGCGGCATACTCACCTCGAGTGAGGCTCGGTCGTGATCTGACGCGCGGCCAGTGCGATGCGGCGGGACAGCGCCGGCTTTCGTGCGAGCAAAATCTTCGACG
>DASPFV010000099.1:0-2141 GCA_035620975.1 Vicinamibacterales bacterium
GCATCCGGAGAAGCTGCGCGACGAAGCATTCCTCCGGGAACTCACCGGTTTCCAGCCGGACCTGGCCGTCGTCGCCGCGTACGGACGTCTGCTGCCGGAACCGCTGCTGGCGCTGCCGCCATCCGGCACGATCAACGTCCATGCGTCCCTGCTGCCGCGCTGGCGTGGCGCCGCCCCCGTCCATCGGGCGGTGATTGCCGGGGAGACCGTGACCGGTGTCACGATCATGCGTGTCGTCAAGGCGCTCGACGCCGGGCCGACGTTCGCGTCGGTCACCCGGCCGATCGGTCCCGACGATACGAGCGTCGAGGTCGAAACGGACCTGGCCCGGCTCGGCGCGCGTCTGCTGGTGGAGGTGGCCGACAGGATTGCCGCCGGGACGGCGGTGGAGACGCCGCAGGAGGAAGGGCTGGCCACGTACGCGCCGAAGATCACGCGGGAGGAAGGCGTGATCGCGTGGGATCAGCCGGCGGCGACGATCCACGACCTGGTGCGCGGGCTGCAGCCCTGGCCGCTGGTTTCGGGACGGCTCGGCTCCACTCGCGTGCTGCTGCGTCGCACGCAGGTCGATCCGTCAGCCCGCGCCGCCGCCGCCGGGCGTGCGGCGCGGTCGGCCGACGGGGATGCGATTGACATCGTCTGCGCCGTCGGAACCGTGCTCCGCGTGTTGCGGCTGCAGCCGGAGGGGCGGCGCGTGATGAGCGCGCGCGAGTTCCTCGCCGGACACGCGCTCGGGCCGGAGGCCCGGATCGAACGAGGATGATTGCCCCGGCCCGACGTGCGGCGTTCGACGCGCTGCTCGAGGTCGGTACGGAACGCGCAGACCTCCCGCACGCCCTGGCGCGCGTCCGCCTGCGACTCCCGGACGAGCGCGACCGGGCGCTGGCTGGCGAGATCGCGGCCGGCACGCTGCGCTGGCAGGGCGCCTTCGATCACGTCATCGAGCAGTTCGCCCGCCGGCCGCTGGCCCGGCTCGATCCCGAGATCGTGGTCATCCTGCGGCTCGCCATGTTCCAGCTGCTCCACCTGGACCGGGTTCCGGCGTCCGCGGCCGTCAACGACGCCGTGAGCCTGGCGCGGGCCGCCGGAAAGCGGAGCGCGGCGCCCCTGGTTAACGCCGTGCTGCGGCGTGTCAGCCGGGAGCGCGGGCGCCTCCCGCTGCCGCCGCGCCCGCCGCCGGACGGTTCTCGGACGGCCGTGCTCGATTACCTCTCGATCACGCTGTCGCATCCGCGCTGGCTCGCTGCCCGGTGGCTGGACCGATATGGCTTCGAGGCCGTCGAGGCGTGGGCCCGGTTCAACAACACGCCAGCCGCGCTGACGCTGAGGGCCAATCGTCTCAGGATCGGGGCCCCGGACCTGGCCGAGCGCCTTGCCGGGCATGGGGTACGCACGAGGCCCGGACGGTTCGCTCCGGACGCGCTCGTCATCGAGGCCGGGAACCCGCTGCTCACGCCGCTTGCGGGGCAGGGGCTCTTCACTGTACAGGACGAGGCTTCACAGCTCGTGACGCTCGTGACGGCCGTGCAGCCGGGCGAGCGCGTGCTCGACGCGTGTGTGTCCCCAGGGGGAAAGGCCCTGGCCATGGCCGCCGCGATGGGCGATCGGGGTCTGATCGTGGCGACCGATCTGCGGGGGAGGCGGGTAGAGTTGCTGGCCCGGATGATCCGGGAGGCGGGGGCGTCGAGCGTCCGCGTCGTGCGGGCGGATGCGTCGGGGCCGTTGCCGTTCGCGACGGCGTTCGACTGTGTGCTCCTCGATGCGCCGTGCTCTGGCCTCGGCACGATTCGGCGCGATCCCGAGATCCGGTGGCGTCGGCGGGAGGCGGATCTGGCGGTCCTCGCCGCGGCCCAGCTCCGGATGCTGCGCCAGGTTGCGCAGGTCGTGGGTCCGGGGGGCCGCATGACCTACGCCACGTGCTCGAGCGAGACGGAAGAAAACGAAGAGGTGGTCGACGCGTTCGTCGCGGACGGCGGATTCGAGCCGCTGGGGCCGCCGGGAGCCGTGCCGCCCTCTCTGCTGGACGAGCAGGGGCGCTTGAAGACGCTGCCATTCCGCGATGGGCTGGAGGCGTTCTTCGCGGCGCCGCTGGTGCGGCGGTGAGCTGGGGTCAGGTCTTGCATTGACGTACCCGCCGTGAA
>DASPFV010000100.1:0-40368 GCA_035620975.1 Vicinamibacterales bacterium
CGAATCGAACCGATCCGTCTGGTCTGGATAGCTGGGATTCGTTTGTTCACGATGTCAGCAACGCTATCGCGGGCTTCGGAGATGCAATGTCGTTGACCTTAACCTCAATGCGTCAAAAAACTCAGGCGGCCCCGGCCAGCGCTTTCTCGATGCGCATGAACCGCTGGCGTGTTGCCACGTTGTTCGCGAGTCGTACCTGGGTGATGCCGCCGGGGCGCACCAGGATGGCCGCGCGATGGAAGACTTCGAAGCGTCACGTCTGGACGTTCTGGAGCAGGTGGA
Source organism: Vicinamibacterales bacterium (assembly GCA_035620975.1). GTDB lineage: Bacteria > Acidobacteriota > Vicinamibacteria > Vicinamibacterales > 2-12-FULL-66-21 > DASPFV01. Next base: position 283 of record DASPFV010000100.1, read on the forward strand.
GCACGGTGTGTTTACGCGTCCGGGTCCGCTCCTGCGCGCCGGTGTCGATCTGAAAGTTGGTCAGCAGGTTATGGGTGAGGGCGACCAGCTGTGGGGATGTCCCGATAGCTGTTGAAATTTGAGAGCGGCGGCTCCTCACTGCTCGTGTAAAACGAGTGGTGACTAAGCCCGAGGCGAAAGCCTCACAGCGAAGGAGCCGCCATGAAGCAGTCTCGCACAGTCCCGTCTGTCTCCCGTGTTGAATCTCCCCGTCATCTGCCACTCGTCGATGTGATCGTCGACGCCCGGACCGAGCTGTTCGAGCTCGCCGTGCGATCGGGCCTGAAGGTGTTGGAAACGATGTTGGAGGAGGATCGGACCGCGCTGTGCGGCCCCCGCTACGTACACGGCGCCGCGCGCCGCGCCGCGCGGGCGGGAACGGTCCGCAGCGAGGTCGTGTTGGGCGGCCGGAAAGTGGCCGTGCAGCGCCCGAGGGTACGGGCCGATGGCCGCGAAGTGCCGCTCCCAACGTTCCAGGCCATGGCCGATGTCGACCCGTTGAACCGTCGCGTGGTCGAACAGATGCTCGTGGGCGTCGCGACTCGGCGGTACGCGCGGAGTTTGGAGCCGGTGCCGACGACGATGCGCCCTCGAGGCACGAGCAAGAGCGCGGTCAGCCGCCGCTTCGTCGCGAAGACCTCGGCGCAGTTGGCGGCGTGGCAAACGGCGTCGCTGGAAGAGCTCGACCTGGTCGGCCTCCTGATCGACGGCGTGCACATCGGTGAGCACTGCCTCATCGTGGCGCTCGGGATCGCCGCCGACGGGCAGAAACATGCGCTCGGCCTGTGGGACGGGTCGACGGAGAACACGCGGGTCTGTCAGGACCTGCTCGCGAATCTGCAGAGCCGTGGGCTGCGCACCGACCGCAGTCTCCTGGTCATCCTCGATGGCTCGAAAGCGCTGCGCAAAGCCGTGCGCGCCACGTTCGGCGAGGCCGCACTCGTCCAGCGCTGCCAAGTGCACAAGACGAGAAACGTCCTCGAGTATCTCAGCGACCACGATCGTCCGTGGGCGCAGGCGATCCTCCGCCGCGCCTATCAAGCCACCGACGTGAAGACGGCGCAGCGGCTGCTACTCGATCTGGCCCGCCGGCTGGAGCACGACTACCCGAGTGCCGCCGAGAGCGTGCGCGAAGGCCTCGATGAGACACTGACCGTGCTCACGCTGAAGCTGTCCCCGCGGCTGCGGCGATCGTTGGCGACCACCAACGCCGCCGAGAGTCTCATCAGCCGCACACGGCTCGTCAAACGTAACGTCAAACGCTGGCGCGGAGGGCAGATGATGCTGCGCTGGGTCGCTGCCGGCATCCTTGAGGCGGTGAAAGGCTTTCGTCGATTGAAGGGATATGCGGATATGCCCACGCTGGTCAATGCCCTGCGCGCCCGCGATCGCCAGCTGGGTCTCCTCACGGCCGAAGAGGATCGTCAGGTCGCGTAGTATTCACTCGAGCCGCCGCGGAATTTCAACAGCAGATGGGACATCCCCAATATCCATATCGATAGGGATTGCCTCATTTGAATCGCCTATTAACCCCGTCCCAGTTGACGACGTTCCACCAGGCGGCGAGGTAGTCGGGGCGGCGGTTCTGGTACTTGAGATAGTAGGCGTGCTCCCAGACGTCGTTGCCGAGCACGATCTTCTTGCCTTCCATGATCGGGCTGTCCTGGTTGGCGGAGCTCTCGATCGTCAGCTTGCCGCCTGCGTCGATCAGCCAGACCCAGCCGCTGCCGAAGCGCGCGACACCGGCCTTGTTGAACTGCTCCTTGAACGCGTCGAAGCTGCCGAACGACGACTTGATCGCGTCGCCGATCGCGCCGGTCGGCTGCCCGCCCTTGCCGGGTCCCATGATCTCCCAGAACATCGTGTGATTCGAATGGCCGCCGCCGTTGTTGCGCACGGCGGTGCGGATGTCCTCCGGCACGCTGTTGATGCCGCGCAGCAGCTCGTCCACGCCCTTCTTCTGCAGATCGGGATGCTTCTCGAGCGCGGCGTTCAGGTTGTTCACGTACGCCGCGTGATGCTTGTCATGGTGGATCCGCATCGTCTGCTCGTCGATGTGCGGCTCCAGGGCGGTGTAGTCGTAGGGCAGCGGTGGAAGCTCGTGCGCCATCAGCTCAATCCTCCTGTAGACAACCTGAGGATCTTACTCCAAGCGCGCCGGCCTTCCAGGAGGTTCGCGTCGCGTGCCGCTCAGACGGCGAGCATCCGGTCCAGCGCCAGCCGCGCCTGCGACCGGTCCGGTTCGGGAACGGTGATCTGGTTGTGGATCGTCCCTTCCGCCAGACCTTCGAGCACCCAGAGGAGATGGTTCGGCGAAACCCGGAACATCGTGGAGCAGAGGCAGCCGAACGGATCGAGGGTCACCACGATCTTGTCGGGCGCGACTTCGTGCGTAAGCCGATTGACGAGGTGGATCTCGGTCGCCACGGCCCAGACGCTGCCCGGAGGGCTGTTGCGCACGGTCGTGATGATGTGCTCCGTCGAGCCGCTGGCGTCGGCAGCCTGTACGACGTCGAAGGTGCACTCGGGGTGGGCGATGACCTTCCCGGTCGGATACTTCTTGCGGAACGCCGCGATCTGCTGCGTGGTGAACCGGGTGTGAACGGAGCAGTGCCCCTTCCAGAGGATGAGCTTCGCGCGCCTGACCTGCTCCGGCTCGAGGCCTCCCCAGATCTCCGCGGGATCCCAGACGACCATCTCGTCGAGCGGAACGCCCATCCGGAACCCGGTGTTCCGTCCCAGGTGCTGATCCGGGAGCATCAGCAGCTTGTCGCCGCGATCCCACGCCCACTGCATGATGGCGGCGGCGTTGGTCGAGGTGCAGACGATCCCGCCATGCGCGCCGCAGAAGGCCTTGATGGCCGCCGACGAGTTGATGTACGTCACCGGCACGACGCCCGCGCGGCCGCCATCGACGGCGTCGGTCGCGATGCCCATCTCCCCCAGCTCGCGCCAGCAGATCTCGAGCTGGTCCGGCGCGGCCATGTCGGCCATGGAACAGCCGGCGGCGAGATCCGGCAGGACGACCCTCTGGTGCGGCGCGCGCAGGATATCCGCGCTCTCGGCCATGAAGTGGACGCCGCAGAACACGATGAACTCGGCCGTGCCGCGGCTGGCGGCGGCACGGGCGAGCTTCAGCGAATCGCCCGTGTAATCGGCGAACCTGATGACCTCGTCGCGCTGATAGTGGTGCCCCAGAATGACCAGGCGCTCGCCCAGGGTCTCTTTTGCCGCCGCGATCCGCTCGTCCATCTCGTCGTCGGACAGGCGGAGGTAGCGCTCGGGGAGCGGCTGGCGCTCGCCGATGCTCGCCTTCTCGACGTCAGTGAGGAGCTTGATGTCCATATCGCGGTTCACAACGGGGTCCGGGTTCACGCCCGCCGCTCGCCTGGCGCCCGGGGCGCCGCCACAACCAATTATTGTACTACCTCGGCCGCCGCCGCGTCGGGAGCTTCCGGGCCCGTGATGACGTTGTACAGCGTATCGCGCTCGACGGGCTCACGGCCGGCGGCGCGGATGAGACGGCGAATGGCTGATGTGGTCATGGCTTCGGGCGTACGCGCCCCGGCCATGTGGTAGATCCGCTCCTCCTGCACGGTCCCGTCGAGATCGTCCACGCCGAACCAGAGCGCGATCTGCGCCACCTCCAGGCCGGTCGCGATCCAGAACGCCTTCACGTGCGCGATGTTGTCGAGCATGAGGCGAGCAACCGCGTGCACGCGCAGGGTGTCCGCCCCGCCGGGCGCCGGCAGCTTGCGCATCTGGTTGTTGTCGGGATGGAAAGCCAGGGGGATGAACGCCTGCAGACCGCCTGTCCGATCCTGCAGCGCCCGGGTGCGGAGCATGTGATCGACGCGCTCGGCCGCCGTCTCGATGTGGCCGTAGAGCATCGTGATGTTGGAGCGCATGCCCAGACGATGGGCGATCGCGTGGATGTCGAGGTAGCGATCGGCGCCGCACTTGTCGTGGCAGATCTTCCGGCGGACGCGCTCGGCGAAGATCTCGGCGCCGCCGCCCGGCAGCGAGTCGAGGCCGGCGATCTGAAGCTCGCGGAGCACCTGCTCGTCCGTCATGCCGTAGAGGTCCGCAAAGAACGCGATCTCCACGGCCGTGAAGCACTTTAGGTGGATTCCGGGCCTGATGCGCTTGAAGCCCTTCAGCAGGTCCGTGTAGTAGTCGAACGGCAGGTCCGGGTGCAGACCGTTGACGACGTGGACCTCAGTCAGGGGCTGGTGCGCGCGCTGCCGGAGCTTCTCCCAGGCCTGCTCGAGCGACATGGTGTAGGAGCCGGCGTCGCCCGGGCGGAGCCGCGCGAACGAGCAGAACAGGCAGCTCGCCACGCAGACGTTCGTAGCCTCGAGCCGGATGTTGAAGTTGTAGTAGGTTCGGGCGCCGTGGCGCTTCTCCCGCTCGCGGTTGGCGAGCCAGCCCAGCGCCAGCAGATCAGGACACTCGAAGAGCTGGTGGCCGTCGGCTGCGTCGAGGCGCTCGCCAGCCTCGAGCTTCCGCGCGATGGACGACAGGCCGAGGACCTGGAGCCGGCTCTGCATGAACACTCAGGCGATGCCGATGACCTGAAGGCGGATGGAGCGCGCCCGCGGGCCGTCGAGCTCCGCCATGAGCACGCGCTGCCACTGGCCGAGAATCACTTCCCCGCCAGACACCTGGAGCGCGAGGCTGTGGCCCAGCAGCATCGCCCGCAGGTGAGAGTCGGCGTTCATCCGATCGCAGTCGGAGTGCGCGGGATCGTTGTGCCGCCAGGCGCCATCGCGCGCGATCAGCCCCTCCAGGCACGCCTTGATGTCGGCGTGCAGCGCCGTCTGCGTCTCGTTGATGAACACCGCGCAGGTGGTGTGCAGCGACGCCACGCTGAGGATCCCTTCCCTGGCGCCGGAGCCGCGAACGAACTGCCTGATCCGGTCGGTGATGTCCTCGAGCTGGATGCGATCCCGCGTGTCCACGACGAGGGTATCCCCGTGCACCACGACGCCACCCGACGTTGTGGCGGCGTGGGTCGCGGACGTCTCACCTGCACTGATGCCGGATGCCTTGCTCATTCCAGGTTTTCCCGCCTGTTTCCAACGATTTGGCCGAATCCTCATTGTACGGGAAACCGCAGGGGACCGCCAACGCGTGCTATAGTCGCCTCCATCCGGCCAGAGCCGGACACGACAGTCGAAGACGATGGAGCCGTGCAGGATCGCGCGGCTCCGCCCGGCGACCACGCGAAGGGGGTGCGAAGCCCCCGCGGTGCCGCCACTGTAAGCGGGGAGTCCCGCTGCTCGACGCCGGCTGCGGGCCGGCCGTCACTGCACGCGCGAAGCGTGCGGGAAGACGCAGGAGCGGGGCGACGATCCGCGAGCCAGGATACCTGGCGCCGGGCCGTCCATTCCACGGTTCCGCCTGTGCGCGGAGCCTTCGGCGCGAGATCACGCCGAGGAGGAACCACGTGCCTGCGTCCGCCTCCCGTCTTTTCCTTTTTTCAGCCCTGCTCGTGTTCAGTGCGTCTCTCGCCGCAGGCGGCGAGCTCCGCGGCCGCGTCGTCGATCCGGACGGCCGGGCCGTTCCCGCCGCAGAAGTCATCCTCACCCGCGGGACGTCCCTGCACTCCCGCGTCGTCTCCGACGCTGGTGGACGTTTCGCGATCAGCGCGCCGGACCAGGGCGAGATCGTCCTGCGCGTCGCAGCCGCCGGGTTCCGGGCCGCACCAATCACGCTCCAGGCAGCTGCCGCAGACCTCGACCTGGGTACGATCGCTCTCGAGATGAGCGCCGTCTCGGAATCCGTCGTCGTCTCGGCCGCGCAGGTCGAGGTGCCCCTCTCGACTGCCTCGTCGAGCGTCACGGTGCTCACGGGGGAGGATCTTCAGCGCCGGCAGATCGAGAGCGTGGCGGATGCGCTTCGGCTCGTACCCGGGCTCACGGTGACGGCTACCGGCGGCCGCGGGGCCGTCACGGGCGTATTCCCGCGGGGCGGCGAATCGGACTACTCGCTGGTCCTCGTGGACGGGGTTCAGGCGAACACGTTCGGCGGCGGCTTCGATTTCGCGCACCTCCCGGTCGTCGACATCGAGCGGATCGAGATTGTCCGCGGCCCCCAGAGCGCACTCTACGGGTCGAATGCGATCGGGTCGGTCGTCCGGATCGTCACGCGGCGTGGGGGCCCCCCTGCCGCATCGGCATCTATCGAGGGCGGGAGCCAGGGCACTTCGCGCGTCACCGCCGCCGTCTCGGGCGAACGCAGCGCCTGGCAGTGGGGCGGCGCAGCGGAACGGCTGGCCAGCGACGGCTTCAACGGCACGCAGACCTCCCACGGTGAGACCGTCGTCAATGACGACTACGCGCGGCACACCCTCCTGGGTTCGTTCGGGTGGCGACGGCCGGAAGGCGCCGCGGTCCGCGGTGACGTCCGCTATTCGGAGGACGAGCGGGGGTTCCCCGGACCGTTCGGCTCGGATCCCGGCGGCACCTACTCCGGGATCGACGCGGTCTCGCGCGGCATGGACGACAGGTGGCTGCTGTCGCTTGGCGCACGCCTTCCGGCGGGCAGGTTCAGCATCAGCGGCGACGCCACGCATGCCCGGCTCGACGCCGGCTTCGTGAGCCCCAGCTTCCTCGACGGCAGCCCCGTGTCGACCGAATCGTGGTCGCGCCGCACGACGGCGCGAATCCAGGCGGACCCGACGGTCGGAAGGGCCCTCGAAACGTCTGCCGGCGTCGAGCTGCTCGGCGAACGGGCCGGGGGCACGTTCATCACGGCCACCGGCAACCGCGCCGTGCCGATCGAACGCCGCCTGGCGGGATACTTCGGAGAGGCGCGGTGGTCGCGCGACGCACGCGTGTTCGTGACCGCCGGCCTGCGGGTGGAGCGCATCACGAGACAGGCGCTCGCGGGCGACGCCGACGCCTTCACGCCGCGGCCGGCGTTCGACGACGACACGGTCGTGTCGGTGAACCCGAAGCTCTCGGCGGCGTGGTTCGTGCGCGCGAGTGGCGGCGAGTTCACGAAGATCCGCGGTGCCGCGGGCACGGGCATCCGGCCTCCCGACGCCTTCGAGATCGCGTTCACCGACAACCCGTCGCTGAAGCCCGAGCGCAGCCGCAGCGCCGAAGCCGGACTCGACCACGCGTTCCTGGGCGGACGCGCGCTCGTCGAGACGACGGCGTTCTGGAACCGCTACGACGACCTGATCGTGGCGACGGGGCCGTTCAGTGGAGCGAGCCGGTATCGGACCGACAACATCTCGAACGCGAGGGCGCGTGGGGTCGAGATCGCCTCGACACTGCGCGCGGGGCTCGGTGCGTCAGGGCACGCCCTCGACGTACGCCTCGGCTACACGTTCCTCGACACCGAGATCCTCGCCGTGGATCGAAGCGGCGGTGCGCCGCCGCCGTTCACGGTGGGGGACCCGCTGCTGCGGCGGCCGACCCACCAGGTCTCGCTCGATCTGCGGCTGGATGCGGGCCGGCTGACGGCCTTCCTCCAGGGCGGCGGCAGGAGCCGCGTCCTCGACGTCGACCCGTCGTTCGGCACGTTCGGCGGCCTCTACGACCTGGCGGGCTACTCGACGTGGGCCGCGGGTGCGGGCTGGCGGATCCACCGGCGGGTGGATCTGTTCGGCCGCGTCACCAACCTGGTCGACCGCGCATACGAAGAGGCGCTCGGCTTCCCGGCCACGGGCCGCAGCGCGATCGCAGGGCTGCGGGTTGCTGCAGGCCGCTGACGTCACGTTCGCGTACGGCAGTCGGGGCGTCCTGCATCGTGTGTCGCTGCAGGTGCCCGACGGCGGCTTTGCCGGCCTGCTCGGACCCAACGGCTCGGGCAAGACGACGATGCTGCGGGTGCTGGCGGGCACGCTGAAGCCCGCTTCCGGTGAGGTGCGCCTCGACGGTGAGGACGTGAGCCGGATCCCGCGGGCGGCGCTCGCCCGCCGGATGGCGGTCGTCCCGCAGGAGACGCACCTCGCGTTCGACTACAGCGTGCTGGAAGTCGTGCTGATGGGCCGCTACCCTCACCTCGGCACGTTCGAGGTCGAAGGCCCGCGCGACCTCGCGATTGCCCGGCAGGCGCTCGAAGCCACGGGCACGGGGGCGCTCGAGGCACGCCGGTTCGCGACGCTGAGCGGCGGCGAAAAGCAGCGGGTCATCATCGCGTCGGCTCTCGCGCAGATTGCCGGCGGCGAAGGCGCGCGCGGATCTCTCCTGCTGCTCGACGAGCCGACAGTCGCGCTCGATCTGGCTTACCAGCTCGAGACGGCGGCGCTGCTCCGCACCCTCCAACGGCAGTCCCGGGTCACGATCGTAATTTCGACGCACGATCTGAACTTCGCCGCCAGCCTGTGCGACACGCTCGTCCTGCTGCGCGAGGGCCGTGTGCTGGTGGCTGGGCCGACCGACGACGTCCTGACGCCTGCCCACGTCGCGGCGCTCTACGGCGTGGACGCGGATGTCGCGCGCCACGCGGCCGCAGGCCACCTGGTCGTCGTACCGGTGCGCCGCTCGGACGCCGCGCCATGACGCCGATCCGGCGCCGGCTGGCGACCGCGCTGCTCGGGTTCGGCGTCCTCGCGATCTCGGCGCTCGTGCTCGCACCCCTCGTCGGATCGACGCCCATCAGCCTCCGGCGCGCGTTCGACCGCTCGGTGCCGTTTGCCGACAACGTGGACGCGCAGATCCTCTTCGTCGCGCGCCTGCCCCGGACGCTCTCGGGCGCCCTCGTCGGCGCCGCGCTCGCCTCGGCTGGCGTGGTCTTCCAGGGGCTGCTGCGGAACCCGCTCGCGACGCCGTTCACGCTGGGCGTGTCGGCCGGCGCCGCGCTCGGCGCCATGCTCGCGATCACTCTGGGCTGGACGCTCGATCGGCTCGGCGTCCCGGCGGTGGCGGGCGCCAGCTTCGCCGGCGCGCTCGCCGCGGTGGCCATCGTGTACGCGCTGGCCCGCGCGCGACACCGCGGGCTCTCTACCGACGTGCTCCTGCTGGCCGGAGTCACGATGAACGCGTTCTTCTCGGCGCTCATCCTGTTCGTCCAGTACTTCGCCGACTTCGCCGAGACCTACCGGACCGTCCGCTGGCTCATGGGCGATCTCGACGTCAGCAGCTACGCGCCAATCGTGACGGCCTTGCCGCTCGTGCTGGCCTCGTTCGTGGCCTTCGCCTGGGTCGCCCGGCCGCTCAACCTGCTGAGTCTCGGACCGGACAGCGCCGAAACGCACGGGATCCGGGTGGAGACGGCGCAGCGCGCGGCGTTCTTCAGCGCCTCGCTCGCGACCGGCGCCGCCGTCTCGGTCGGCGGGCCGGTCGGCTTCGTCGGCATCGTCGTCCCGCACCTCGTGCGCCTGGTCGTCGGCCCGGATCACCGTGTCGTGCTGCCCTCGTCCGCGCTGTTCGGCGCCGCGTTCCTGGTAGGCTGCGACGTCGTGGCGCGGACGGTGATGGCGCCGGTCGAGATTCCGGTGGGCGTGATCACGGCCTTGATCGGGGGGCCGTTTTTCCTGTGGCTGCTCATCCACCGCCACGGACGAACACGGACGTATTAGCCACGGACGAACACGGACGAACACGGACGAACACGGACGTATCAGCCACGGACGAACACGGACGAACACGGATAAACAGGGAACGCGAAAGGTGGAGCGCAGCGATTCCGTGCGTGCGGCGGTCTTCGGCGTCCCGCGAGGCCTGACCCGATAGTGAGTTGCGTTCGTCAATCGCATGCACGCCGCCGCGGCATCACGATGGAACGATGAACGATGACACGATGCTTCCCTGAAGAAGAAAAACAACCCGTCGCACGTTCGTGCCATCGTGAGCATCGTGCTGACCGCCTGTTCGTGCATGCGCCACTCGCGAATTCCGCAGTAGTTTGAACGCCGTGCCTCGCTCTCCCATCACTCGCAGGGCCCTGCTGACCGCGCCGCTGATCCTGCTGGCCAGCGGGCGGCGCCACGAGCGGGTCAGGACGGCTGCGCAGGATGACGGCAGGCCCCGGCGGATCATTTCGTTGATACCCGCCGTGACCGAGATGCTGTTTGCGCTCGGCGCCGGGCCCGATGTCGTAGCCGTGAGCAGCTTCGACGAGTACCCACCCGAGGTGCGGGCGCTGCCACGGGTCGGCGCGCTGATCGATCCCGATGTCGAACGGATCCTCGCGCTCAAGCCGCAGCTCGTCATCGTGTACGCGACCCAGACCGATCTGATCCGGCAGCTGGCGCGGGCCGGCATCCCGACGTTCCTGTATCAGCATGCCGGGCTGCCCGACGTCGGCAGCACTATCCGCGAGCTGGGCGAGCGCGTCGGCCGGCGCGAACGCGCCGAGTCGGTGACGCGGCGGATTGACGACGGCCTCGCGGCGCTGGCGGAGCGCGTGGCCGGACGGCCACGGCCGCGCACTCTGGTCGTGTTCGGCCGCGAACCGCTCGCGCTCCGGGGCATCTTCGCCAGCGGCGGCACCGGTTTCCTGCACGACATGCTCGTCGCAGCCGGTGGAGAAAACGTCTTCGGCGACCTCAGCCGGCAGTCGGTCCAGGCCACCAGCGAAGTGATCCTGGCCCGGAGGCCGGAGGTGATCCTCGAGCTGCGGGCCGGCGGCATCGCGGCCGGGCATCGTGATCGCGAAGTGGCCGTGTGGAAGGCGCTGCCGGCGCTGCCGGCCGTGGCGGGCGGCCGCGTTTACCTGATTGCGGATCCCAGGACAGTCGTGCCCGGACCGCGCGTGGCAGAGGGCGCGGAGCTGATCGCGCGCGCGCTGCACCCGCAGGCGTTCCGATGAAGACTCTCGCGTCGTGGAGCTGCGGGAAAGAGATCGGATGTAAGCTGCACGTCCTCCTGCAGGGGCGCGGCTGCTGACTCGACCGGCCGGCGGGGACGGTGGCAGCCGAAGCTGGTCTGCAGTACCCTGCTCTGCGGATGATGACGACACAGGAGCAGCCGGCCAACCAGCAGGGCCAGAACGGCGGACGCGAAACCCGCCTCCTGCTGGCCACGATTGCCGTTTCGGTCCTCATGCTGCTGCTCCTGGCTCGCTTCAGGTTCCCTGAGGAAGCCGCGCGCCAGACGGTCGAGCCGGCTCCCGCGCCGCTCGAGCGCCTGGCAGCCCGCGCGACGTTCGACGAGCTGGCAGGGATCATGGCCGACCTCGAACGCCGGCTGGCGCCGGGCGTGACCGTGCTGGCTCAGCAATCCGAGGACGGAGCCAGCTTCATGCCGGCCGTGCGCCTGGCGAGCGACCGCGCGGTCGCGGTCCTGCCGCGGATGTCGCGTCTCGCCCCGCTTCCGGAGCGCGCCCCACCGCAGATCGTCAGCCGCTACGCGACACGGGAGCTGGTGGTCGTGCAGGTGGACGCCGGGGCCAGCGCCGTGCCGGCCATCGCGTCCCAGCTGCGTCCCGGCCCACGGTACGTGGCGGTCATGGAGGCCACACCCGATGCACCCGTGATTCGTCCCGTCTACATCGGCCGTACCGAGCTCCTCCCGGATCCCCGCTGGACGGAGCCCGTGCTGCGGGTCGGGGCGGTCCAGCAGACCCTGCCGATCGGATCCGCGATCTTCTCGCTGGACGGCGGGTTCATCGGCCTGGTGTTCGACACCGCGGGCACGGCCATGGTCGCGCCGGCCGATGCCCTGCGTGCGCTCGCGTCGGCGGCGCCCACGATCTCAGCCGTCCGCGGCCGCCTCCCCATCGAGGTCCAGTCGCTGACCTCCTCGCTGTCGCGCGCGACGGGGGCAGCCAAGGGTGTCGTCGTGAGCTTCGTTCCTCCCGACGTCCAGTCCAACGCCGGCCTGGCGGGCGGCGACGTCATTCAGTCCGTGGACGGTACTCCCGTCGCAACCGTGGCCGACTTCCAGCACGTGGCCCACAGCCGGACCCCCGGCGAGCCCGTCAGGCTGTCGATCATCAGGCGCGGCGAGCCCCTCACTGCAACGCTCACCGCCCTCGAGGACCGGGCGTCGCCGGGCGGCCCGGCCGACGCCGGGCTCGTGCTGCGGACGGTGCCGCGAGTGGGCAGCGAGATCGTGGATGTCGCGCCCGACAGCGCGGCAGAGCGCGCCGGGCTCCGCCGCGGCGACCTGGTTGTCGCGCTGGACGGCAAGCCGGCGCCCACGGCCGGCGCCCTCAACGCGGCGGTGCGCGCCACCGGCACGGAGCAGCCGCTCCTGCTCACACTGCGGCGCGAAGGCGAGCACGTCGTGGTGGCGCTGGACCGCCGATGACGCTGCGAGAGCGGCTCGAGCGCGTGACGTGGGTGTTCCGCACGAGAGCAGCGCTCGGCGTGAGGCCGCTCGCGGCGCCCGTGATGATCTTCATCCCGCTGGGCGTGCTGCTCGGCCCGCAGGCCGCGGCGGTGCTCTCACCGACCGCGCTCGCCCACCTCGACATCGTGATTTCCATCGCCCTGGCCACGCTGGGCGTCGTGGTCGGCATCGCCGCGGGCCGCGAAGCCGGTGCGGCGATGCGGCTGTTCATCGCCTCGACGGTGGAAGCCTGCGTGACGATGATCGTCGTGGCCGGCGCCGTGGGCATCCTGCTGCAGACGTGGCAGGTGCCCGTCGCGATGCCGGTACTGCTGGTGTCGCTGGCGCTCGGCATCTGCGCGGCGGCATCTGCGGCGTACTCGGTCGACGTGGGCGACCCCCACGCACGGCAGGTCGCGGCACGGGTGGCCGACCTGGACGACGTGGCCCCCATTCTGCTGGGCGGAATGGTCCTGGCGATCGCGGGCAGCGGCCCGGCACGCGAGGTCGGGGAGGCCACCTGGCTGACGATCGGCCTGGGACTCTCGCTCGGCGTGACTGGCTGGCTGCTCGTCGAGGGGGCAGCGGGCGGCGCGGAGCGCGGCGTGTTCGTGCTCGGATCGCTGGCGCTGCTCGGGGGCGCCACGGCATACCTGGGCCTCTCGCCGCTGCTCGCCGGCCTGGCTGCTGGCATTCTGTGGGTGGTGGCCCCCGGGCGCTGCGACGTCATTGTCGCGCGCGAGCTCCGCAAGGTGCAGCACCCGCTCATTGTCCTGCTGCTCGTCATCGCCGGGGCCTCGCTCGAGCCGACGACGGCAGGGATCTGGCTGCTGGCGCCGTACGTCATCTTCCGCTGTGCCGGCAAGATTGTCGGTGGCTGGACCGCGGCGCGGATGGCGCCCGCCGTGGCGCCCTCGGATCTCGGAGCCTATCTGATACCTCCGGGCGTGATTGGAATCGCGTTTGCCCTGAACGTCGCCCAGGTCGCGCCGGACGCGGCGACCTCGCTGGTCTTCGCGGTCTCCGCGGGCGCCATCGCGAGCGAGGCGCTGGCGATCGTCGTGGCGCCTGCGCGGCAGGCAGCCTGATGCGACGGATTGCAGCACTCACGCTGACCGTCGGCGTGACCTGGCTGGTGGTGACGCGCCTGCCGGCGGATGCCGTCCAGCGGCCGGCAGCCCTCGCGCTCGGCTTCACGTTGATCGCCGCCGCGCTCGCCGGCGCGCTCCTCGAACGCATTCATCTCCCCCGCGTCACCGGCTACCTGCTCTTCGGGATGCTGTGCGGCCCCTACCTCGCGAACATCATCACGCGGCCGATGGCCCGTGACCTCCAGCTGATCAACGGCCTGGCGGTCGTCCTCATCGCGTTCATCGCCGGCCTGGAGATGAACATACGCCGGCTGCGGCCCAGGCTGCGCGCGATGATGCAGCTGGGCGGGATCACGATGCTCGTGCTGTACGTCGCGCTCTTCTCCGTGTTCTGGGCGGCGTGGCCCTATCTCGGGATCGCGCAGGAGGTCTCGAGCGTTCAGCGCGTCGCCCTGGCGGCCCTGCTCACGACGGTCATCGCGAGCTTTTCCCCCACCGTCACGATTGCGCTCATCGCCGAGAGCCGCGCGCGCGGGCCCCTCAGCGAGCTGACCCTCGCCGTTGTGGTGCTGGCCGACCTTCTGCTGATTCTCGTGTTCACCCTGATGATGCAGTTCGTCCGGTTCGCCTTCGGGGGCGGCGTGCGGGACGTGGGGCTGTTCATCGGCCTCTCCTGGGAGATCTTCGGCTCGTTCGCCTTCGGCGCGGCGATCGGCGCCGTGTTTGCGTTCTACCTTCGCAGCATCGGACGGGAGCTTCCCATCGCCCTGCTCACACTCTGTGCGGTGACTGCCGGACTGGGCGAGATTCTGCACCTCGAGCCGCTGCTCGCCGCGCTGGCGGCGGGGCTGGTGGTCGAGAACATCGCGCCGCCGAAGGGGGACATGCTCAAGGACGCGGCCGAACGCGGCGCCCTGCCGGTGCTCGTCGTGTTCTTCGCGGCGGCCGGCGCCTCCCTGCAGCTGGACGCCCTGGCGCTCATCGGCTGGGTGGCAGTCGGCATTTCGCTTTTGCGGGCCGGCCTGATCTGGGTCGCGACCAGGCTCGGCGCCCGTTACGCGCAGGTAGGCCCGCCGGCCGACCGGCTCGTCTGGATGGGGCTGATCTCACAGGCGGGCGTCACGCTCGGGCTCGTCCTCATCGTGGCTGGCGAGTTCCCGGACTGGGGCGGCAGGATGCAGACCCTCATCGTCGCGCTCATCGCGATCCATCAGATCGCCGGCCCCGTGATGTTCAAGGCGGCCCTCGTGCAGGCCCGGGAGGTCGGGAGGCTCGATGAGGGCCGGAGCCCCCTCGAAGAAGGAGAATGGTCGGCGCTGCACGCCGACTGATCCGCGCCTACACTCTCGCGGCGGACCTCGCGCGCAGACTGCGGACGACCCTGGTCACGCGGTCGATGGCAAACTCGACGTCGGCGTCGGTGGTCGGCCGGCCGAGGCCGAACCGGATGGACGCGCTCGTGTGCTGTCCGATCGCGCCGATCGCCTCGAGGACGTGCGAAGGGGCCTGGCTCCCCGAGCTGCAGGCCGAGCCCGTCGATACTGCCAGGTCGCCGAGCGCCATCAGCAGCGCCTCGCCTTCGACGCCGTCGAAGCTGACGTGCAGGTTGTGCGGGAGCCGCCGCTCGAGCGAGCCGTTGACGCGGACCTCGTCAAGGTTGGCACGGAGCCCGGCAAGCAGCCGGTCCCTCAGCGCGCCGAGCCTGCGGCTCTCGATGGCCATCTCCTCGCGGCAGATCTCAGCCGCGCGGCCGAGCCCGACGATGCCGGGCACGTTCAGCGTCCCGGAACGGAGGCCGTTCTCGTGGCCTCCCCCGTCGATCTGGCAGGCCAGCGGCATGCGCGGTTTCCGGCGGCGGACGTAGAGCGCGCCGGCACCCTTCGGTCCGTAGAGCTTGTGGGCCGTCAGCGAAAGGAGGTCGATGCCCATCGCTTTGACGTCGATGGGGATCTTTCCCGCCCCCTGTGCGGCATCGGTGTGGAGCAACGCCCCGCGCCTGTGTGCGATCGCTGCGAGCTCGCCGAGCGGCTGAAGCACGCCAATCTCGTTGTTGGCCGCCATCACGGACACCAGCACCGTCCGGTCGGTGATGGCTGCCTCGAGCGCCGCCGGATCCACCAGGCCGTCGCGATCGACGCCGAGCCGGGTGACGCGCCAGCCGCTCTGCTCGAGCCGCCTGCACGAGTCCAGGACCGACTTGTGCTCGGTCGCGACCGTGATGACGTGATCACCGCGGTCGCGGCACGCCTCGGCCGTCCCCTTGATCGCCAGGTTGTTGGACTCGGTCGCCCCACTGGTGAAGACAATCTCCGACGCCGTCGCGTTGAGGAGCGCGGCGATCTGTCCCCTCGCGAGATCCACGGCCTCGGCAGCCGTCCACCCGTACCTGTGCTGGCGGCTCGCCGGATTGCCGAAATCGCGGCTGAAATACGGCAGCATCGCCTCGAGCGCCCGCGGGTCGACCGGCGTCGTGGCGTGGTAGTCGAGATAGACGGGGTCCGCCATCGTGCGGGATCAGCGCGATTCGCTCGGGCCCTTCGGCTGCCGCGTGAACGCGAGCGGCGCGACCGCTTCCAGATCCTCCGTGTCGGTGGAGATCTCCTGGAGCGAGCAGGTGGCCAGCGCGGAGAGGATGCGGTCCTTGATGCGCCAGAGGGGATCGCGCACGCTGCACTTGGCGAACTGGCCGCAGTTCTCGGCGTCCGTCGAGCAGGCCGTCACCGTGAGCGGGCCGTCGATGGCCTGGATGATGTCAGCAACCGAGATGACCCCCGGCGACCGCCCCAGCCGATATCCTCCCCGGGTCCCCTGGTGCGAGGTGAGCAGGCCGCGGCGCGCGAGCCGCTGGAGCACCTTCGCCAGCAGCTCGACGGGGATGTCGTACTGCTCCGCGATCTCGCGCGCGCTGGCCGACGCGGCGTCGGGCCGCATGGCCAGGTGCTTCATCGCGATCAGCGCGTAATCGGCTTTCTTCGACAGGCGCAGCATGTGCCTACCACATCCCCAGCTGGAGCCGGGCCACGTCCGACATCCGATCCTTGGTCCACGGCGGCTCCCAGACGATATCGACCTTCACATCGCTGACGCCGGGAACGGCCTTCACCTTCTCGGCCACCTCGGCCGGCAACGACTGCGCGGCGGGACACCCCGGAGCCGTGAGCGTCATGCGGATACCGGCCACCCCGGCTGCGTCGACGATGACCTCGTAGATGAGCCCGAGCTCCCAGATGTTCACCGGGATCTCGGGATCGTACACAGTCCGGATCGCGTCGGCGATCGTCGGCGTGAGCTCCTCGGTACGCGCCGCGTCGGCGACCAGCGCGCCAGCCGCATTCGTCGATTCCGGCGTTTCCGGCACTTCGGGTGGCACCATCGGTAGAGGCTTCATCGCAATCGAAACCCGGCCCTGCACTGTCCGCGGAGATCCGTGTTCACCCGCGTCCCGTTGATGATCCAGCCGCGTTCATCCTCGTCGTTGAAATCGCGTTCATCCGCGTCCCGTTGCTGATCAGCCGGCGCGCATCCGTGATTACTCCGTGCTCGTCCGCGCCTCGCGGTCGAGCGCCGCCTTCAGTGTGTGCCAGGCCAGACTGGCGCACTTCACGCGGACCGGGAACTCCCGGACGCCCGAGAGCACCGAGAGCTTGCCGAGGTCCTCCACGGGCGAGTCCGGCGGCGTTGTCACCATCCGGTGGAACCGCTCGAACAGCGCCCGCGCATCCGCGACCGGACGCCCTTTCACGCTGTCGGTCATCAGCGACGCCGAAGCCCGCGAAATGGCGCAGCCCGAGCCCTCGAACGCGATGTCGGCGACGACCCCGTCGTCGAGCCGGAGCTGGAGGACCAGCCGGTCGCCGCAGAGCGGGTTGTACCCCTCGGCCTGGTGAGTCGGCGACTCGAGCGCGCCGAAGTTCCGGGGCCGCCGGTTGTGATCGAGGATTACCTCCTGGTACAGGTCGTTCAGATCCGACATCCCTCCGATTATCGCGCAAGTGGCGCGACCCGGCTCAGGAGCCTCCCAAGACTTCGCGGACGCGGAGCAGCGCGCGGACCAGGACGTCCACCTCCTCGCGCGTGCTGTACATCGCCAGCGAGGCCCGGGCAGTGGCAGGCACGCCGAACCGCTCCATGACCGGCTGGGCACAGTGGTGGCCGGTCCGGATGGCCACCCCCTCACGGTCCACGACGGTCCCGATGTCGTGAGGGTGGATCCCGTCCATCACGAACGAGAGGATGCTCGCCTTCCGCCGGGCGGTGCCGATCAGGCGCACGCCGTCGATCGCCGACAGGGCCTCGGTGCCATAGGCGAGGACGTCCTGCTCGTGCGCCGCGACGGCCTCGAGCCCCACGCTCCGGAGGTAGTCGAGCGCGACGCCGAGCCCTATCGCCCCGGCGATGTTCGGCGTCCCGGCCTCGAACTTGTAGGGCAGGTCGTTCCAGGTGCTGCGCTCGAACGTGACCGAGCTGATCATGTCCCCGCCGCCGAGGAAGGGCGGCATGGCGTCGAGCTGCGCTCGCCGGCCGTAGAGCACGCCGATGCCCGTGGGCCCGTAGAGCTTGTGTCCTGTCGCGACGTAGAAATCACAGCCGATCGCCTGCACGTCCACGGGCAGGTGATAGGCGGCCTGGGAGCCGTCGAGCAGCACGGGCACGCCGTGGGCGCGCGCGAGCCGCACGATGTCGCCGACCGGGTTGATCGTGCCGAGCGCGTTGGACATGTGCGCGACCGCCACGATGGCGGTGCGCGGGCCGATCAGCCGCTCCAGCTCCTCCAGGATCAGGTCACCGCGGTCGTCGATGGGCGCGACGCGCAGCGTGGCGCCCCGCTCGGCGCACACCAGCTGCCAGGGCACGATGTTGGAGTGATGCTCCATGGCCGAGATCACGACCTCGGAGCCCGGCTCGAGCCGCTGCCGCGCGAAGGCATACGCGACCAGGTTGATGCCCTCGGTCGCGTTGCGCGTGAAGACGATCTCGCCGGTGCTCGACGCGTTGAAGAACGCCCGGACCGTCTCCCGCGCGCGCTCGTACGCGTCCGTCGCGAGCTCGCTGAGCAGGTGCACGCCGCGGTGCACGTTCGCGTTGATTCCGGCGTAATACTCCGTCAGCGCGTCGATGACGGGCTGCGGCTTCTGCGTCGTGGCGGCGTTGTCGAGGTAGACCAGCGGACGGCCCCGGATGTCGCGGCGCAGAATCGGGAAGTCGGCGCGCACCCGCGCGACGTCGAACTCCGTCCGCCGCGCCGGAGCCACGGTGGTCATGCGGCGTCGGCCTCCGCCAGATCCCTGGCGAGCTGCGCGTACAGCTCCTGCTCGAGCGCGTGCCTGAGCGGCTCGATCTGCACACGATCGAGGATCTCGCCGGCGAAGGCGTGGATCAGCAGGTCGCGCGCCTCGAAGAACGTGAGGCCCCGGGCGCGCAGGTAGAACAGCGCGTCCTCGTCGATCTGGCCGATAGCCGCCCCGTGCGTGCACTTCACGTCGTCGGCGAAGATCTCGAGCTGCGGCTTGGTGTTGATGCTGGCGTTGTCCGAGAGCAGCAGGGCCCGGTTGGTCTGCTTCGCGTTCGTCTTCTGCGCGTCCTGCCGGACGACGATCTTGCCGTTGAAGACGGCGCGCGCGCGCCCCCCGAGGATGCCCTTGTAGACTTCGTGGCTCGGGCAATGCGCCTTGGCGTGGTCGATCATCGTGTGGTTGTCGACCAGGCGATCGCCGTCGGCGAGGTACAGGCCGTTCAGCGTGCACTCCGCCCCCTCGCCGTCGAGTATGGCGTTCGCGTCGTTGCGGACGATCCGGGCGCCGAGCGCGAAGGAGTGGGACGAAAACGTGCTGCTGCGACTCAGGTGCGCGTCCAGACTCCCGATGTGGAACGCCTGAACGCTCTCCTCCTGGACCTTGTAGTGATCGAGCACGGCGTGCTCGCCGAGGAAGATCTCGCTCACGGCATTGGTGAGGTAGACCTGTCCGGGAACGCCGACGTAGGTCTCGGCGATCCGGATCTGGGTCCGCTCGCTGGCCACGACGAGGACGCGCGGGTGTGCCACGACGGGCCCGTCGCCGCCGGCGTCGGACACGAAGAGGAGCTGGACGGGCTCGTCGACGACGACGCCCGGCGGAACGAAGACGCAGGCCCCGTCGTGCGCGAACGCCGTGTTCAGGGCCACGAACGCGCGGGTATTGAAGGTGGCCAGGCGTCCGAAATAGCGTGCGACCTCGTCGGCCTGCTCCGCGATGGCCGAACCGAGCGAGCCGATGCGCACGCCGGCGGGCAGCCCGCCCGTGCGCGAGAGCTCGGGCGAGAACCGGCCGTTCACGACCACCACGCGGTGCGCCGCCTCCGAATAGAGATAGCCCTCCAGCGCGGACTCCGTGAGCCGCCGCTCGGGCGCGGGGACGAACTCCGTTGCCGCGATCGGCGCCACGCTGGTGAACCGCCACTCCTCGTCGCGCGTCGTCGGGAAACCGAGGGTCGCGAACCGCTCGGCGCCGCGGGCGCGCAGATCCTCCAGCCAGCGCGGCCCGCCGTCGCGACGGGCCTCGAGCGCCGTGATCCAGGGTTGAAGCTTCTCGGCTACTTGGGGCATATATCTCAGCTTCCAGCTACGAGGGGTCCCGTCAGGCGGCTTCGATCCAGCCGTAGCCGCGCCGCTCCAGCTCGATCGCCAGCTCCTT
Source organism: Vicinamibacterales bacterium (assembly GCA_035620975.1). Lineage (GTDB taxonomy): Bacteria > Acidobacteriota > Vicinamibacteria > Vicinamibacterales > 2-12-FULL-66-21 > DASPFV01. The sequence continues at coordinate 20,314 of DASPFV010000100.1, forward strand.
GCCGCCGGACTTCACGATGCGGCCCGCGCTCAGCACGTGCACGAAGTCGGGGACGATGTAGTCGAGCAGCCGCTGATAGTGAGTGACCACGACGATCGCGCGATCGGGAGAGCGCATGGCATTGACGCCGTTGGCGACGATCTTGAGGGCGTCGATGTCGAGACCCGAGTCCGTCTCGTCGAGGATGGCGAGCCTGGGCTCGAGCAGCGCCATCTGGAAGATCTCGTTGCGCTTCTTCTCGCCCCCCGAGAACCCCTCGTTCACCGCGCGGCTCAGCATGCTCTGGTCGATCTCGAGCAGCTTCGACTTCTCGCGGATGAGCTGCATGAACTCCATCGCGTCGAGCTCCGGCAGCCCCTGGTGCTTCCGCTTGGCGTTCAGCGCCGCCTTGAGGAAGTAGGCGTTGTTCACGCCGGCGATCTCGACGGGATACTGGAAGGCCATGAACAGGCCCTCGCGGGCGCGCTCGTCCGGGTCCATCGCGAGTAGGTCGCGGCCCTCGTAGGTCACCTGCCCGGCGGTCACCTCGTACTCGGGGTGGCCGGCGAGCACCCGCGCGAGCGTGCTCTTCCCCGAGCCGTTCGGGCCCATGATGGCGTGCACCTCGCCCGCGTCGACGTGGAGGTCGATCCCCCGGAGAATCGGCTGGCTTTCGGCGGTTACGTGCAGATCTTTGATATCGAGCATGATGTGTTGTGACGTGTCCCTGTTGCGGTCTGCCTGTCTGCTGCGCCTCGACCCTGGACGGTGCCGCTCGTGCCTTCGTACGCGTGGCGGCCCGGGGCCGTCAATCTCGGGTTGAAATCGGGATCATCCGACCGAACCCTCCAGTGAGACGCTCAGCAGCTTCTGCGCCTCGACTGCGAACTCCATCGGCAGCTCGCGGAACACTTCCTTGCAGAAGCCGCTGACGATCATGTTCACCGCGTCCTCGGTGCTGAGCCCCCGCTGGCGGCAGTAGAAGATCTGGTCCTCCCCGATCTTCGACGTCGATGCCTCGTGCTCCACGCGCGCGGACGTGTTCCTGATCTCCAGGTACGGGAACGTGTGGGCACCGCAGCGATCGCCGATGAGCAGCGAGTCGCACTGCGAGTAGTTGCGCGCGTTCTTCGCGTTCTTCCCGATGCGCACGAGGCCGCGATAGGTGTTCTGCCCGTTGCCGGCGGAGATCCCCTTGGAGACGATCGTGCTGCGCGTGTTCCTGCCGACGTGGATCATCTTCGTCCCGGTATCGGCCTGCTGGCGGTTGTTCGTGGTCGCCACCGAGTAGAACTCGCCGATCGAATTGTCCCCCTGGAGGATGCAGCCGGGATACTTCCAGGTGATGGCCGATCCGGTCTCGACCTGCGTCCAGGTGATCTTGGACCCGCGTCCGGCGCACAGCCCCCGCTTGGTCACGAAGTTGTAGATCCCGCCCCGGCCTTCCTTGTCACCGGGGTACCAGTTCTGAATCGTCGAGTACTTGATGGTCGCGTCGTCCAGCGCGATCAGCTCGACGACCGCGGCGTGCAGCTGGTTCTCGTCGCGCATCGGCGCCGTGCAGCCCTCGAGATAGCTGACATACGCGCCTTCCTCCGCGATGATGAGCGTCCGCTCGAACTGCCCCGTGTCCCTCGCGTTGATCCGGAAGTAGGTCGAGAGCTCCATCGGGCAGCGCACGCCCTTCGGGATGTACACGAAGGAGCCGTCGCTGAACACGGCCGAGTTCAGGGTCGCGAAGAAATTGTCCGTGTAGGGCACGACCGAGCCCAGGTACTTCCTGACGAGATCGGGATGCTCCCGGACCGCCTCGGAGAACGACATGAAGATGATGCCGACCGAGGCGAGCTTTTCGCGGAAGGTCGTCGCCACCGACACGCTGTCGAAGACGGCATCCACCGCGACGCCGGCGAGAAGCTTCTGCTCCCCGAGCGGAATTCCCAGCTTGTCGAACGTCCGCTTGACCTCGGGATCGACCTCGTCCAGGCTGTTCAGCGCCTTCTTCTTCCTCGGCGCCGAGTAGTACACGATGTCCTGGTAATCAATCGGCTCGTACTTGACGTTCTGCCAGGTCGGCTCCTTCATCGTCAGCCAGACCCGGTAGGCCTTCAGGCGCCACTCGAGCAGCCATTCCGGTTCCTGCTTCTTCGCGGAGATCAGGCGGATCACGTCCTCGCTGAGGCCCTTCGGGATCGTGTCGGTCTCGACCTCGGTGTAGAAGCCGTATTTGTACTCGCGTGTCGCGAGCTGTTCGATGGTTTCGGTGGATGTGGACATTGCTGACTCTCGGCTCCCGGCTCCAGACCCGCTGGCACTCTGCTCGGCGCTACCGCCTCACACGGAGAACGACGTACCGCACCCGCAGGTGCTCTTCGCGTGCGGGTTGTCGAACACGAAGCCCTTGCTCACCAGGCTGGTGTCGTAGTCGAGCGTGGTGCCGTCCAGGAAACGGTGGCTCTTCGGATCGACGAACACTTTCGTCCCCTCTGGGCCCTCGAAAACGAGGTCGCCGTCCCGCGGGGCCGCTTCCCAGGCGAACGTGTAGCTCAGCCCGGAACAACCACCTGCCTTGATACCGATCCGCAGGCCGCCGTCGGGAAGGCCATGGCGCACGGTCATTTTCCTGATGAGCTTCGCCGCGTTTTCGCTGATCTGGAGCATCGGACTCATATCGGCCGGTCGCGGACCCCAGCCGGGTCCGAAACTACGACCAGAACAGTCCTATATTAGTATTTCGGCTGGGTGGGATCAACCTGGTCAATCCAGGCCAGAATGCCCCCTGACAGGTTCCGAACGCCCGCAAAACCGCGGGCCCGCAGGACGGACGCCGCGCGCGCGCTCCGCGCGCCGGTCTTGCAGTGCACGACGATCTCCCTCCCGGGTTCGAGCCCGGGCAGCTCCGCCTCGAGCTGGCCGAGCGGTACGAGGCGCGCCCCGGGGATCCGGCAGATCTGGTGTTCCACCGGTTCCCGCACATCGATGACGAGCGGCGGGTTCGCGGCAGTCATTCTGGCAGCGAGCTCGCACGGCGAGATGTCCTCCGCGGAAACCCCCGGCGCGACCGGCTCCGCGCGGGTTTCACATGCCGCCTCGTATTCCACGAGCTCGCGGATGACCGGCCGATCCCCGCAGACAGGACACTCGGGATCCCGCGGCAGCTTCAGCTCCCGGAACCGCATGCGCAGGGCGTCGTAGATCAGGAACCGTCCCACGAGCGGCTCCCCGATTCCGAGAATCAGCTTCAGCGTCTCCGTGGCCTGAATCGTGCCGATCACGCCGGGCAGCACACCGAGCACGCCCGCTTCGGCGCAGCTGGGAATCAGGCCGGCCGGCGGCGGCTCGGGATGCAGGCACCTGTAACACGGGCCGCCTGGCGTGGCGAAGACGGCGGCCTGACCCTCGAATCGGAAGATGCTCCCGTAGACGTTCGGCCGCCCGACCATCACGCAGGCGTCGTTGACGAGATAGCGGGCCGGAAAGTTGTCGGTGCCGTCGACGATGATGTCGTAGCGGCTCACCAGATCGGCGGCATTCGCGGCCGTGAAGGGCACTTCGTGCAGATCCAGCCCCACTGCCGGGTTGATCGCCCTCAGCCGATCGGAGGCCGACGCCAGCTTGCTCCGGCCGACGTCCGGCGTCCCGTGGAGGATCTGGCGCTGGATGTTCGACAGGTCCACGGCGTCGAAGTCGACCAGGCCCAGCGTTCCGACGCCCGCCGCGGCAAGATAGAGCGCAGCCGGCGAGCCGAGCCCTCCAGCCCCGATGCACAGCACGCGTGCCCGTTTCAGCCGAACCTGCCCCTCGACCCCAATCCCGGGCAGCGTGATGTGCCGGCTGTATCGTTGAACTTCCTCGTGCGTCAGCACAGCATCAATGATAGCTGGCAGGCTCCAGTCGCTGCTTCAGTTCCCACCTTCAGTCTCCGGCTGATCCCGTCACGCGTTTCCGGTTCCGGGCCTCCAGGTCTCACCTTTCTCCTTCGTCCCGGCTTGAGCCTCCACCCCAGCCATCGGCCATGACCATTTCCCATTTCCCTTTTCTCATTTACCATCCGCGAGGTGACCTCCTTCCTGGCCGCAGCCGCGCTGGCCGTGATCCTTGCTGCGGCGTCCTGGCTCGTCGCGAAAGCTCGTGCGGAGCGTCGCATGGCGGCCGCCCGCGCGGCCGAGCTGCAGGAGCAGCTCGCCGTCCGCGGCTCGACGCTCGATCGGCTACAGCAGGAGCTGGCGGCAGCGCACCGCGCCGAGGCGCGCGCCGAGGCCGCGCTCGAGGCCGAGCGGCAGCACGCGGCCGAGAAGCTGGCGGTTCTCCGCGAGGCCGAGTCGAAGCTGCGTGAAGCCTTCGCGGCGCTCTCGTCCGAGGCGCTCCGGCAGAACAACCAGTCCTTCCTGGCGCTCGCGCGCACGTCGCTGGCGGAATTCCAGCAGACGGCGCGGCTCGACCTCGACGGCCGGCAGAAGGCCATCGAGGAGCTGCTCGCCCCGGTCCGGGAATCGCTCTCGCGTGTGGACGACCGGCTCCAGACCGTCGAACAGAACCGCGTCGGGACGCAATCCGCGTTGACCGAGCAGCTTCGAGCGCTGCACCAGGCGCAGCAGACGCTGCAGGTCGAAACGGGGCGCCTGGTGCAGGCCCTCCGATCGCCCAACGTCAGGGGACAGTGGGGCGAGCTCCAGCTCAGGCGCGTCGTGGAGGCCGCTGGAATGCTGGAGTACTGCGACTTCGACCTGAAGGAGACCGTCTCGGCCGACGGCACCCGGCTCACGCCGGACATGATCGTCCGGCTGCCCGGCGGCAAGAACGTCGTCGTGGATGCCAAGGTGCCCTCGGCGGCCTACCTCGACGCGATGGCGGCCGACGAGGAATCGGTGCGCGACGGCCGGCTGCGGGATCACGCCCGCCAGGTGAAAGACCACGTCGTCCGGCTCGGCAACAAGACGTACTGGCAGCATTTCCAGCCCGCCCCCGATCTCGTGATCATGTTCGTGCCCGGCGAGACGCTCCTGAGCGTCGCCCTGCAGCGGGATCCCTCGCTGCTCGAGTTCAGCCTGAACCGCGGCGTGATGCTGGCGAGCCCGCTCACGCTCATCGCGCTCCTGCGGGCAGTGGCGTACGGGTGGCAGCAGGAAAAGGTCGCCAGGAACGCGCAGGAAATCAGCGATCTCGGGCGACAGCTGTACGATCGCATCCGCGTGATGGCGGTGCACTTCGACGAGGTCGCGCGCGGGCTGATGCGCTCGGTGGACGCCTACAACCGCGCGGTGGGCTCGCTCGAGAGCCGCGTGCTGGTCACGGCGCGACGGCTGAAGGACAAGGGCATCACGGCGCCCGACGAGCTGCCGGAGCTCGAAACGATCGACCACACCGCGCGCCCGATTGGCGCCCCCGAACTGGCCGGCCTGTTCGACGACGAGCCCGTGGACGGCGTGATCGTGGAGCAGGCGCCCGCGGCCGGGGACTCGCGATCGCCGGAAACGCTTTAGGGTCGAATGGTCGCCGTCAACGTGACCCCGGCCCTGATCTCGATCTCGCCGGCCTCGATGGGCGTCGACGGCGCCTGAGCCATCTCGCGCATCGCCACCATCGGGCGAGGCGGGCCGACCTCCGGGACGCGCATTTCGACGATTCGGAGCACGCGATCGACCTTCATGCCGGCGCCGGAGGCGGCCGCCGTCGCCCGCTCGCGCGCGTCGGTCACGGCCCGCTGGAGCGCCTGACGCTCGACGTTCGCGCGATCCTGCAGGTCGAACCGGATCCCGCTGACCGCCGTCGCGCCCGCGCCGACAGCGGCGTCGATGATGTCACCGAGCCTGGGGAGCGCATCCACGCGGATCTCGACGGAGTTCCGCGCCAGGTACCCACGCAGCGTCTGGCGGTTGTTCTGGTAGTCGTACTCCGCCTGCAGATCGTAGCTCCGCGTCTGAACCGCGTCCGGGGGGAGACCCGTGCTCTTCAGCCGGTCGAGCACCGCCGTCATCGCGGCCGCGTTCAGCCTCTGCGCCTCCTGCGGCGTCTTCGCGCGGGACTCTGCCGCCACCGTGACCCACGCCCGATCCGGCGCTCGCTTGATCACACCCTCGCCGGTGGCGACGACCACCGGCACGTCGAACGGAGTCGGCGGCACTTGAGGCTGCCCTCCCACCTGAGCGGCCATCCCAAGCAGCAGCAATGTTGTCGACAGCATCGGCACGACACCTCCCGAAGTCCCAGCTTAACTGGAACGGGCATTCGAGCACACCCGGGATCCTGACACCTTGCACCTCGGAAGCTGCCACGCGCACCTGCGGCCCATCACACCGGGGGCACCCGGGGTACCCTTCAAGCTACACTCCCCCATGCACTTCGAACCCTTCGTCATGGAACGCCTGCAGTCCACGTGGGAGAACCGCGTCGCCTGGAACGTGTCGGAGAGCGGAGTCCAGCCGCTGCGGCTCGAGGAGCTCGTCCGCACGCCGGAGGAACGGGCGGCGCTGTTCGCGCAGGAGCTGGCCTACACGCAGTCGAACGGGACGGCGGAACTGCGCCGCCTGATCGCCCTGCAGTACCCCGGTGCCACCGAGGACCACATCGAGGTGACCAACGGCGGGTCCGAGGCCAATTGTCTGGTGCTCCTCCACCTCGTGCAAGCCGGCGAGCAGGCCGTCATGATGCTGCCGAACTACATGCAGGTAGGCGGCATCGGACGCGCCCTCGGGGCGCACGTAGTGCCGTGGCCGCTCGTCGAGGACGAGACACGGGGGCGCTGGCGGCCGGACCTGGAGGCGCTGGCGAAGCTCGTGACATCGCGCACGCGCGTCATCCTGCTCTGCAATCCGAACAACCCCACCGGCGCGCGGCTCACGTCGGAGGAGCTCGACGGCATCGGGCAGATTGCCGACGAGGTCGGCGCCTGGGTCCTCTCCGACGAGATTTACCGGGGTGCGGAGCGCGACGGCGTGGAGACCCCCTCGATGTGGGGACGAGCCCGCCGTGTGCTGGTCACCAACGGTCTCTCGAAGGCATACGGCCTGCCGGGGCTGCGGATCGGGTGGGTGGTGGGACCGCCTGAGACCGTCGCGGTCCTGTGGGGCATCCACGACTACACGTCCATCGCGCCCGGCGCGCTGAGCGATCGCCTGGCGCGCGTCGCCCTCGAGCCGTCCCGGCGGACTGAGCTGATCGCGCGCACGCGCGGGATCGTCCGGGCGAACTACGCCCTGTTGCGGAACTGGATTCACTCCCGCCTGCCGCTGCTCGACCACATCGCGCCCGAGGCTGGCGCCATCGCCCTGGTGAAGTACCGCCACGAGGTGGAGTCGACGAACCTGGCCGAACGGCTGCGAATCGAGAAGAGCGTCCTCGTGGTCCCCGGGGACCACTTCGGAATGGGACGCTACCTGCGGATCGGCTTCGGATCGGACGCGAGCCATCTCGCGTCGAGCCTCGAGCGGATTGGCGACGTCCTCGACTCGATCGCCGGCGCCCGGCTCGCCGATGCGCGCTGACCTGGCGCTCGTCGGGTTCGGCAACGTGGCCCGGCGCTTCGTTCGCCTCCTCGACGAACGCCGGTCCGATCTGAACGACACTTTCGATCTCGAGTGTCGGATCGTCGCGATCGCCACGCGCCGCCACGGCGCGCGGCTGGCCCTCGAGGGGCTCGACCCAATCGAGGCGGCCGCGACAGTGGAACGGGGGGCGCAGCTCGATGCGACCGGCCAGAACCGGGCGCTGGACGCCATCCGCCTGCTCGGCACGTCGACCTCGCCGCTGCGCGTCGTCCTCGAGACGACCACGCTGGAGATCAAGGACGGGGAGCCCGCGCGAAGCCACCTTCGCGCCGCGCTCGACGCGGGCTGCCACGTGGTCACCGCCAACAAGGGCCCCGCCGCGTTTGCCTGGCGCGAGCTGCAGGCCCACGCCGACGCCCGCGGGCTGTCGTTCCTGTTCGAAGGCGCCGTGATGGATGGCGTCCCCGTTCTCAGCCTGGTCCGGGAGACGTTGCCAGCGGTACGGGTCCTGGGCTTCCGCGGCGTCGTCAACAGCACGACGAACCATGTGCTGACGGCGCTCGAGGACGGCGAGCCGTTCGGTCCTGCGCTCGCGCGCATGCAGGCGGAAGGGATTGCCGAGGCGGACGCCTCGCTCGATCTGGAAGGTTGGGATGCGGCAGCCAAAGCAGCCGTCCTGGCCAACGTCTGGCTGGATGCCCGGATTACTCCCCACGACGTGGAGCGACAGGGCCTCGGACCGGGGACGGCCGTCGAGGCGCAGGCGGCGCGCGCACGGGGCAGGCGGCTGCGGCTGGTGGCCAGCGCCGCGCGTGGAAAGCGCCCCACCGTCCGCCCGACCGAGCTGGAGGGTCACGACCTGCTGGCGGGCTTGCGCGGAATGGCGAACGCACTCGTGATCGAGACCGACCTGCTCGGCCGGATTGCTGTCACCCAGCTCGACGGAGGCCTGACCCAGACCGCCTATGCGCTCCTGAGCGATCTCGTCACGATTCGCCGCCGGACTGCAGCGCGTCCCGGAGCGCCCGCTCGTCGAATCCCGGGATCGCGCGGCCGCCGATGACTGTCAGCGGGATCGTGCGGTACCCGAGCGTCAGCAGGTCCGTATACGCCTGGTGGTCCTCCTCGACGTTTCGAACGACGAATGCGTGCCCCCCGTGTGAAAGAAACTCCTTCACCCGCTCGCACGCCAGTCAATGCGAGCCCGAGTAGACAATGATGTCCGATGCCATCCATCGATTCTAAGCCCGCCGCACGCCTGGATGCGGCCGCGCCACCGCTCGACGGGCTGCTCGTCCTCGACTTCACGCGCGTGCTCTCCGGGCCGTACTGCACGATGCTGCTCGGAGACATGGGGGCCCGGATCATCAAGATCGAACAGCCGGGGCGCGGCGACGACACCCGCGCCTGGGGCCCGCCGTTCATCGGGGCTGAGAGCGCGTACTTCCTCAGCGTGAATCGCAACAAGGAGAGCCTCACGCTCGATCTGAAACGGCCGGAAGCGCTCGCCGTCATCGAACAGCTCCTCGATCGTGCCGATGTCGTCGTCGAGAACTTCAGGCCGGGCACGATGGACCGGTTGAAGCTCGGATACCAGCGCGTCTCGGACCGCTGGCCGCAGATCGTCTACTGCTCGATTTCGGGCTTCGGCCAGACAGGGCCAAGGCGGGACCAACCCGGCTACGATGCGGTGGTCCAGGCCGAAGCCGGCCTGATGAGCATCACCGGTGACGCCGCGGGTTCACCATTCCGCCTGGGAGTGGCGATCGCCGACATCGCCAGCGGGATGTTCGCGGCGCAGGGCGTGGCGATGGCGCTCCTGGCCAGAGCACGGACGGGCCGGGGACAGCTCGTCGACATTGGAATGCTCGACGCGGCGGCCGCGCTCCTCACCTACCAGGCGGGGATCTTCTTCGCCACCGGCGAATCGCCGCGCCGGATGGGCAACCGCCACCCGACAATCGTGCCGTACGAGACCTTCGCGGCGGCCGACGGCGAGTTCGTGCTGGCCGTCGGGAACGACGAGCTGTGGCAGCGCTTCTGCGAGGCGGCGGGGCTTCAGGAGCTCTCTGCCGATCCTCGGTTCGGGACGAATCGCGGACGTGTCGAGCACTATCCCGTGCTGCGGCCCCTGCTCGAAACGCGGCTCCGGAGCCGCACCCGCGCGCACTGGCTCGCTGCCTTCAGCGGCGCGGGTATCCCCTGCGGAGCGGTGAGGGATCTGGCGGGGGTCTTCGCGGATCCCCAGCTCGACGCGAGGGGCATGATCGAGTCAATCGAGCACGCCATGGCCGGCCCGCTCCGCCTGCTCGGCGTGCCCGTCAAGCTCTCGCACACTCCGGGCAGGATCCGGTGCGCACCGCCGGTGCTGGGCCAGCACACGGACCGCATCCTGCGCGACGATCTCGGGCTGACTGATCATGACGTGCGGCGGCTGGCTGAACTGGGCGTGACGTGAACCAGAAGCGGGCTCCTCTCGAGTTCCGCACCCCGGCTGCGCCGGACCCACGATGTCCTGAAAACAGGCGCGCCAAGGGCGCCGCCCGCCGGAGCGCCTGCGCGCGAAGGCGGAAGCGGGGATGGTGGGCCCCGCGAGCGACGGCGACGCTGGGGCCCCCGGCGCGCGTTCTTCGCGCGCTGGGGTGGGGTGGGGTGGGGTCCGGCGGGGCGAAGGCCCCCGTTTCACCTCAGAGGGATGCTAGCGTTCGACGAACGGCCCGATCTCGGCAAGCACGAAATCCAGCACGTCGGAGTCGGTCAAATCCGCGACTGCCACGCCTTCGCGCACCGGCCGCTCCGAGCTGACCTGTCGGCGTCCGCGCCCTCGGCTGACGCGACCGACCACGGCCGGGGGGTCCTGTGCGGAGTCGAGCCAGAGCTCGATGTAGTCGTCTGCCGAGCCCTCGGCCGAGAGCCGGACGGAGCCGGCAGGCGTGAAGACCTTGAACCGATGGCCCTCCGCGACCAGCGCGGACGCCAGGATCTGAAGCACCGGGGTGGCGCGCTCGGTCAGGAACCGGTCGAACTCGCGCGCCGCGGCGTCCGAACGTTCACGCCGCCCCCGCGCGTCGAGGCGGGCGCGCTCAATCGCGGCGCGCAGCCGCCTTCGCACCTCGGGGACGTCCATCCCCTCAGACTAGCCTGTCTGCAAACGCGGTGTCGACGCCCTCCCGCTTGAAGCGCTCCAGGAGGGTCGTCCGATCGTTGGCCTTCCGCCACGCTTCCACCGGCTGAACCGATTTGTCCCGAACGAGCGCCAGCAGTGCCTCGGTCATCGACACGATCCCCGGCGCCTTGGTCGCCTCCGAGAGCGCCTGCAGATCCTTGGTGCGGCCCTCGCGAATCGCTGACGCCACGGACGACGTGTTGAGCAGCACTTCCCGCGCGGGGACGCGGCCACCGCTGGCGCGGCGGACGAGCACCTGGCTGACGACGCCGCGCAGCGCGCCGGAAAGCGACCGAGCGGCACGGCCCCGCCGCTCGGCCGGAAATGCCTCCAGGAACTGATCCACCGCCGCGACCGCCGAGGGCGCGGAGAGGGTAGCGAAGACGAGGCGCCCGGACTCGGCGGCCTCGAGCGCCGCGGCCGCGAGCTCCGCCGACTGCAGATCTTCGATGACCAGCACGTCGGGATCCTCGCGAAGCACCGCGCGCGCCGCGGCTGCGGCTCGTGCGGGATCGTCCCCGAGCTCGCGCTGACTGATGAAAGAACGCCGGCTCTCGTGGACGAACCCGATGTGCGATTCCAGCGTGATCACGTGATCGCCGCGGTTCACGTTGATCTGATCGATGAACGCGTTGAGGAGCGTCGACTTGCCGCTCGCGTGCGGACCGGCAATCAGGACCAGGCCGTCCGCCTGCCCGGCGAGCGATCGCACTTCGGGCGGCAGGCCGACGTGGTCCATACGGAAGATCACGCCCGGACCGCGGTGATCGCGGAACGTCAGACAGCGCACGCGCCCCACGTCGGGGACGTCGCTCATCCACTCCAGCTCCGCGCCCGGGCGCGCCGGATGCTGCGGCGGGGTGAGCGTGGCGATGAGGCCCTCGATCTCCTGTTCGCCCAGTGCTGCCTGGTTCTCGAGGATGGAGATCTCGCCGTTCACGCGGATGGCGGGCTTGGACTGCGCGACCAGGTACACCGTGCTGGCGCCACGGGCCGCGGCCGTTCGAAGCGCGCTCTGAAGCGTGGCATGCCCGTGGCCGGCCTCGGCCCGCGCGGGGCCGCGACCCATCGGAACCACCGTCGGCCGTCCCGCCGCGGCGCCTGTCTCCTGAAAAGCGCCGGGCGCTTGTGCGCCAGCGGCCGGATGTCTCTCGGAAAGTGACTCGCTCACGGGCAACCTCGGTTCGGCAGCGGGAGCCGGCGGCAGCACCGAGGCTGCCGCAGCGGCTTCCGGAATCGCGGACTCGACGGGAGGAACCGCGGCTTCCGCGACGGCCTTCGCGGGCTCCTCTGGGGTTGACGGCGTTGCTGGGAATTCGGAGGGCAACGCGGCGGCGGCGGGCGCTCCGGGCTCGGGCCGGCGGTCGGCTGCGACTTCCACGGCGTCCACGCCAGGCGGCGCCTCGGCAACCGGTTCGGGTGGGGCGGCTTCGGCCGGCGCACCTGAGGCTAACGCGGGCTCCGACGGCGTGGCCGGGACGTGATCCGCCGTGTCCCCGTCAGCGAGGGCTGCCGGCTCGAGAGGCTTTGCGTCCGCGTCGGCAGATCCCGGGAGAGGCCCCGGTTCCCCCGCCGATTGCTGCATGGGCTCGTCAGCCGGCTCTGAGGCCGCGGGGGCCTCCTGGCGGCCCGCGGTCGGTCCGCCGGAGGCCGTGATCGTGATTTCCTCGACCGACGCCTCGATCCATTCCTCATCGGAACCCGCTTCGGCCAGCGCGGCCGCCAGCTCGGTATCCAGCGTCGCGGACTCGAGCGGGAGCAGGTTCGCGTCTTCCTCTACGGATTCGATTTCGGCCCCCAGGCCGGAGGTCAGCAACGCCGACGCGGTGGCCGCCAGCAGCTCGTCCACCTCGGTCTCCGACGGGGCCTCCTGCGGGACCTCCCCGACCAGCTCGAAGGGCTCGCGAGCCTCCTCGAGCGGTGGTGAAGGAGTTTCCGCGACTGGGGGCTCGACGGGCGGCGGTTCGACGCGTTCGACAGGGATGACGACGTGTTCGACGCGCTCGGGCTGTTGTGCACCGACCTCATCCAGCACCGGCCTGCGCTCTTCAAGCTGCCGCACCGGGAACTTCGGCCCAGCAACGCCCGCTCCCTCGCGCTCGTCTGCAGATCGGCGGACGACCGCGGCCTCATGCGGCACGTGAGGCGCGTCGGTACGGATCGATACCGGCGCGGGAGCCGCCGGCGCATCCGTGGTGCCCGTCGCCCCCGACACGGACGCGGAGACCCCCGCGCCGGACACGAGTGCCGGATGTGCTTCGGCGGCGGCCGGCTCGGGAACCTCGGCGGGCTGACGTCGCACTTCGAGCCAGATGTCGTCGCCGCCGCGCGCGGCGACCACGGTGAAGCGATCGCGCACCCCGGCGGGCGCAGCAATCTCGTGCTCCACCGCACCGACTTCGTCGAGCGTGCGGCAGTGCTCCGCCGGCAGGATCTGCATGAGCATGCTGTGCACGGCCTCGGGTGTCAGCACCCGTGACGAGAGCTCGACCTGCCCCCAGGCGAGCGGACCCCGATAGGCGCTCATCGCCGCAGACGTCGTCACCACGTACGGCTTCTCGCCGACGTGCATCACGAGCGCGTCGCCTTCGAGGCGGACAATGGCGTCAAGGAGGGAGTCGAGTAGCTTCACGTTCGATTCAGCTCCGCCCCCGATCGGCATCACCGCGGTTCCCGGTCACGCGAATGGCCGGCGTTGCGGGCGCGGGCAACGCGAGCGCCGCTCCTGAGCAGCCGCTGTCGATCACATCCATGGCAGGTGCCTCACGAGCGACCCGGCGCAGTGCAGCGCCGGATGTACGCAGGCTCTTGTCGTCCTCTGGTGCACGCCTGCGCCGGGGAGGCTTGATGGAAGCTTCGATGGAACCCCGGGGCGTTCCAAGGTCCATCGAAAAAATAGTAGCAGAGAGACGCCCCTCACGAACCGCTTTTCTCGCGTGCAACGGGGCAGGATTGCACGTGCCGGCACACCGGAACGTCATTTCCACGCGCAGTGGAACGCCATCAGTCCTCCGAGCACCGGGTATGTTTCGCATGCCGCGAACCCGGACGAACGGATGAGGTGAGCGACCGCGTCCGCACCCGGGTATCGGCTGATCGATTCGGGAATGTAGCGGTAGGTATCGGGATCGCGGTGGAGCACGATTCCGAGCGCGGAGCCGATCACCGTGAGGTACGCCAGGTACGCCGCGCGGACCGCAGCATTCGACGGCCGGTCGAAGTCGAGCGATAGGAACTGGCCGCCGGGCCGGAGGACCCGCCCGATTTCAGCCACGGCGACGTCGATCGCCGGAACGTTGCGGATGCCATAGCCGGTCGTGACGAGATCGAATTGCGCATCGCCGAACGGCAGCGCCACCATGTCGCCCACGACCCAGGAGGCGCGGTCGCGGGGCGATCGCTTCGATCGCGCGATGTCCACCATCCGCGCCGTGATGTCCAGGCCCACGACCAGTGCCCCCCGCCGTGCGCAGAGATACGTGAGGTCGCCCGTGCCGCACGCGAGATCGAGTGCCCGCGTGGTGGCATGGATCGGCGCCATCGCGACCAGGCGCCGCTTCCAGCTCCGGTCCTGCCCCCACGAGAGGAGGACCGTGATGAGGTCGTAGCGATCGGCGATGACCGAGAAGAGCCGCCGCACGTAGCGGTGCTTGCCCTCGGGCGTACCGAGCGCCTCTCGCAGCGGCGGGCGTTCGAGTCGAGGCATCGCCGGGAGGGCCGATGATACTCTACGGCCAAATGCTGGCTTCGCAGACCGTCGAGAACTATCTCAAGGCGATCTACGTCGCACAGGCGGCCCACGACGACCCCGAAGGGCTCGTCCCGATGGGACAGATCGCCACGGCACTCGGCGTCGTGCCCGGCACGGCCACGACGATGATCAAGACGCTGGCCGAGTCGGGGCTCGTGCGGTACGAACCCTATATGGGCGTACGGCTGACGCCGGGCGGCGAACGGCTGGCCGCGCTCGTGCTGCGCCGGCATCGGCTCATCGAGCAGTTCCTCGTCCAGGTGCTGGGCATGAGCTGGACGGAAGTGCACGACGAAGCCGAACGGCTCGAGCATGCCGTCTCCGAGCGGCTGATCGATCGGATCGACGAGATGCTCGGTCGGCCGGCTGTCGACCCGCACGGCGATCCCATTCCGGGGCCCGAAGGGGAGTTGACGCCGAAGGCCTATGCCGATCTGCTCACCGCGCCGCTCGGCAGTTCGCTGGTCGTGACGCGCGTCACCGCGCAGGACGCCGAGTTCCTGACGTTCGTGGAGCAGCACGACCTCAAGCCCGGGCAGGAAGTCCGGATCGAAGCGCGGGATCCGGCCTCCGACAGCGTCACCGTGAGGACCGGAAACGGCCGGGTCACGACGCTCGGGGCCCGGGCAGCCTCCAAGGTTCTGGTCTCGCAACCTTAACGAGTCGATAGAGATAGCAGGTCACCCGAATGGACTTTGACTTCTGCCGTTCGTCTGCGCTATGATTTTGAGTCGTCAAAATCATGGTTTACCCGATTCTGTTCATCGCTGCCGTCCTCGTCGCCCTGGGGGTCGCCGCGGCATTCGTCCGCCGCGTCCGGCTGCGCGACGCGGTACGGAAGCGCGTGCGGACGGAGGACGCGCTCAAACATCTCTTCGATCAGCAGTACCGCGGCCGCCGGGCCTCGTTCGCCTCCCTCGGCGGCGTGCTCCGCCTCGACGACCGGAGCCTGATGCAACTGCTCGAGCGCATGCAGCAGCAGGGTCTCGTCGCCGCGCACGGACAGGATTTCGAGCTCACAGGCGAGGGCCGGCGCGTGGCCGGCCAGATCGTGCGCGCCCATCGTCTGCTCGAGCGCTATTTCGCCGACGAGGCACGGCTGCCGCTCGGCCGTGTGCACGCCGCAGCGGAACGGGGAGAGCACGCGCTCACGCCGGATCAGGTCGACGCGCTCGACGCGTCGCTCGGGCACCCTCGCCTCGATCCCCACGGCGACCCCATCCCGGGGCGCGACGGCCAGATCTCGCCGGCGCGCGATACACCCGTCACCGCCTGGACGGCGGGCCGCTACGGGCGCATCACGCACCTCGAGGACGAACCGCCGCTGGCGTATGCGCAAATCCTGGCGGAGGGTCTGCAGATCGGGCAGATCGTCCGGATCCTGGAATCGACGCCCGAGCGCGTGGTGTTGAGCGACGACGAGCACGAGTACCGGCTGGCGCCGGCCGTCGCCGCCAACGTCTTTCTCGCGCCCGCCGGGAACCCCGCGGCCAGCGATCTCCGGCCGCTCTCGACGCTGCCGCACGGGCAGCCGGCGGCGGTCGTCGCGCTCGACGCGTCCTGCCAGGGATTCAGCCGGCGCCGCCTGATGGATCTCGGCTTCACGCCCGGCGCGCGGATCGAGTCGGCGCTCGAGACGTTCGCGCGCGATCCGCGCGCGTATCGCGTGCGCGGCACGCTGGTGGCGCTGCGGCAGGATCAGGCGCGGCAGGTGCTCGTCCGGCCGATCGACGCGGAAGGCGGGCTTCAGGAGCAGGCGCAATGAGCGAACACAATTGCGAGACCTGCCCGGCCCACGCGCACCTGGCCCAGATGGGTCTCAGGGTGGATCGCTTCGACCGCGTGGTGGCGCTGGCGGGAAATCCGAACACGGGAAAGTCGACGCTCTTCAACGCCCTCACGGGACTGAAGCAGCACACGGGCAACTGGCCCGGCAAGACGGTGACGCGTGCGGAGGGCGGCTTCCAGTTCAACAGCGTCCGCTACAAGCTGGTGGACCTTCCCGGTACGTACTCGCTGCTCTCCGCGTCGACCGACGAGGAGATTGCCCGCGACTTCCTCCTCTTCGGGACCCCCGACTGCACGATTGTCGTCGCCGACGCCACGGCGCTCGAGCGCAACCTGAACCTCGTTCTGCAGGTTCTGGAGATCACCGACAGGGCGGTGGTGGCGGTGAACCTGATGGACGAGGCGCGCCGCAAGGGCATCGAAGTCGACGTGCGCAGCCTCGCGCGGGATCTCGGAGTGCCGGCGATTCCGGTCGTGGCGCGGACGGGCGAGGGCCTGCACGGCCTCCTGAGCGCCGTGGAGGGCGTGACCACCGGATCGATCGGCACGAGGCCACGGCGGTCCGAAGGCACGCCGGAGTTCAACGCGGCCATCTCGGAGCTCGTGCCGATGATCGAAGCCGCGGCACCCGGGGTCCCGAACGCGCGCTGGATTGCGATCCGGCTGCTCGACGGCGACGGCCGTGTCGAGCGGGCCCTCCGGACGGGCGAGCTGGCCGCGCTCGTGGCGCGGCAGCAGCGTCCGGACGATCGGTTCAGCAGGAAGATCGCGCTGCAGGGAGCCCAATGACCACCAACAGCACCGCCCTGCCGCTCGCGGGCGTTCCGCCGGCGGCGCCGGGCGCCGAGGCGAGCCGCGCGCCGGATCCCGACGCGGTCATCCGCCGCGCGGAGGAGCTGCGCCGCGGGCTCACCGGCAACTTCCGCGACGAAGCGGTCAGTTCCATCTATGCAGAAGCCGAGCGGCTGTCGCGCCGGGTCGTCCGCCGCGAGGGGGCCCGTGCGCTCGACTGGGATCAGCGCGTCGACCGCCTCGTCACTTCGCCGGTCTTCGGCCTTCCGCTGATGCTCGTCATCCTGTCGGCCGTGTTCTGGCTGACGATTGCCGGCGCGAACGTGCCGTCCGCGATGCTGGCGACCGCGTTCTTCTGGTTCGAGGATCACGCGGTCGCGCTGTTCGATCGGCTCGGCTCGCCGTGGTGGCTGACCGGGTTCGTGTGGCACGGCGTCTACCGCGGGCTGGCATGGGTGGTGAGCGTGATGCTGCCGCCGATGGCCATCTTCTTTCCGCTCTTCACCATCCTGGAGGATCTGGGCTACCTGCCCCGGGTGGCGTTCAACCTGGACTTCCTCTTCCGGCGTGCCGGCGCGCACGGGAAGCAGGCGCTCACGATGGCCATGGGGTTCGGGTGCAATGCGGCCGGCGTGATTGCCACGCGGGTGATCGATTCGCCGCGCGAGCGCCTGGTGGCCATCCTCACCAACAACTTCGTTCCGTGCAACGGGCGCTTCCCGACGCTCATCATGGTCGCGACGATCTTCGTGGCCGCCGCGTTCCCGCCTGTCGTCGCCTCTCTCGCCGCGGCCGGCGCCGTGGTGGGCATCGTGGTGCTCGGCGTGGCGTTCACCCTGCTGATGTCGTGGCTCCTCTCGCGAACCGTCCTGAGGGGTGAGGCCTCGGCGTTTACGCTGGAGCTGCCGCCCTACCGGCGACCGGGCGTCATGCGCATCCTCTACACCTCGCTCATCGACCGCACGCTGTTCGTGCTCTGGCGGGCGATGCTGACGGCGGCGCCGGCCGGCGCGGTCATCTGGCTGCTCGGGAACATCCACGTGAACGGCACCAGCCTCGCGACGCTCTCGGCGGACGCACTGGGGCCGCTCGGAAATGCCATCGGCCTCGACGGCGTGATCCTGCTGGCGTACGTGATTGCCATTCCGGCCAACGAGATCGTGGTGCCCACCATGCTGATGGTATACATGGGCGCCGGGATGATGACGGAGCTCGAATCGATGTCGGAGCTGCGGACGCTGCTCGTCGATCAGAACGGCTGGACCATGCTGACCGCCGTCAACCTGATGCTCTTCGCTCTCCTGCACAACCCGTGCGCGACGACGATCATCACGATCTACAAGGAGACGCTGAGCGCGCGCTGGGCGGCGCTCGGCGCGCTCCTGCCGCTCGTCGTCGCGTTCCTCGTGACGTTCCTGACCGCCAGCGCCGCCCGGCTGTTCGGGTGGATCTGAACCCGGCTTCCGGGTTCCTGGTTCAGGGTTCAGGATTCCAGGTCGGTTCCTGGTTCCGGGTTCCTGGTTCCAGGTTCAGCGCGACGCAAGACGATCAGTCTGCCCGATACTCCGCGAAGGAGCTGGGCGTCTCCCACACCCGCACCGCGACGACCGGCAGGCCCAGCTCGCGCGCCTGATCGAAGATCAGCCGCGCGATGCGCTCGACGGTCGGATTGCTCTCGAGCAGGTACATCGGCTCGCCGAGCTTCCGGAGCGGCGCGACCAGCGGGTCGTCCTCGCGCAATATCATCTTGTGATCGAGCTCGCGGTCGATCCAGCCTTTGACCAGACGCTTGATGTCGGCGAAATCCGCGACCATGTTGCGGCGATCCAGGTGCCCTGTGCGGACGTCGACCTCGGCGATCGCGTTGTGCCCGTGAGGATGCTTGCAGACGCCGTCGTAGTCGAGCAGGCGATGGCCGTAGCAGAACTCGATGCGCTTCGTGACGAGATACATGACCCAGATGATGCCGGACGCCTTCGACGCAGATCAAGCGACCGCCGTGCTGTTCTCCGGCGGCCTCGACAGCGCCGTGCTGCTCGCGCAGGCCGCGTCCCGCGGGCCGGTCCAGCCGCTCTACATCAGCGTGGGACTCGCCTGGGAGGACGAGGAGCTCGCGACGGCTCGCCAACTGATCCAGGCGATGCCGTTCGGGCGCAGGACCCGGCCGCTCGCCTCGCTGCGCTTCGACATGACGGACGTGTACACGGCCTCCCACTGGGCCGTACGCGGCGACCCGCCGGCTTACGACACGCCCGACGAGGAGGTGTACCTCGAGGGACGCAACATCGTGCTGCTCGCGAAGGCGGGGGTGTTCATGCGGCGAGCGAACATCGCGCGGGTGCTCATCGGACCGCTCGCCGGCAATCCCTTTCCGGACGCGACCGCGGAGTTCTTCGACGCGATGTCACGCGCCCTCTCGACCGGGCTGGCAGAATCGGTTGCCATCGAGGCGCCCTTCGCGAAGCTGCACAAGGCCGACGTCATCCGGCTCGGCGCGCGGCTCGGCGTTCCGTTCGAGCTGACGCTCTCGTGCATGCGGCCGGCAGCAGGTGTACACTGCGGCCGCTGCAGCAAATGTCGCGAGCGCATCGAGGCGTTCCGCGACGCCGGCATCGCTGATCCAGCGGCCTACGCCGACTGACTGCGCGATTCAGGTGTGCTGCTTCGAAGGACGGTGCGGCCCGAGCGGCCCAACAAGCGCGTGCGGCTCCACGTGCGCCGGAGCACCGAGGCCGCCAACGGGCGCGGGGCCACGGTGCAGGCCATTCAGGAACGCCGGAGCCGGATTGTACCGTCGCCGGTCCTGATTCGCAGGCGCTTCCCGCCGTCGCCGAGACGGCCCTTCAGCGTGCGCCGATCGCGCTCGCGATCCTGGCTCTCGCCCGCAGCGATGAGGTCGAGATCGTTCCGGATGGCCCCGTCGCCGGTGTGGGCGTCGAGCTCGGCCCCGAAACGCTCGGGAAGATAGAGTGTAATCCCGCCGTCGCCGGTCGTGATCTCCCAGTCCTCGGCCATCCGGCTCGCAGGCTCCGCGCGGTAGACGATGGATCCGTCGCGGGTGTGCAGCTTCAGCGCCTCGAGGCGCCCGGCCA
>DASPFV010000101.1:0-5436 GCA_035620975.1 Vicinamibacterales bacterium
AGGGTGAACGTCACCGTAGTACGCGGCTCCTTCGAGTAGTCCACGGCCGAATCGACGTTGCCGGGGTGCCACGCCCAGACCAGCCGGCTCGGTGGCCGCATCTCCACGATGCGGACGCTGAACCGCACGCCGTGGTGCTCCGGGTGGACGGACGTCATCCAGACTTCGCCACCTTCGATCAGCTCCCCCTCGATGATGACCTTGAACCAGGTCGAGAGCTCCCCTGGGTCTGTCAGCGCGCGCCAGACCCGATCAGGCGAGGCCTCGATGTCGATGCTCCTGTCGATGCGGTTCGTTTCAGCAACCGTCATGCGCAACCTCCTGGTTGCATCATACCCGGTCCGGCGAATAACGCAACCCCCAGGTTGCTGATCACGTCCGGCCGTTCACCACGGCCCGTTGGCGCGACCCACGGCCGGGCGACCTCGACGGATTCAGCGGGCCCCTGCCGTGCGAACAGGCCAACGGATGAGATCCGCGCAGGCCAGTCGTCCGTGCACGAGGTTTGCAGAGCACGGCGTGCGGGCCGCGCCGGCGCATCGGCTGAGCAGCCCGTGGGCCATCGACTGACGCACGCGGGAGATCGACACATGTCCGACGCCACATCGCTGCAGAACCCCAGGCCGAGGGATCCGCGAAATCAGGGCCCGAAGCCCGAGTATCCTCAGGAGCCGATCGCCTACCCTGGCTCCGACGACGAGCTCACGCCCTGCGCCGACCACGGCGAGCGCTCCTACCAGGGGTCGGGGCGTCTCGAGGGGCGTTCGGCCCTCATCACCGGCGGCGACAGCGGGATCGGCCGGGCGGTGGCGATTGCGTTCGCGCGGGAGGGGGCCGACGTCGCGATCAGCTACCTGCCCGAGGAGCAGGAGGACGCTGACGAGTCGTGTCGATGGGTGGACGAGGCGGGACGGAAATCGCTGCAGTTGCCGGGCGACATCCAGGACGAGGCGCTCTGCCGGACCCTGGTCGATCGCGTGCGCCGCGAGTTCGGTCGGATCGACCTGCTCGTGAACAACGCCGCGTTCCAGTCCACCCACGACGACATCACGGAGTTCACGACCGAAGAGCTCGAGCGGACGTTCCGCACCAACGTCTTCGCCATGTTCTGGCTCTGTCAGGCCGCGCTGCCCTCGATGCCCAAGGGCAGCTGCATCATCAACACCGCCTCCATACAGGCGTTCGATCCGAGCCCGAACCTGCTCGCGTATGCCCCGACGAAGGCCGCGATCGTGAACTTCACCAAGGCGCTGTCGCACGCAGCCATGAAGCGCGGCGTCCGCGTGAACGCGGTCGCCCCCGGTCCGGTGTGGACACCGCTCATCCCGTCGACCATGCCGCAGGAGAAGGTGCAGGCCTTCGGCAGCGATACGCCGTTCGGCCGCGCGGCACAGCCCGTCGAGATAGCTCCGCTGTTCGTGTTCCTGGCCTCGAACGAGGCCCGGTTCGTCACTGGCGAGGTCTATGGAGCGACGGGCGGGCAGACCCCCTACTGACCGGACAGCGACGGTATAGAGGGAGACCGAGCGAAAGCCGGCCTCCCGCCTCGACGATTACCAGCGGGGCTCTGAGCGGCGCCGGTGGCCGCCGCCGGAACCGCCCGCGAACGACGGCTTCGGACGCGCCTCGTTGACGGTGAGCGCCCGGCCGCCGAGCTGATGCTCGTTGAGCTCGGCGATGGCTTTCTGCGCCTCCGCCTCGGTGCTCATCTCGACGAACGCGAACCCGCGTGCCCGCCCCGTTGCCATGTCCCGCACGACGTTCACGGTCTCGACGGTCCCGGCACGGGCGAACAGGTCGTGCAGCTCGGCTTCGCCGGCCTCGTAGGGAAGGTTTCCAACGTACAGCTTTCGACTCATGATCTGACTCCTCGGTCGCGGCTTCGCGACGTGCGCCAGCGAACGGCGCGGTGACCTCGACACCCCGGACCGGGACATCGAGCGGATTTCTTGTCGTGGCTCGACGGAACTTCAGGAGGAGCGAGTCGGAATGGCTCGGTCAGCCCAGAGGCGGCACAGCGCAGCGGCAGGAAACGTGTTCATGATATCACGACTGACCGGCGCGCCACGCCTGCGGCATCCGCTCCACCCGGTGGGCGCAAAGCATGGTGGCCTGTCGGAAGCCCTTTTTCGCGGGGTCCTGTCAACTCGATGTGCTCGCCCGTGAGCCGGGCGAGCCGCTGCACCAGATTGAGCGTGTCTCCCCGAAGGCCTGTGAGAGGTTGCGCGCCCGACTCGCAGGGCCCGGCGATCAGTCAACTGGCCCGCCGGCGACTTCCCGCTCCAGCGTCTGTCGCAGCCTGCCGAGCTGCTGTGCGACGGTCGCGCGCGCGCGCGACCCCACGATCCGGCGTGTGACGCCGCCGAACACGCCGCCAAAGACGTCCAGCCTCGATCGGTTGATGTAGACGACGCAGGTGGATTCAGGCGATGAGCCGGGAATGCTCACGAGCAGCGTCAGCCCGAGCGACGCGTCGAAGTAGTGAGTCCCGTAAATGTGTTTCGACGCGACGGCATACCTCACGGGCGCGTCGTCTGGCATCCGCGAGATCG
Organism: Vicinamibacterales bacterium; assembly: GCA_035620975.1. GTDB lineage: Bacteria > Acidobacteriota > Vicinamibacteria > Vicinamibacterales > 2-12-FULL-66-21 > DASPFV01. Next base: position 2,553 of record DASPFV010000101.1, read on the forward strand.
CCACGTGAGTGGCGCCGATGACGCTTCGTCGACCGGTCTGCTCCTTCGACCAGTAGATGAAGCTCGTCGTGCGGGCCGGCGAGCCCCGCGGGTACTCGAGCAGATGCAGGCGCAGCGCCGGGAGCCACTGCCAGCCGTCCCGATCCGGCTGGAGCAGGGAGGCGAACTCCTGCACCAGCCACACCGGTTCCGACCGGTCGGCGTACGCCATGCCGGCGTCCGTTCCGGCGAGCTGGTAGCGCCCGACGTAGTCGACCAGGAATTCCCGCATCAGGACAGTCGCCCGCGCCGGAGCGTCAGCACGCCTCCAGTCCACTTCCGTCCGGAAGCGCCCGATCGCCTCCGCCGGCAGCTGGACGCCGCAATCACCGGCACGACAGTCCTCGAGGGCCCGCACATCGGGGCCATCGATCGTCAGGCCGGCCACGTCGGCCAGCCGCGCCGGCGTGCTGAACACGCCGATCTGTCGCACCGCCTCGTCCTGCTTGAACCGGACGATGTCGGCAAGTCGGGCCACGAAGAGCTCGGGCGGAATCCGCATGCGCACCATGCCGAGCACCCCGATCTCGCGCGGGTCGCCGACGCGCAAGGTCCGCGAGACGACGTGACCGTCGTCCAGCCGCTCGAACTCCCTGTCGCTCACCTCCAGGATCCCGGCGAGCGCGGCACGCGTGGCCGGCGGGGTCGCGCGGTTCCCGGATCCCGGCCAGGTCGCGCCGGCGGTGAGGAGCACGGTCGTGCACGTCAGCAGGAGTCGCGCGGCCATCGGCGGTCAGGGTCCTTCTCTTAATTCATTAAGACCATCGGCTCCAGCCACTATGAGGCCGTTGCCCCGCCCTGTCAACTAAAGAATTAAGAATTCGACATCGGTGCGCCGCCCGCCTCCGCTCTGTGGTTCGCGACGAGCCGCCGGATGTCGCGCAGCACGATCACCCCCTCCACCTGGCGCGCGTCGTCGCGGCTCACGATCGGGAGCAACCCGGCGGTCCTGGAGAACCGCTCGAGCACGACGTCCACCGGATGATCCGGGTGCGCGTGGACGAGCGTGCCATCCACCAGCGGGTCGATGGGCTGGTCGCCTTGTCCGGACGCGACAGCCGTCAGGAGGTGCTCGACCGTCACGGTGCCGGCCAGGTCCTTCGGGGTACCGACGAGACACGCGGGATGGCCCGATGCGCGCGCGAGCTCCAGGCCGGCCCGGGCCGTGGACCCGCGCGCGACGAACGGCATGTCGCCTGTCATCAGATCGCGCGCCGTCCACGCGCTCGGCTCGATCGCGAGCGCGCGTGGCGGCAGGTGGACGCCGTCCTGCTGCAGCAGCGCGTGATAGACCGGCACGGGCTGGTACCGCCTGGAGATCGCGAAGCTGAGGAGGTTGGCGACCATCAGCGGGACGATGATCTGGTAGTCCTGCGTGATCTCGAAGATCATGAACACGGACGTCATCGGTGCGCGGATGATCCCCGCGAAAAGGGTGCCCATGCCGACCAGCGCGTAGGCGCCGGGATCGCCGGCCGGGAAAAGGGCTGCCTGGTTGATCACCACGCCCACCGCACCACCGGCCATGGCACCGATGAACAGGCTCGGCGCGAAGATGCCGCCGGCGTTGCCCGACGAGTACGACACGATCGTCGCCACCAGCTTGACCAGGCACAGCACGACCATCGTCTGCAGCAGCAGACCGCCGTTCAACGCCTGGTCCACGTGCTCGTACCCGACCCCCCTCACCTCGGGCACGGCCAGCAGGATGGCTCCGATCACGAGGCCGCCGATGGCCGGCTGGACGATCTGCGTGCGCGGGGGCAGATGCCGGAACGCACGCCGGAGCAGCAGCAGCCCTTTGCAGAAGGCGATCGACACCAGGCCACCGACCAGCCCGAGCACGGCGTAGCCGATCAGCTCGGCCGGATGCACCAGGTGATACGCCGGAACGCGGAAGAGCGGCTCGTTGCCGAGGATGGACCGGGCGACTACGACCGAGGCCACGGAAGCCACGACGGTGGACCCGAGCAGCGGCGCGTTCAGATCGCTGATGATCTCCTCGAGCGCGAACACCACCGCGGCAACCGGCGTGTTGAAGGCAGCCGAGAGCGCGCCGGCTGCCCCGACCGGCACGAGCTCGCGGATGCGCGCCGGCGCCAGGCGCAACCACTGCCCGATCCCCGAGGCGATCCCCGCGCCAATCTGCACCGAAGGGCCTTCACGTCCCATCGAGTGGCCGGATCCGATGCAGAGGGTCGCCGTCAGGAACTTCCCGATCGGCACACGCGGAGAGATGATCCCACTCGACAGCTGGAAGGCCGCCTTCGTCTGGGGGACTCCGCTGCCGCGGACGTCAGGAAAGACCTTGAGCAGCAGAATGCCCGTGAGCAGGCTGACGGCTGCGGGTACGGCGAACAGCCGGAGCCCCGACGGCTCGATCCCGAACAGGAGGCGCGCGGTGCCGTCGATGGCGAGCGTGAAGAGGACAGCCGAGAGACCGGCCAGGACGCCGACGACAATCGACAGGACCAGGAAGAGCTGATGTTCACGCAGCCGGAGCTGCTGGTAACTGAGCGGACGCATCAGGAGGTGCCGATGTTGTGGCGCCGCGCGACGAGCACGAGAGCGCGATCGATGGGCGACGGCGAACCGCAGCGATCGCGGAGCGCCTCGTCGATCCGGACGATCAGGTCGAGAGTGTCCTCGGCGACATCGTGATTCACTGGCTGACGGCCGGAACGAATCGACGCGCGAAGCGCCTCGATCTCGCCCGCGAGCGGCTCCGTTCCGGCGTGATCGGTCGGTGCGCCCGCATCGGCCGCGGGGGCGCACGTCGCAAGCCTGCGCGACGCGTCATCCAGGTTGGCCAGCAGCCGCCGGCGCCGCTCCGCCGCCCCGAGCC
>DASPFV010000102.1:0-2069 GCA_035620975.1 Vicinamibacterales bacterium
TCTCGCCGATTCAACGGGGCGCTCGTACGTCAATGCAAGACCTGACCCCATTGACAGCCGCCGCGCCGCTCGGCAACATTCTCCGCGGCCCAACCGGCCCAAGTCGTATGCCCCGACTCGTAGCGATGACCATCGTCCTCACCCTTGCTGCCGCCGCGTCGATCCTCGCCGGGCAGGGGACGAAGCGCGGCAACCCGGAAGAGCAGCTGCCCCCCGGCATCACTCAGCTCACGGCCTTCGGCGAGCGTGCGTCCTGGTCGCCGGACGGCCGGCACATCGCCTTCATGTCCCGCAGCTTCGGCGATGCCTTCGTCGTCGATGTCGCGACGAAGACGATCCGGCTCCTCACGCATTATCCGAGCGCGGGGTATCTGCGCGTCCAGTACCTGCCGAACGGCGATTTCTTCCTGATTGGTGCCCGGACGTTCGCGGACATCCGCACGACCCGCGGGCGGGATCAGGAAATGTGGATCCTGAAGGCCGGCGCCACCGACCGCCCCGTGGCGCTCGACCATAAGATCTCCGAGGGTGTGGCAATTTCCAGGACGTCCCCCAAGATCGCCTGGTCCAACACGCGCGGCCAGTACCCTGACGCCCTGGCCGAGGGCGAATCCGTGATTTACACCGCCGACATCGTGGATGAGGGCGGACGGCCGGTTCTGCGCAACAAGCAGGAGGTGATCAGAGCGAAGGCGCCCGACTGCACCCTGGAGGCACAGGATTTCCGGCGCGACGATACCGAGCTGATCTACACCTGCTACCGCCCGCCGTTCGCCGACGTGTTCGGGATCGATCTGCGGACGAGGCAGGTGACGACCTACCGCAGGATCCCCGGCGAATACAACGAGGTCGAAGGCATCTTTCCAGACGGCCAGCACGCGCTCGTCGAATCGAGCCGCGAGCAGGTCGCGCACAACTCGAACTACATCGACATCTGGCGGCTCAGGCTGGAACCGGACAGCAACGATTTCGTCCGGCTGACGCGTTGGGGAGACTACCCCGGCTTCAAGGCCTCCAATCCCGTCGTCAGCCCGGACGCCAAGGCCATCGCGTTCCAGTCGGCCCGGAGCGCCGACCCGGCCGGTGTCGGCTACGGTATCTTCCTGCTGACCGTTCGCTGAACCGCGTTGATCGGCCGCCCATGGCCCTTGCGTGACACGGCGGGGCGTCTTCCTCCCGAGGGACCAGCTCTCCACGCCCGAGCCGACGCACAATCCGCCAGTCGTCCCGCAGGACCGCCCGACACTCCCGCGCGGACGACGGGAACCCGTCGCCGCCGGTTCCGGACCGACGGTTCTCCGCATCTTCCGCGAGGGTCCTGCTCGAAGTCCGGCTGACAGCGCCACATATCGGAGGTTCTTTCGAGCGGAACTGGCACTCTTGTTGCGACCTGGCGTTGCGGCGCCACGCCTGAACCGGAGCCTGGAAGCGAGGTTCATATGGTACTGCGACGGATCGGCCTGGACGTGCTCGCCGTCTGCGCGCTGTGCACCAGCCCTCTCGCGGTGAGCGCACAGGACCTCGTTGACCTTCCCGTACCCGTCGTCGAAATCTCGGCCGGATACGCGGTGATGCGCGACACGACCGGTGACGAGCAGTACCCGGCCGGCTGGTACTTCTCGGGCGGCTGGAATTTGAATCAGCTGTTCGGGCTCGTGGCGGAGGCGGGAGGGAGCTACAGGTCTCAGGACCTGTCGTACTCGCCGGCCGGCATCGAGTTGTCGGACAAGCGCCGCGTCTACACGTTCCTGGCCGGGCCTCGGTTCTTCCACAGGACCGGACGCCTCGTGCCCTTCGTCCAGGTCCTCGCCGGTCTGGCGCAGCGTGAGATCGATCAGCGGGAGGTCCGGGTGGGGAACAGCGCGCCATCGACCGTGTCGTACTGGCGGCCCTCGTACAACTACTTCGCCGTCCAGCCCGGCGGCGGCCTGACGGTGTACCTGACGGAACGCGTTGGGGTCCGGGTGGCTGGCGACTACCGCTGTATCGTGGACGAGAACAACGACGACGTGAGAAACGAGTACCGCTTTCTGACCGGCTTCACGTTCCACTGGGGCAATCGGTAGGCG
>DASPFV010000103.1:0-32078 GCA_035620975.1 Vicinamibacterales bacterium
GACCGAGTGTGACGTCGCGGTTTCGGCTTTTGCCGAGGAAGAGTCGCGTAGCCCCGAACCCCCCACAGCAGGCTTCGAACTCAGCCACAAGTTTGTCTCGCTCTGGCCCAGGCGGTGCAGCCATTACTTTCTCGTAGCGTAGGGCGACCTCCGGCAGGGGCATGTCTGGCCGATCCCAGACTGTCAGGCCGGCCGTCTTCCCCGCCTCACTCTCATCCGAGATGAGTCCCAAGACCTGGTCGCCTCGATGCTGATCGAACAGTAGATGGCGACGAGCGGACGGGCCGGCACGTCGGTCACCACGGACCTTCAGTCCCCCGGCTTCGTCACCGGCGTCGTCGAAGAAGGTGATGCCGGGAGACTTGTTGGCGGCGGCACGAGGGCGGGACTGTCCCTCGCTAACCTGATCCGGTGAGCGCTCCCGGTTGGCGATAACAAGCTTGACCGTACCATCGGCCTCGACGATGTTGATCCGCTCGACATCAAACTCAGTGAAACGCTGTTTCTGACTAGATTGAGCAAATACGGAATAGAGCGAGTCGCTGGCCATGAGCAACAGGACCAACGCCAGGGCGAGACTGAATCCTTGCCAAAAGCGGACCCGTGCGTTGCCCATTTCTCCTCCTTCGACACGCGGAGTTTCAAGTGCGAGCGCCACTCTAACACGGAGGGACCGAACCCTCGGCCAGGCCGCGATTCACCTTGCGGGCGGACGTCTCTGTGGTGGGACGCTTTAGCTCTAGTACTTCAGCGGCGGCTTTCGGATTCCTCAAGTCAACCGCCTTGCGTGTTCTGCGCGTACGTGAAGAGCAGCTCTCGCGTGTTAGACCTTCGTGCTGGATGCCAAAGACAGTCCAAGCCACTCTGCCGTCGCGCGTTCTACGACGGCCAATTGGGCGGGGGACAGCTTGCCAAGGCCGCGAATGAGCTTTGCATGGGGAATCGGTACGAGATTCTGTGCGTCGAAGACGCCCGCTCGCAGGAAAGGCACCGAAACGGCTGCTTCGAATCGGGAGCCTCGCGCGCTGGTGGTTAACCGCACGATGGTTACCACCGCGCGATCGATGTCGGTGGTGGGTATGCTCATGACCATGGCGGGGCGGACCTTCGCGGCCATACCGAGGTCCACAAGCCAGACCTCGCCCCGCTGTGGCGCTTTCACTGTGACTGCTCGCGCCGATCGAGCTCGAGGAAGATCTGATCCGCAGCTGACAGCAAGTCCTCAGGATCGGGCAGATCGTGTGGCGCCAAGGCAACGCGCCGCAGCAGTTCGGCCAGGACCTCGGCCCGATCCCCTTCCTGCAGGGCGTCGAACTCGTCGAGGAGCTTCTTGGCCGCTTGCGTCATGTGATCGGAGTCCCATCGTCCGGCAGTGCCGTCAAGGGCACCGACTTCTTTGTGGCCAATTTGTGGACAACCGGCGGGCACGACCATGCAGAAACTCGCGCAAACACGCTTGTCGCGGCAGGCCTATTGCGCGGACTCTCTAGCGGCGTTTACGTCGCGCACGCTTAACGAGATGCGGTCGCGCCGACGGCTCGTTCGCAACGCGGAGGTCTGGAGTTCGAGCCTCCTGCCGTCCACCAACCTTCGCTCGTGATCCAGGCGAAGGTTGCCCGCCGTAGCGCGAAGCGCCCTCGAACAACTGCCCAACAAACAGCTCCGCTTGGTGCCCGAATTCGACCAGTTTCGTCCATGCCCAGAGGGCGTGGTCCTCACAGTCTCCCTTGCAAAGATTTTCGAACGTTCGAGGGTGTTGCCAGAAGTCGGTTTCGTTGAACAGTTCGTCATCCGACAGGTACTGGCACTCGGCGAGCCAGCGGCACACATCATCGACCGTCCCGACTTGCACCGTGCGCTGTCCTTCGTAATACCAGCGGAACATACGATAGGAGCCCGCACCAAGGATCTGAGGTCTGACGAGGAGACTTGTCACCGGCTCCCAGGGATCATCACCCACTGGGACATGCCGAACTAAGAACCGACGCAGGGGGCGAAGCAGCCACCGAAGACATCGACGAAGTCGAAAGGACGCTGCAGTCATCGGCCCAAGACGACGTCTATGCCGGAAAGCAGCAAGTCCACCTTGGCGGTGGACAGTTTGCCGACGCGTTCCGTCAGGAACGTCTTGTCGAGCGCAACGATCTGCGAAACGTTCGCCACAGAATCCTTGGGGAGATTGGTCCATCGCGCAGCGAGCAGCACATTACCGGGCGCCTCGGCCCACTTCAGGTTGCTCGTCAACGGCACGCAAACAACGGTGGCAATTCGACTGCGGTTCAGAGCATCGCTTTGGACCACGACGACGGGGCGGCGGAATCCCGGCTCTGAGCGTGTTGAGGCCCATAGATCTGCCCACCAGACCTCCCCTTGGGAGATCACCACTCAGTGTTCTCCAACACGTGGCGCCCGGCAGCGTTCACAAACCTGTCCTCCCGGTCGCCTACGTCGGCACAGACACGATCCATGGCCTCGGTCACCTCGTCCGGTGCGTGTCGGGCCACGTATTCCGCTAGGGCCGCACTGAACACCTCGCTTCGAGATCGACCGGCGCGTCGGGCAAGGCGCTCGACCTTTTCGAATACGTGGTCTGGAATCGACACCGCCGTTTTCATACCAAAAGTATAACCGGCTCAGGTCGATCCGGGAAGCGCCTGAATTTATGGCCAGATTGTGAACAACGGGCCGTGCACGCCTACCAGCGCCGGATCCACGTCGGCGGCGGGGATGCTCATCACCACGGCGGGGCGGGACCTTTGCGGCCAACCCGAGGTCCACCAGCCAGACCTCGCCCCGCTGTGACGCTTTCACGGCGACTGCTCGCGCGGATCGAGCTCGAGGAAGATCTGATCCGCAGCTGACACCAAGTCGTCAGGATCCGGCAGATCGTGCGGCGACATGGCAATGCGCCGCAGCAGTTCGGCCAGGACCTCCGCCCATTCCTCTTCCTGGAGCACCAGGCGAAGGTTGCCCACCGCAGCGCAGAGCGCGAAGGTGGGCGCCTGATATAGTAGGCCGTTCCGTTCTGACAGCCGCAATAGTGGACGCGATGCCTCTCCCCGAAGACTGGCCGCGCATCAAGGCATTGTTCGAGACGGCGCTCTCGCTCCCACCGGAAGCGCGCGCCGGGTTTCTCGCTTCGTTCAGCGCCAGCGACAGCCACCTGCGGAGCGAGGTGGAGCGCTTGCTCGCCGGGCACGACGGCGCCTCCGGCTTCCTGGAAGCACCAGTCTCGCTGCCGCCCACCCAGGGCGCGCTGTCGCCGGATCTCGTGGGCCGGCACATCGGTCCGTATCAGATCTCTTCACGCCTGGGCGCCGGCGGGATGGGAGAGGTGTACAGGGCCCGCGACACGCGGCTGGACCGGACCGTCGCCATCAAGGTCCTGCCAGCCACCATCGCACAGAGTGCGGGTGCGCGGGAGCGGTTCGAGCGTGAGGCTCGCGCGATCGCGGGACTGAACCATCCCCACATCTGCGTCCTGCACGACGTCGGCCGTCACGAAGGCGTCGACTTCCTCGTGATGGAGTATCTGCCCGGCGAGACGCTCTCGACGCGTCTTGCTCGCGGCCCATTGCCGGAGGAGCAGGTCCGGCAATTCGGCGCGCAGATTGCCAGCGCCCTGGCTGTTGCGCACGCGGCGGGCATCCTGCACCGCGATATCAAGCCGTCCAACCTCGCCGTCGTACCTGACGGCTACGTGAAGGTGCTGGACTTCGGCCTCGCCAAGACCACGGACCTGCCGGAACACCTGGAGACCCGGCGTGAGCTGACGGCGTCGGGCATGGTCCTCGGCACCGTCGCCTACATGTCGCCGGAGCAGGCCCGCGGCGAAGCGATCGACGGGCGCAGCGATTTGTTCTCACTCGGCGCCGTGCTCTACGAGCTGGCCACGGGACGTCCCGCATTTCCACGCGCGTTCGACTGGAGCCAGCCGCCGGCTGCCGGCCTGTCTCCTGCTTTGCAGCGCATCGTATTCAAGCTCCTCGATCCCGATCCCGCTCGGCGGTATCAAACGGCGAGGGCCCTTGCCGACGACCTCGCCAACCTGCAGCGGCCGTCAGCCGGCCCCGTCGTCGCCTTCCGGCCGCGCGCGCGGGGTGTCGCGACGATCGCGGCTCTGGCGGGAATCGCTGTGCTGGCGTTCCTGCTCCTGCGACCTGAGGCGCCGTCTCCGGGGCCGGCCGAGTGGGTGCAGCTTACGAAGTTCCCGGATGCGGTCCGGCACCCCGCGCTGTCCCCGGATGGCCGGACGCTTGCCTTCATCCGGGGACCAGGCACGTTCAACGACCCGGGCGAGATCTACGTGAAGCTCCTGCCCGACGGCGAAGCCGTGCAGCTGACACGGGATGGACTTCGAAAGGCGACCCCGGTCTTTTCGCCGGACGGTGCGCGGCTCGCTTACACCGTCAACGACGGGACCGCGTGGGACACCTGGGTCATCCCCATGCCTGGCGGGCAAGCCCGGCGCTGGCTGCCGAACGCGGCCGGGCTCTGGTTTGGCCCCGGCGATCACCTGCTCTTCGCGGAAATCAAGAACAACGACATGCACATGGCGATCGTGATGTCGGACCAGAACCGCGCCGGCGCTCACGACGTGTACGTGCCACCGGGCGATCGCGACATGGCGCACCAGGCTTTCCCGTCGCCCGACGGCAAATGGGTGGTCGTGATCGAGATGACCCGCGGCGACTGGTTGCCGTGCCGGCTCGTGAGGCTGGACGACGCCGTGCCCTCGCGCCAGGTCGGGCCCGCGGGCGCCGCCTGCACGTCGGCTGCATGGTCGCCGGACGGAGACTGGATGTACTTGAACACCAACGCCGGTGGCAGCTTCCAGATCTCGCGTCAGGCATTTCCAAACGGCCGGATCGAGCAGGTGACGTCCGGCCCCACGGAGGCAGAGGGTGTCATCATGGCGGCCGATGGACGGTCCTTGATCACTGCCATCGCGCAGCGCCAGAGCGTCGTGGTCTTCGGAGGCCCAGGAGGCGAGCGGCAGATCTCGTTGGAAGGATTCGCCTTCGACCCGAGGTTCACGCCCGATGGGCGCAGCGTGGTGTATCGGGTCCTGACCGCGGGGATTGGCTATTCAGGACCGAGCGGCCTCCGGAGAGTCGATCTTGAATCAGGGCACGACGAATCCCTTCTGGACCTCTCCGTCGCGGGTCGGCCATCACTGGTCTACGACCTCAGCCCCGACGGGAGGCTGCTTGCCGCCGCTCTCGCGGACCACCGCAACGAAGACATCTGGCTCGTGCCGATGGATCGTCGTTCCGCACCCCGACCGATCCCGAACGCGCGGGGCAGCCGGCCGTTCTTCGGGCCGGCAGGCGACCTGTACTTCGACGTGGTCAGTCCCGACGGCGCCTCCTCCCACGTCTTCCGGATCGGCCTCGATGGGACCGGCCTGACGAAGATCAGCGAGCAGCCGGTAGTCGGGCTCAGAGGGATCTCGGCCGACCGCCAGTGGCTGATCGTCCGGGTGCGCGGGGAGCAATCGGAGATGGCTGCATGGCCGGTAGACGGTGGACGGCCGGTGCGGCTCGCCAGCGGGGCGGTGAACGATTACAGTTGGGCGTGGGCGCCCGATGGTCGCCAGCTGGCGATTTCGGGACCTACCCCTGGCCTGGATGGATTCACCTACGTGATCCCGCTCGGTCCGGGCGAGATGTTTCCCGAGATCCCGGCCGCCGGATTCCGCGCCCAGGATGAAATCGCGAGGATTCCGGGGACGCGCAGACACGACTACAGCGACGCCGCACCCGGACCAGGCGAGGCGTACGTGTTCTCGCGGCGATCGACGCAGCGCAATCTGTTCAGGATCCCCATCCGGTAGCCGCGGGAGCTTCGGCTCGCGCTCGATCATCGGCCGCGAGGACTGCCATCGACACCGATCGAGTGGGTTATCCGTGTGAGGCCTGTCCCATCGATGTTCACCACGAACAGTTCCGTGTCCAGCCCCGTGCTCGGACGCGACGACATGAAGAATATGTGCCGTCCGTTCCGCGACCAGGACGGCGCGCGGCTGACCCAGTCGGCGTCGGCATCGGCGTCGTCCTTCGGGGTCAGGTTGCTCGGATTCGATCCGTCTGCCTGCATCAGGAACACGGACGGGTAACCGTCGCGCGCGCTCATGAAGGCGATCTGCCGGCCGTCCGGCGACCAGGCCGCCATCTGGTTCAGCGGGGGTGCGTTCGTCAGGCGACGGACTTCCTCCGTGCGCAGATCCATCGTGTAGATGTCGGTATCGCGACGGAAGATGATGGACCGCCCGTCCGGCGACCAGTCGGGGAACTGGTCGATGCCCGGATATTCAGTCAGGCGCCGCGCGGGCTGGCCTTCGATCGCATCCATGAGGTAGATCTCGAAATTGCCGTCCCGGTTGCTGTGGAACACGATCTGCCGACCGTTGGGGGACCAGCGTGCCCACCCGTCGTTGGCCGGGTGGTTCGTGAGGTTCTCAGTGAAGCCCCCGGTGCTGCCGGCCAGGTGAATGTCGTTGTTTCCCGAACGGTTCGAGGTGAAGACGACCTCGCGGCCGTCGGGCGAGACCGCCGGGTCTACGTCGGAGGCGGGATCGTCGGTGAGGCGCAGCGGGTCGCTTCCGTCTCCGCTCATCACGTAGATCTCGTTGTTCCCGCTCCTGCCGCTGAAGAACGCGAGTTCGGCCGGGACGCCCCGTCCCTGACCGTCGACGTCCTGACGACCTGCCTCCAACGCCGCCACCGCGGCTGCTGCGACCAGGACCCGTCGGTATCCCATGCGCGGTTCCCCCTTCGTCCTGGTAACGCGCAAAACGGGACCGAATCACCTCACCGGCCCTCCATCGGGGATGGCGTGTCAGGTCACACCGGACCGCCCGCCAGCTCGGCCCGCAGCCAGGCCTTGGCGATCGTCCACTCCCGCACGACGCTCGCCGGAGAGATCCCGAGGACTTCCGCCGTCTCGTCGATCGTCAGCCCGCCGAAATAGCGCAGCTCCACGATCTGCTCCTGCTGCGGGTCCAGGATGGCCAAGCGCTCCACCGCATGATGCAGAGCCAGGAGGTCGATGCGGTCGGGGGTGTCCGCGGCCAGTTCGGCCTCGGTCACGGCGACGTGGTCGAGCGCCCCGCCCCGTTTCTCTGCGAGTCGCGCCCGGGCCTGGTCGACCAGAATGCGCCGCATCAACTTCGCGGCGACGCCGAAGAAATGCGCGCGGTTGCGCCACTTCACGCGTCGCTGGTCCACGAGGCGGACATAGGTTTCGTGAACGAGCGCGGTCGGCTGCAGCGGATGACCGGCTGGCTCCCGCCGCATGTACCCGGCTGCGAGACTCCGCAGGTGGTCGTACACGAGCGGCGCGAGCTGGTCGAGAGCATCGCGTCGCCCGTCGCTCCACGCCAGGAGCAGGCGCGTGATATCCGCCGGGCTGGAGGCGCCGTCAGTCATCGTGCCCAGCTCATGGTAACCTGCCGCGTGCCCGAAGCTTCCAGGACATCGCGGCGCGTGGCCGTTGTCCTGGCCTTCCTGGCCTCGGCCCTCAGCCTGGCGGCTGTGCTCCTGGCATGGAACCGCCGCGGCGAGGTCCCCGTCGTGCCGCTCGCGGGCGGCCTGCTCATGCTGGTGCTCGCCGTGACGGGACTGGGCAGAATCCGCGGGGGACGCGATCCCGACGACTCTGAGGGACGGCAACGCTGAATCCCGCTCCGGCCTGCATGGGGGCCATCGACAATCGCCGGGCTCTGACCTCCGAATCTTCGTCCTCCATCCCCGCCCCGAACCCTGATTCCAGTTCGCTATACTCGTCCGGATGTCTTCGAGCGAAGCGGACCGGTCTGGCGTCAGACGAATCGGGATCCTGACGGGCGGTGGCGACGCCCCCGGGCTGAACGCGGTGATTCGGGCGGTGGTCAAGGCAGCCGCGCAGGCCGGGTGCGAGACCGTCGGCCTCGAAGACAGCTTCGACGGCCTCATCGAACCGGATCGCTGGCGTCGGCTCACGCCCCGCGACGTGACCGGCATCCTGCGGATCGGCGGCACGATCCTCGGCACGACCAACCGCGGCAACCCGTTCGCCTACCCCGTCGACACCACCGGTGGCAAGCGCGACTACTCGGCCCGATGCGTCGAGATGTTCCATCATCTCGAGCTCGACGCCCTCGTCGTCATCGGCGGCGACGGCACGCTGAGCATCGCGCACCAGTTCCACAGGCAGGGCATTCCGCTCGTCGGCGTCCCGAAGACCATCGACAACGACATCGTCGAGACGACCAACACATTCGGCTTCGATTCGGCGGTGGCGTTCGCGACCGAAGCGATCGACCGGCTGCACACGACAGCCGAAGCGCACCATCGGGTGATGGTCGTGGAAGTCATGGGGCGCTATGCGGGATGGATTGCGCTGTACGCCGGCGTGGCAGGCGGCGCCGACGTCATCCTCATTCCCGAGATCCCGTTCGACCTGCAGATGGTCGCCCGCCGGATCCAGGAGCGCGAATCGTACGGCGCGCGGTTCAGCATCGTCGTCGTGGCTGAGGGAGCCAAGCCGGTCGGCGGGAAGGTCTCGATCCTCAAGGAAGGCACTGCCGCCGTGGCCGAGCGACTGGGCGGGCTGGGCGCCACGGTCGGGGCCGGGCTGGAAGCCCTGACCGGGAAGGAGACCCGGACCGTTGTGCTCGGACACCTGCAGCGCGGCGGCGCCCCGACGAGCTTCGACCGCGTGCTGGCCACCCGGTTCGGCGCCCGCGCGGTGGAGCTGGTGCTCGCCGGGCAGTTCGGGAACATGGTCGCCTTCCACCCGCCCGATATCGTCGCTGTCCCGCTGGAGAAGATCGTGGGGAGGACGCGGAACGTCCCGCTCGACTTCGACGTCGTCCGGACTGCCCGCGCGATGCGGATCTCGTTCGGCGATTGACACGCCCGGCGCGGCTGAGTCCTGCCCTTCTGTAATTAGGGTGGCATTCGGCCGGCGATGCACCCCGCCCCGCGGCGCCGCCGTCGGTCCAATGCTCCCGGTCAGCTCCCTCCTCGCGTCTTGCGCGGCGGGCGCCTCGCTGCCTTCGGGGCATCACCGTGCGAACGAAAGGTAGGACTTAGCGCGCAGGGTAGTCGCGGACGAACCGCCGTGCGGACGCGGCATCGGCTTCCACCCGCGGGTCGGCCCAGAGCGCGTCCACCGGGTGACCGCTCACGAGGTCGGTGCTCAGGACCAGGCGCCACGGCCGGCCCTCCGGCCGGTAGAACACGCTCCACTGCAGCCCGGCGTACAGCCGCAAGTCCGCCTCCAGCGGAATCCAGCCACGCGAGCGATCGTCGGTTCCGACGATCCGCTCGACGAGCCGGTCGTAGATGCGATGGTCGCTCACGCCGATCCGGAACCTCACCTGGGCCGGCTGGGGCGAGGGCGGGAGGCCGGCCGCCACGCGCAGCGTGGACCGCCGGGGAAGTCTGGTGGTCCAAATCAGGCGGCTGTTCGCAGGAACGCCGATGCTGGCGCGCATCTGGCCCGCGAGAGTATGCTGGGCCACCGAAAAGTCTCCGTGTTCAGGACGGCGCTCGGCCAGGCCGAATCGTGGGAGGAGATCGATGACCCGGACGTCGGTCCGCCCGCCCGGGTCTGCCGCGTCGCACGCAGCGGACCCCACGCCGAGGAGCACCGCGAAACCGAGCACCACCGCCCATGAGTGACCCGCGGATCTGCCGCGCCTGCGCATGGGCGCTGATCGCGCTGTTCCTTGCATCGATCGGGCGATTGTACCATCCGGTGTACGGCTTCACGGGCCTCATTGCCTTTCCCGCGGGGATGGGGCGGGAGCACCCGGCGCTCCGCGCCGTGCCGCATCGCAAGTACCCGCCGGGATACACGTATGACGGGCAGTTCTACGCGCAGCTGGCGCTCGAGCCGCTGCTGCGCGATCCCGCGATTGACGGGGCACTCGACCAGCCGCCGTATCGCGCCCGCCGGATTCTCTTCAGCTGGTCGGCTCATCTGCTCGGGTTTGGCCGTCCGGCCTGGGTGCTGACGGCGTACGCGCTGCAGAACGTCGTGGCCTGGCTGCTGCTGGCGTGGCTGCTCACACGATGGCTGCCCGTTGGATCGCCGCGCACGCTCGCACTCTGGGCGGCGTGCCTCTTCAGCCATGGTCTGCTGTGGTCCGTCCGGTTCTCCCTGCTCGACGGTCCCAGTCTTCTCCTGCTCGCGTGGGGGGCCGCGCTCGCCGAGCGGGGCGGGACGTGGAGTGTGGGGGCCATCCTCGGCGCTGCGGGGCTGGGCCGGGAGACGAACGTCCTCGGGGCGGTGATGCTTCCGCTGCCGCGCGAGCTCCGCGGCTGGGTCAGGACGCTCGGCGCACTGGCGCTGGTGGTGCTGCCCCTGCTGCTGTGGCAGGACTATCTGTGGTCCATTTACCGGCACTGGAGCTTCGCCGGCGGAGATCAGATCGCCGGTCCGCTGGTCGGCTACCTGAAAAGCTGGCGCGATTCGTTCCAGCTGATCACGGACGCCGGCGCGACGCTGGCGGCCATGAGCCAGCTGCTCGTGGTCGTGAGCCTGACCACGCAGCTCGCGTACCTGGTCTGGAGCCGCGACATCCACCATCCGTGGTGGAGGCTCGCGCTCGTCTTCGGCGTGCTGATGCTCCTCGTGGATCCCGTCGTGTGGATGGGGCTTCCCGGCGCGATCACCCGGGTCGTGCTGCCGCTGACCGTCGGCTTCAACGTGCTGCTGTCGAGGGCCGGGCGAGGCTTCTGGCTCTGGTATCTCGCGGGGAATCTCCACCTGCTGCTGGCGCCCGTCATGCTCCGTGCGTGACGGCGAGGCTGGCCTCGGCTTCCGCCTTCGATGCTCAGGCGCAGGAGCTCCGCAGGATGTCGAGGTACTTCAACGCTCCGCCGGTGTTGAAAAGCACGACAGTCTCATCCGCGCCGATCTGTCCTCGTTCGACGAGCATCTCGACGGCCCTGACCGCCGCACCGCCCTCCGGTGCGGCGCTGATACCCTCCCGGGTTCCCAGCGCGCGCATGCCGCGCACCATGTCGGCGTCCGGCACAGCGATCGCCGTGCCGCCGCTCTCGCGGACGGCGCGGAGCACGAGAAAGTCGCCGAGCGCCTTCGGCACGCGAAGGCCGTCGGCCAGCGTGTGCGCGCCGGTCCAGGGATCCGATCGCTCCGCGCCCGTCTCGAAGGCCCGTACGATCGGCGCGCACCCCTCGGCCTGCACCGACACCATGCGCGGCCGCGTCCGGGAGGCCTTCCAGCCGATGCGTTCCAGCTCGTCGAACGCCTTCCACATCCCGACCATCCCCGTGCCGCCGCCGGTCGGGTAGACGATCCAGTCCGGGAACTCCCATCCCAGCTGCTCTCCGATCTCGTAGGCCATGGTCTTCTTGCCCTCGATGCGGTAGGGCTCGCGAAGGGTGGACACATCGTACCAGCCGGCCGCCCTGCCGCGCTCGGCGGCGACGCGTCCCGCATCGGTGATCAGGCCATCGACCAGCGTCACTTCCGCTCCGTACAGCTCGCACTCCCGGATGAATGGCACTTTGACGTCGCTGGGCATGAACACTCTTGAGGCAAGGCCGGCCGCGGCCGCGTAGGCCGCGAGGGCGTTCCCGGCGTTGCCGGCCGACGGCACCGCCAGGGTCCGTGCGCCGAGGCGGGCGGCGCGCGTCACCGCCGCGGACAGGCCACGGGCCTTGAACGAATTGGTAGGGTTCAGCGATTCGTCCTTCACGAAGAGACGCGACAGGCCGAGCTGCTCGCCCAGGCGCCGCGCGTGGAGGAGCGGCGTCCAGCCTTCCCCGAGCGTCACTGGCGTCTCCCCGTCGAACAGCGGCAGCAGTTCCCGGTAGCGCCACATGCTGGCGGGACGTCCGGCCAGCGACTCACGGCGCCAGCGGCGGGCGGCTTCGAGGTCGTACTGCGCGAGCAGGGGAGCGCCGCAGTCGCAGAGGTGCTGCTCGCGTCGTGGATCGAACGCACCTGCCCCGCACGGGACGGAACAGGCGAGGTGCGTGAACCACGACATGCTGCAGGAGGGCTGATGTCCGCCGATCCGTGTCAGTCCGTGTTGTTCCGTGGCCTGAGTGTCAGTCCGGGTTGTCCCGTGGCCTGAGTGTCAGTCCGGGTTGTCCCGTGACCTGAGTGTCAGTCCGGGTTGTCCCGTGACCTGAGTGTCAGTCCGGGTTGTCCCGTGACCTGAGTGTCAGTCCGGGTTGTTCCGTGGCCTCATTTGCCCAGCAGCTCGCCGTCCTTCTTCTTCTGCAGCTCGTCGATCTGGTGGATGTGCTGGTCGGTGATCTTCTGCACTTCGTCGAGGCCGCGCCGCTCGTCGTCTTCCGAGACCTTGTGGTCTTTGAGCAGCTTCTTCAGGCGGTCGTTGGCCTCCCGGCGGATCTGCCGTATGCCGTTTCGGCCCTCTTCTGCGTACTTGTGCACCAGCTTCGAGAGCTCGCGGCGGCGTTCCTCCGTCAGCGCGGGGATGGGAATCCGGACCACCTTGCCGTCGTTCGTGGGATTCAGGCCGAGATTCGAGCTGCGAATGGCCTTCTCGACGGCCGACATCAGCGAGGGATCGAACGGCTGCGCCACGATCAGGGTCGGCTCGGGAATCGAGAGGGAGGCGACCTGGTTGAGGGGCATGTGCGAGCCGTAGGCCTCGACGTGGACGGCGTCGAGGATCGTGACCGACGCGCGACCCGTACGCACGCCGCCGAGCTCCCGGCGCACGTGCTCGATCTGCCCCTCCATTCGCTTCCGGACGTCCGCGAACAGGCCTTTCAGGTCAGTCTCAGCCATGGGGAGATTCTCTCCGCGTCAGCGCCGCGAATCACCGCAGCGGTGGGGCGTGCGCCGCCGGCCCGGGCCGGCCGGCACTCCCGCGACGCCGCGTCCGCGCCAACGCCTACGCCGTCACCGTCGTCCCGACCGGGTCGCCCATGATCACGCGGCGGAGATTGCCCGCCGTGCGCAGGTTGAACACGACGATCGGCAGCTTGTTGTCCATGCAGAGCGAGATCGCGGTGGCATCCATGACGCGCAGGCCCTGCTCGAGCACCTTCAGATACGAGATCTCATCGTACTTCGTGGCGTCGGCGTGCACCAGCGGATCCGCCGTGTAGACGCCGTCGACCTTGGTGCCTTTCAGGATGACGTCCGCCTTCATCTCCATCGCGCGGAGCGCGGCAGCCGTGTCCGTCGTGAAGTACGGGTTGCCCGTGCCCGCGGCGAACACGACCACCCGCCCCTTCTCCAGGTGCCGGACGGCCCGGCGGCGGATGAACGGCTCGGCCACCGACCGCATCTCGATCGCGGTCGCGACGCGCGTGACGACGCCGATGTGCTCGAGCGCGTCCTGCAGGGCCAGGGCGTTGATCACCGTCGCCAGCATGCCCATGTAGTCGGCCGTCGCGCGATCCATCCCCCGCGCGCTCGCCGCCAGCCCCCGGAACAGGTTGCCACCGCCAATGACGACCCCCGTCTGCACCCCGAGCTGCTGGATCTCGCCGATCTCCCTGGCAATCTGCGTCGTGACCTCAGGATCGATCCCGAACGGCTGCTCGCCCATGAGGGCTTCGCCCGACAGCTTCAGGAGCACACGGCGATACACGGGCGCAGACATGAGGGTCGATTATATCGAGTCCTCTCGAGTCGCAGGTTCATGATTCCAGGTGCCAGGTTCAAGGTTCCCGGTTCGGCGCGCGGAATCGGACGATGGACCCGATGCGAACCGGGGAATCAGCAGCCGGAACCCGGAACCTTGAACCCGAACGCTTCGTCAGGCCTCACCGAGCTTGAAGCGCACGAACCGCTGGATCGCGATGTTCTCGCCGAGCCGCGCGATTGCCTGCTGGATCACCTGGCCGATCGTCACCTTCGGATCCCGGATGGAGGGCTGATCCATCAGGCAGACCTGCTCGTAGAAGCTGTTCAACTTCCCCTCGACGATCTTCTCGATGACCTGCGGCGGCTTGTTCTGCCCTTCCATCTGGGAACGGTAGATGCTCCGCTCCCGCTCGAGCACGTCCGCGGGCACGCTGTCGCGCCTGACGTAGAGAGGGTTGGCGGCGGCGATGTGCATCGCGATCTCGCGCGCGAGACCCTGGAAATCGTCCGTGCGCGCCACGAAGTCCGACTCGCAGTTCACCTCCACCAGCACGCCGATCTTGCCGCCCATGTGAATGTAGCTGCCGATGAGGCCCTCGTTGGTGGAGCGTCCGGCCTTCTTCGTCGCCTGCGCGAGGCCGCGCTTGCGGAGGATGGTCGTAGCCTCCTCCAGGTTGCCGCTGGCCTCCTTCAACGCCGCCTTGCACTCCATCATGCCGGCTCCGGTGGCGTCCCGGAGCTGCTTCACCATTGCTGCTGTGATGTCCATGGCGTATCACGACTCCTGTGCTCTCGTCCGCGCGGCCGCCGCCACGCGACCCTGCCGGTCAGCTGAGAGCGGCGGGCTGACGGCCGGAAGCTGTACGCAGGAACGCCGGCGCGGGAGAGCCCGGCCGGCGCGAGGAGGCGGGGAACCGGCTACACCGACGCGGGCGACGTGGCCTGCTCCGGGCGCGCCTGCCGGATCGTCCGCGACCGGCGGCCACGCTCGTCGGCGTCGGTCGCACCTTCGTCGGCCTGCGCCGACTCGCGGATGTCGCGACCCGCAATCACGGCGTCGGCAATCCGCGAAGCGAAGAGCCGGATCGCGCGCAGCGCGTCGTCGTTGCCCGGGATCACGTAGTCCACCTCGTCGGGGTCGCAATTGGTGTCGACCACTCCGATCACCGGAATCTTCAGCTTGCGGGCCTCGTCGACGGCGATCTTCTCCTTGCGGGTGTCGACGACGAAGAGCGCGTCGGGAAGCCTCGACATGTTGCGGATGCCCTCGAGGTTCTTCTGGAGCTTGCGCTTCTCCTTCTCGAACTGCGCGATCTCCTTCTTCGACAGCGTGTCGTACTGGCCGTCGCTCTCCATCGCCTCCAGGTCGCGCAGCCGGGCCAGGCTGCGCTGGATGGTGGTGAAATTGGTCAGCAGCCCCCCCAGCCAGCGCTGGTTGACGAAGAACATGCCGCAGCGCTGGGCTTCCTCGGCCACCGCGTCCTGCGCCTGGCGCTTGGTCCCGACGAAGAGAATCGTGCGCCCCTCGGACGCGAGGTTGGCCGCGAACTGCTCCGCCTCGCGGAAGAGCCTCGCCGTCTTGGCCAGGTCGATGATGTAGATCCCGTTCCGCTCGCCGAAGATGTACGCCTTCATCTTCGGATTCCAGCGCTTCGTCTGGTGTCCGAAGTGGACACCCGCCTCGAGCAGATCCTTCAACGCGATGCCGGTCAAGCTGCCTCCATGAGCTCCAGCCTCCACCTTCCGGGCGTCCAGCTGGGGCGCTGGGCAGCCGGGAGCGAAAAGCTTCCCTTCTATCGCTTGCTGAACTGGAAGCGCTTGCGCGCCCCCTTCTGTCCGTACTTCTTCCGCTCCTTGATCCGCGCGTCCCGCGTCAGGAAGCCCGCCTTCTTGAGCCGCTGCCGCAGCTCGACGTTGTACTCGACCAGCGCCCGCGCAATGCCGAGGCGCAGGGCGCCCGCCTGGCCGGCGGTCCCGCCGCCGGCGATCGTGGCCAGCACGTCGAACTTGTCGGCCGTCTCGGTGACGGCGAGCGGCTGTTTGATCTGGGTCCGGAGCGCTTCGGTGGGGAAGGCCTGTTCGAGCGGTTTGCGGTTGATGATGATGCCGCCGGTGCCGGGGCGAAGGAACACGCGAGCGGTTGATGTCTTGCGACGGCCCGTGCCGTAGTACTGAATCCCTGCTGCCACGTTCATGCGACCTCGTCTCTGACCGCGCGGTTCACCGGGCGGGGCTTCTGTGCCTGGTGCGGATGCTGCGCGTCGGCGTAGACCTTGAGCTTCCGCCACATGGCCTCGCCCAGTTTCGTCTTGGGCAGCATCCCGCGCACGGCCTCTTCCACCATCCTCACCGGGTTCTTCTGCCGGAGCTCCTTGGCGCGCTCCTCGCGCAGCCCGCCTTCATAGCCACTGTGGTAGCGATAGAGCTTCTGGTCTTCCTTCCGCCCGGTCAGTCTGACTCTCGCCGCGTTGACGATGACGACGTGATCGCCCGTGTCGATGCTGGGCGTATAGATTGCCTTGTGCTTGCCCTGGAGCAGCCGCGCCGCCTCACTGGCGACCCGGCCGAGGACCTGCCCTTCGGCGTCGATGAGAAACCACTGCCGCTCCACACTGCCGGCAGCGGGCACGAACGAACCCATGAACTCCTCTTTCGCCTCCGTAGAAGCCGCCTTGAAACAGTCCGCCGGCCCGGCCGCGTGTCGGCGGCGGGCAAGCCAGCCTCACTCAAAGGACGGCAAACCAAGAGGATACCGGCGATCCCGGGTGATGTCAAGCGAGCCGCGGCGCACATCGCGGCCGGGAAGCGTCCCGCAAGGCGCGGCGCCGTCGCAAAGGGGAGCCGCCAAGGTCAGCGGCATCGACAAGTGTATCTCAGAATGCCTCCGACTCGAGCGGACGCGTCCGGCTCGAGAGATCTCCTGAACCTCCGAACCTTGGACCCGGAACCCTGAACCTGACCGTTGATGTGCAGAACCTGCCATTACACAAACGTGAGCGGCGCACCGTTTTGTTGATCCAACGCCGTTTCGGGGGGAAGGGGGCCTACCAGAACTGCGTAAAACTGCCGGTTTTGGTAGGAAACCTTCCGTGGCACCCAACTTGCCGCCTCGACCAGCCTCAAGGGCCCTGACTCCAACCGTCGAGGGTGTGTCTGCGCGCGGGCGCACGCTCGAAGACAGGACGAGACCTCGGTGCTGTTCGCTAGATCCAAGTCACTGGTCGGGCTCGACATCGGGTCGAGCGCCATCAAGGCGATCGAGCTGAAGCCGGCCGGCAAGAGCTTCCGCGTGGCTGCCTTCGGCAGCGAGCCGGTGCCGCCCGACAGCATCGTGGACGGCGCGATCATCGACGGCGCCGCCGTGGTGGACGCGATCCGCCGCGTCTTCGAGAAGCGCGGGATCCGGACCAAGGAGGTGGCCGCGTCGCTCTCCGGCAACGCCGTCATCGTCAAGAAGATCTCGCTGCCGGCCATGACCGATGCCGAGCTGGCCGAGTCGATCTACTGGGAGGCGGAGCAGTACATCCCCTTCGACATCCAGGACGTGAACCTCGACTACCAGATCCTCGATCGCGGGAACGCCGCGGCCGGCAAGAGCACCATGGACGTGCTGCTCGTCGCGGCGAAGAAGGAGAAGATTGCCGACTACACCGGCGTCATCGGCCAGGCCGGCTGCACGGCGGTGGTCGTCGACGTGGACGCCTTTGCGCTCCAGAACGCGTACGAGGCGAACTACGGGGCCGACCCCGAAGCGGTAGTCGTGCTCCTGAACTCGGGCGCCAGCGCCACCAACATCAATATCCTCCAGGGTGACCAGTCGGTCTTCACGCGCGACATCGCGATCGGCGGCAACGCCTACACCGAGGCGCTGCAGAAGGAGCTGAACCTGCCGTACGACCAGGCGGATCAGCTGAAACATGGCGCTTCGATCGACGCGGCGACGTTCGAGGACGCCCGCCCGGTCCTCCGCGCGGTCAGCGAGAACGTCATGCTCGAGATTCAGAAGACGTTCGACTTCTTCAAGGCCACGGCTTCCTCCGATCGGGTCTCGCGCATCGTCGTGAGCGGCGGGGCGTCGCGGTCGGAGGCCTTCACCGAGATGCTGGCCGAGCGCTTCGAGGCGCCGGTCGAGCCCTTCGACCCGTTCAAGAAGATTGCGTTCGACGTCAAGAAGTTCAACGAGTCGCCTGCGGATGTCGGTCCCGTCGCGGCCGTTGCGGTGGGCCTCGCGCTGAGGCGGGTGAACGACCGATGATCCGCATCAACCTGCTCGCCGTCGAACGCCAGCGCACCAGGAAGGCGCGTGTCGCGATCCCTACCGCCCACCGGGTGACGGTGGGCGCCTCGCTGATTCTCCTGGCCACGGTCCTGGGCGTCGCGTGGTGGTTCCTCGCGCTGCGGGAGCGTTCCAGGGCGCTCGACCAGGAGCTGGCGCGCGCCGAAGCCGAGACGCAGCAGCTGCGCTCGGTTCTCGCGCAGGTGCAGAAATTCGAGGCCCGCAAAGCGCAGCTGCAGCAGCGCGTGACGATCATCGAGGAGCTGCGCAAGGGGCAGCTCGCGCCCGTTCGCGTGCTCGACGAGATCAGCCGCAGCCTCCCCGAGCGGCTCTGGCTCACTGAGATGAAGCAGACCGGCTCCGATTTCGCGCTGAGCGGGATTACCACCAACCTCAACGCGCTGTCCGACTTCGTCGCCAACCTGGAAGCCACGAAGTGGTTCAGGCGTCCGGTCGAGATCGTCGACAGCCAGGTCGAGGCGAACCCCAAGGTCGGGGACCTGGTGAAGTTCTCGGTGAAGGCCACCTTCAGCGATCCGAGCAGCCCTGCGAAGGGCGCGACGCCGCCGGCCAAGCCCGGCGGCGCAGCGAGGGGAGCGCGGTAGCCCCGCGGGACCAGGCAGGCATCCATGAACCTCTCGCTCAGCAAGCTTCCGTGGTACTGGCAGATCGGCGCATTCGTGCTCGTATGCGGCGGCGCGGTCTTCGGCTTCTGGAACTTCTACGTGGCCGAGATGCAGTCGGATCTCGACATGCGCGAGGCGCGGCTGAGCGCGCTCAGGAAGGACATCGAGAAAGGCGTGGCGACCGCGCGCCAGCTGCCCGAGTTCCAGGCCCAGGTCGACGAACTGGAGCGCCGGCTCGACAGCCTGCGCGCCGTGCTCCCCGAGGAGAAGGACGTCGCCGACATCCTGCGGCGCGTGCAGGGCCTGGCCGCGCAGTCCAGCCTGTCCATCCAGCGCTTCACGCCGCAGGCCGCTGTCCAGCAGCCGCTGTACGCGGAAGTGCCGATCAAGCTGCAGGCCGAGGGCACGTACCACAACCTCGGGTACTTCTTCGATCGGATCGGCAAGTTCCCGCGCATCATCAACATCGGCGAGATCTCGATTCGCCCGCGGAGCCCGCAGGAGCCCAACGCGACGATCGTGGCCGAGTGCACCGCCACGACGTTCGTGCTGCAGGAGGGCCCGGCGGGGAAGGGCGGCCGCGGCGGCGTGCCCGCGCAGCCCGGGGGGAAATGAGGCGGCCATGACGAAGCCAGTCCTTCTGCTCGCGTGCAGCCTCGTCAGCGTCGGCCCGGCCTTTGCCCAGGCGGCCCCGCCGGCGCCCGCCCAGACACCGGTCGAGCGGCCGGCGGCGCCGGCGCAGGGAGCGTCCGGCACGGCGCAGCCACCGCCGGCCACGCCGTACAACTACGACCCGAGCGGCAGACGCGATCCCTTCGTCAGTCTGGTAGGCGGTCTGGTGGACACCTCGAAGCCGGCCGGCGCCAGGCCGCCGGGAGTTCCGGGGCTGCTCATCGGCGAGCTCACCGTGAAAGGCGTCATCCGTGATCGCGCGGGGTTCATTGCCCTCGTGGCCGGGCCCGACGAGAAGACGCACATGATCCGTACCGGCGACCGGCTTCTCGACGGCTCGGTGAAGTCGATCGGGCCGGATCGAGTGGTTTTTTCGCAGGACGTGAACGATCCGCTGTCGCTCGTCAAGCAGCGGGAGGTGTCGAAGGCCGTGCGGCAGGGTGACGGACGGGGCGGCGCACCGGGGAACTGATCGGTTCGCCAGATGCGAGACATGACCGACTTCGAAAGAGCGGACGCGATGAGTGCGCACAGGCAGGAGCCGCGGCGGGAGCCCGTCGGACGGAAGATGGCGCGACTGGCGGCGGCCGCCGCCGTCGCGGCCGCGACGAGCATCCTGTCGTCGGCCAGCACGACGGCACCGGTCCGGCTGGTAGGGGTGACGGCGGAAGCCGGTCTGGTCCTGATCGAAGCGACCGAGCCGGTGGCCTATTCCGTGAGCACGCCCGATCCCCTGACGCTGCTCGTCGACATGCGGAACGTGGCCGTCAACGACGCCTCCAACCGCGTGACGCGCCAGGGGCTCGTCTCGAGCATCGGCGTGGAGCAGACGACGGCAATAGACGGCCGGACGGTGGCGCGCGTGCGCGTGTCGCTGGACCGTCCCGCTGAGTACACGGCCCGCAGCAGCCGCAACACGATCCGAATCGAGCTGACGCCGCGACCCGGTGCCAAGCCACGCCCGTCGCCCCCGCGCGCCGAACGTGCCCCTGCGCGCCTCGCGGCGCCGACCACGGCGGGCGCCACGGTCCCGGGCACCAGCGCGACGGTGCTCGAGCGTATCCGGGCGTATCCCGAGACTTCCGAGACGACGGTGACGCTCGGGGGAGACGGCCACCTCGCGCCCGCCAGAGTGACCGAGAGCGAGGACGCGCCCCGCCGGCTCGTGCTCGACTTTCCGAACGTGCTGTCGAAGGCCCCCCGCCAGACCGAAATCGACAGCGCGCTCGTGACGCGGGTCCGCGTTGGCCTCAACAGCACCGACCCGCTCGTGACGCGCGTGGTGATGGAGATCGCCGACGAGGCCTCTTACCGGGTCGAGCGGGCGGGCGAGGCCGGCCGGGATTTCGCGGTCGTGTTCGAGAAGGCCGAATCGAGCGACGTGGTTCTCGTGCCCGCCCCGGTGACGCCCGCGGCGCATGTCGAAGAGCCGGCAATCACGATGCACCAGGCGATCGCCAACGGCGCTCCGCTCACGCCGCCGGCCGATCACCTCGTCGATCCGATGAGCGCGCTCGATTCGCTGGGTCCGCGCTCGAAGCACGTGGCCCCTCCCGTGAGCCGCACGCAGGCTCCGGCTGCCGTGACGGTTCCGGCTCCCGTCGAAGCCATCGCCGGGCCCTCGGGCCCGGCCGGTCGGGGCGTTCCGGGGGCCGCCCAACCGATTCCCGTCGTCCCTCAGCCTCCTGCCAGCGCCGCTCCACCGCCGATCCCGATGGCAGCGCCGTCAGGACAACTGCAGTCGATGCCGCCATCCTCGCTCGCCGCGGCCCCCCGCAGCGAGCGGACAGGCGAGACCGCGGTCCGGCAGTCCACCCCTCCGGCGTCGATCCAGCAGACCCCGCCAGCCGCGCCGCCCCCGGCGGCGCAGATGGTGAGTGGCGACTCCCAGAAGCAGTACGTCGGGCATCCGGTGAGCCTCGACTTCCAGGGGGTCGACTTGCGTGCCGTGCTCCGGAGCTTCGCGGAGATCAGCGGCCTCAATCTCGTGATCGACCCCGACGTGCAGGGCACTGTCGATATCGTGCTCACGGATGTCCCGTGGGATCAGGCCCTCGAGGTGATCCTCCGGGGCAACCAGCTCGACTATACGGTCGACGGAACCATCGTCCGGATCGCCCGGATCGATACGCTCAAGCGGGAGCAGGAATCCCGGCAGGCGCTCGCAAAGGCGGCGGCCGACGCCGGTACGCTGGAGGTCCGGACCTACACGCTCAGCTACGCGCGTGCCGCCGGCGCGGCGCCTCTCATCAAACGCGCCGCGCTGTCGCCGCGCGGCGACGTGCAGATCGACGAGCGGACGAACACGCTCATCATCACGGACCTCCCGGCGCGTCTCGACACGGCGAGCAAGCTGATCGGCACGATCGACCGCCCCGAGCCGCAGGTGGAGATCGAGGCGAGGGTGGTGGCCACGAACCGCGATTTCGCGCGCAGCATCGGCGTGCAGTGGGGGCTGAACGGCCGCGTCTCACCGGAGCTCGGCAACACCACGCCGCTCGCGTTCCCCAATCGGGGCTCGATTGGCGGACGCCAGGGCACGCAGGGCGCCGCCGGGACCGACGTGCGGGCCAACCCCCTCGACGAGACGGGGAGCGTCGTCAACCTGCCGGCCATACCTGCCTTCGGCGCGATTGGCCTGGCGATGGGCTCCGTCAACGGCTCGTTCAATCTCGATGTCGCTCTCTCGGCGCTCGAGACGTCCGGGAAGATCCGGATCCTCTCGACGCCGCGCGTGACAACCCAGAACAACGTCAGGGCCGAGATGACGCAGGGCGTGCAGATTCCCGTGCAGACGGTCGCCAACAACACGGTGACGGTGCAGTTCAAGGACGCCGCGCTGACCCTTCGCGTGACCCCGCAGATCACGGCGGCCTCCACCGTGATCATGCAGGTGGAGCTGGAGAACGCCTCGCCGGGCGAGGAGGTGCAGGGCATTCCCTCGATCAACACGCAGCGCGCCCTGACGACAGTCCAGGTCAGCGACGGGGCGACGACGATCATCGGGGGAGTCTTCATCAGCGAGCAGCGCAGCGAGTCGGACCGCGTGCCGTACCTGCACCGCCTGCCGCTGCTCGGCTGGCTGTTCAAACGGGACACGACCGCCGACGACAGCCGCGAGCTGCTGATCTTCATCACGCCGCGCATTCTGAAGGGTTAGGAGCATGGAGCTGGAACCACGCGACGTCGAGGGCGGCCGCCGGCGGACGGCCGGCTGGAGTGCGGGGGCGCGGCTGGCAGGGGCAATGGCCCTGGCTGCCGCCGTCGGCGCCTGCGGCGAGATGACACGCGAAGGGACCGCCTCGTCGTACCTGATCATCCGGTCGATCGAGGCTGCGACGGGCGCCGAGCCCACCGAGTTCGGGGGAACGCTGCTCTCCGACGTGCTCACCGTGGTCGACGACGTGCCGACGATCTTCAACGACGTGGGCCGCGTCACGTTCTCGCTCGGCCTGAAGGATGCCGGGAGCGCTGACGCGCCGACCGAGCCCACCTCCAACAACTTCATCACCGTGACCCGATACCGGGTGCAGTTCATCCGGGCGGACGGCCGGAACACACCCGGCGTCGACGTGCCCTACGGCTTCGACGGCGCCTTCACGCTCACCGTCGCGGGCGGAGAGTCTTCGACGGGGTTCACGATCGTCCGCAACATCGCCAAGGCGGAGGCCCCGCTCGCGGCGCTGGTCACGAGCCCCGTCATCATTTCGACCATCGCCGAGGTGACCTTCTACGGCCAGGATCAGACGGGACGGGAGGTCAGCGCGACGGGCCGCATCGGAATCGACTTCGGCAACTTCGGGGATCCGAACTGAGGCCGCTCGGGGGAGTGGCCGTGGCGACCAGGTCCTTTATGTCCTACAGATGCGCGTCACATGTCGCGGTTCTTCTCGGCCTGGGGCTGCTCGCCGCGGCCTGCACCATCAGCGAGCAGGAAGCTCCGCCGCTGGCCGGACCGTCGGAGTACGGTCTGTCCATCGACGTCGCGGTGTCGCCCGACATCCTCTCCCAGGACGGCGCATCGCAGAGCATGGTGACCGTCACGGCGCGGGATTCGAACGGCACGCCGGTCCGGAACCTGTCGCTTCGCGGCGAGATCGTCGTCGGGGGCGTCAGCGCGGATTTCGGGTCGCTCTCGGCCCGCAACGTCGTGACCGGTACCGACGGCCGCGCCGTGTTCGTCTACACCGCTCCGGCCGCCCCGTCGGTGGCCGTCGACCAGTTCACGATCGTCGAGATCTACGTGACGCCCATCGGCACCAACTTCGACAACTCCACGGCCCGCCGCGCGTCGATCCGCCTCGTGCCGCCCGGCGTTGTCATCCCGCCTGACGGTCTGTCGGCCTCGTTCACGTTCACGCCGTCGGCTCCAAGCGAGAGCCAGAACGTACTGTTCGACGCATCGCAGAGCCAGGGGGCCATTGCTGAATACCGGTGGAGTTTCGGCGACGGACGCACCGGAACCGGCAGAACTGTCACACACGCGTTCTCGCGCGCCGGATCGTATTCGGTCACGCTGACCATCGTCGATCCGTTCGGCCGGAGCGCGAGCACGACCAGCCAGGTGACGGTGGGAGTCGGCGCCAATCCGACGCCGGTGTTCGTGTTCTCGCCGACCGAGCCGCTGCCCGGGCAGCAGGTGTTCTTCAATGCCGAGGCATCGACCCCGTCCCCCGGACGGCGGATCACGAGCTATCAGTGGGACTTCGGCGATGGCAGCACCGGGTCCGGCGCACGGGTGTCCCACACCTACGCGGTCCAGGGTACCTACACGGTGACGCTGACGGTGACCGACGACAGCGGCCGACGCGGTACGGTCTCACAGACCATCCCGGTGGCCATTCCGGAGGACGACAGCTCACTGGCCGTTCGTGGAGGCGGCGGGGAGTAGCGTCTTCGGCGCGGGTGACGTCGGCCGCGGCTCCCGACGCCGAGACAACCATGGCAATGAGTGCGCGAATCGAGGACCTCAAGCGTCGGGTCCAGCAGGACCCGACGTCGATCGCCTTCGCGGCGCTGGCCGAGGAGTATCGCCGCGCGGGGCAGTGCTGGGAAGCCGTCGAGGTCTGCCGTGCGGGCCTCCAGCGGCATCCTGCCTATCTGTCCGCACGTGTGACGCTCGGCCGGGCGCTCCTCGAAGTCGGCGAGCTGGACGAGAGTCGCGAGCATCTCGAGCAGGTCGTGAGAGTGGCCCCCGAGAACCTCGCGGCCATCCGCGCACTGGCGGAGATTCACCGCCGGCGCGGCGAGCTCGGCCTCGACGCGCCGGCCGATCTCCCCCTGTCCCCAGCCGCGCCCGCCGCCGATACTCCGCCAGCGGCCGCTGCCCCGGAACGGCCGGCGGCGCGCATTCCGGTGAGGACGCTTGCGCCGGTGCCGGTCGAAGCTGCGGGGGAACCCCCGAAGCATGACGAGACGCTCGCCCGGCTGGACGCGTTCCTCGGGGCGATCGCGCGGGCTCGGGAAGCGCTGCCCCGAACCGGAACGTCGCTTTCGCGCTGACCGCGCTGCCGGCGACTGCTGGTAGCATCGAAGCGTGCGTCGCAGCGATCTGCACGTTCGCGGGCCCGCCCGGCGCCACCGTCCAACGACAATCCCTCTGATGCCCGACTCGTCTTCGCCACCCCAGCCGGCCCGTCTCGCGCGCGTGCGAGACGCCATGCACGTCGACACGCTCGAGGCGCTCGTCGTGACGCACCTGCCGAACGTCAGATACCTGACGGCGTTCTCCGGCAGCGCGGGCGTCGTTGTGGTCGCCCCGGCCCGGTGCTACCTCGTCGCCGACTTCCGGTACGCGGCTGGCGTGCGCTCGATGCTGGCCAGCCATCCCGCCCTGGGCGAGGCGGTCACACAGGTCGTCCCTGAGCAGAGCTACGACGAGACCCTGGTGGAGATTCTCCGGCAGCTCGGGGTCAGGCGGATCGGCATCGAGGCCGCCTCGATGTCGGTCAGCCGGTTCAACCGGCTGTCGGCCGAGCTGGCGGCGACGACCGCGCCGCCGCTCCACCTGCCAGAGTCGTGTCCTGTGCTCGTCCCGACCGAGCGCGTGGTCGAGCGGCTGCGGACGGTCAAGGACTCGCGTGAGGTGGCGATCCTGCGGGAGGCCGCCCGGCGCCTGTCGGCGGTGGCGCGGGACGTCCCGGAGCTCGTCGAGCCCGGCCGCACGGAAATCGAGATTGCCGGCGACATCGACCGGCTGCTGCGAACGGCCGGGTTCGAGCGGCCGGCCTTCGAGACCATCGTGGCGTCCGGCCCGAACAGCGCACTCCCGCATGCGCGTCCGGGCCGGCGGGCAGTCGCCCGGGACGACGGGGTGGTGCTGGACTTTGGTGGGGTGTACGACGGATACTGCGTGGATTTGACGCGAACGGTCGAACTCGGCAGAGGAGTGCCGGAGTTTCGCCGGATTTTCGATGCAGTCGCCGAGGCGCAGGCGGCGGCGATTGCCGCCGTCAGGCCCGGCGTCCTGGCCAGCCAGGTGGACGCGGCAGCACGCCAGGTGCTCGAGCGCCACGGGCTTTCGGCGGCGTTCGGGCATGGCACGGGCCACGGGCTGGGCCTCGAGGTGCACGAGGAGCCCCGCATCGGACGCGTCGCGGCTGGACACCCCGATGTGGCGCTCGAACCCGGCATGGTGTTCACCGTGGAGCCCGGCGCCTACCTCGAGGGCTTCGCGGGCGTCCGGATCGAGGACGACGTGCTCGTGACGGACGGCGGTTGCGAAGTCCTGACGCGGCAGTAGCGGGGCCGGGACCGTCAGCGTGGAGGCTGATTGGAGTTCGAAGACATCGAGCGGATCCTGGAGCTGGTCAAGCAGCACGAGCTGGCGGAGTTCGAGCTCGAGCGTGACGGTTTGAAGGTCCGGATCCGCAAGGCCAACGCGACCTTTCCGCCGCTGGCGGCGCCCGTGCAGCTGGCGCCGGCCGCAGCCCCCGCCGCGACGACCGGCCCGGCGGCGACGTCGAGCGCCGCGCCCGCCGAGGCGCCCGCGAACGAGCCGGAGGAGACCGCCGTCGAGCTCGCCGTCGTCAAGTCACCCATCGTTGGCACGTTCTATCGATCGCCGGAGCCGGACGCGCCCGCCTTCGTCGAGATCGGACAGCGGGTCCGGAAGGACCAGGTGCTCTGCATCATCGAGGCGATGAAGCTGATGAACGAGATCACGTCGGAGTACGAGGGAGAGATCGTCAGCGCCTACGTCGAGAACGGACAGCCGGTGCAGTACGGCGAGCGGCTGTTTGCGATCCGGACGTTCTGATCCGCTCGGGCCATGTTCAAGAAGATCCTGATCGCGAACCGCGGCGAGATCGCGTTGCGCGTCATCTGCGCGTGCCGCGAGCTGGGCGTCAAGACCGTCGCCGTGTACTCCGAGGCGGACGAGAACTCGCTGCACGTGCGCTTCGCCGACGAGGACGTGTGCATCGGTCCGGCCCGGGCGGCCGACAGTTACCTGAGCGTGCCCGCCGTCATCAGCGCAGCCGAGATTACCGGCGCCGACGCCATCCACCCCGGGTACGGCTTCCTGTCCGAGAGCGCGTACCTGGCCGAGGTCTGCGAGGCCTGCCACATCAAGTTCATCGGCCCGGCGCCGAACGTCATCCGGCTGCTCGGCGACAAGGCGCGGGCGAGGCGTGCGATGAAGAAGGCCGGGGTGCCGATTCTGCCCGGCAGCGACGGTCCGGTCGACAGCGAGGAGCGCGCGCAGAAGATCGCGCGCGATCTGGGCTACCCGATCATCATCAAGGCGGTGGCGGGTGGCGGCGGCCGCGGGATGCGCGTGATCCGATCGCCGGCCGATCTCGGCAAGGCGTTCAAGACCGCGCAACGCGAGGCCGAAGCGGCGTTCGGCGTCGGCGACGTCTACCTCGAGAAATACGTGGAGCGGCCGCGGCACGTCGAGTTCCAGGTGCTGGGCGATCACCACGGAGCCGTCGTGCACCTGGGCGAGCGGGAGTGCTCGATACAGCGGCGGCACCAGAAGCTGCTCGAGGAGGGGCCGTCGGTCGCCGTGACCGAGAAGATGCGGCGGAAGCTCGGCGGGGCCGTGGTGGACGCCGCCCGCGCGGTGCAGTACACGAACGCCGGCACGTTCGAGTTCCTCCTCGACGACAAAGGCAACTTCTTCTTCCTCGAGGTGAACACCCGGATCCAGGTCGAGCATCCGGTGACCGAGTTCATCACCGGCGTCGACATCGTCAAGGAGCAGATCCGGATCGCGGCCGGCGAGCGGCTCTCGTTCAAGCAGGGGGACGTGACGTTCACGGGGCACGCGATCGAGTGCCGCATCAACGCCGAGGATCCCGACACGTTCGCGCCCTCGCCGGGGGTCATTCACGCGTTCAGCGTGCCGGGCGGCCCGGGGGTCCGCGTCGACACCTTCGCCCACGCCGAGTGCACGATCCCGCCGTATTACGATTCCATGATCGCCAAGATCATCGTCCACGGGCGCGACCGGCTGGAGGCGATCGCGCGGATGCGGCGGACGCTCGAGATGACGGTCATCGAGGGCATCAAGACCTCGATCCCTCTGCATCTGCGCATTCTGTCGGAGCCCGATTTCATCAGCGGACGGCTGAGCACCGCCTTCATGGAGCGATACGCGACGGAGCGGAAGGGCGGCTCGGACCGGCTGGCCGAGGCCGTCTGATTCCCGGCCGCGACGGATCCCGCATCCTCTATCCCCTCATCGACCCGAGCGTGTGTGCGGCCTGCGGTCTCGACCCGGTGGCTGTGGCGGAAGCGTACCTGCGGGCCGGCGTGCGCGTGCTGCAGGTGCGCGTCAAGGACGGCCGCGGTGCGCGGTTCCTGCGGCTGGCCGAGCGGGTCGTCGCTGCCGCGGCGCCGTACTCCGCCACGGTCATCGTGAACGACCGCGCCGACATCGCGCGACTGAGCGGGGCGGCCGGCGTGCACGTGGGGCAGGACGACCTGGCCGTCGAGGCGGTGCGCGCGATTGCGGGTCCGGCGGCGGTGGTCGGCCTGTCGACGCATACGCCGGCACAGGTCGACGAGGCGCTGCGAGGCGAGGCGACCTACGTGGCGGTCGGCCCCGTGTTCGGCACCCGCACCAAGGAGACGGGGTACGCGGCCCGCGGGATCGAGCTCGTGCGGTACGCGGCTGGGCGCGGCAAGCCGGTCGTGGCCATCGGAGGGATCACGCTCGCCAGCGCGCCGGAGGTGATCGCGGCGGGCGCCGCGGCGGTCGCGATCATCGGCGATTTGCTGGCGACGGGCGACCCCGAGGCGCGCGCGCGCGCGTTCCTGGCCGCCCTGCCGCCCCGACCGTTCAATGTATAATGCCGCGTTTTTCCGCCTTGCCTGACTGGTGCCGGTGGGGGTGTGCCCGGCCGCGCGTGGAGGGTGAATGGATTCGAATCTCCTGAAGACCAAGTCGATCGAGCGGCTGGTCGGGGACGTCGAGCACGGAGGGAAAGCGCTCAAGCGGACGCTGACCGGGCTGGACCTGACGCTGCTCGGGATCGGCGCGATCATCGGGACCGGCATCTTCGTGCTGACGGGCACGGCCGCCGCGAACCAGGCGGGCCCGGCCATCATGCTCGCCTACGTCGCGGCCGGGCTGGCCTGCGGGTTCGCGGCGCTCTGCTATGCCGAGTTCGCCTCCATGATTCCCGTGTCGGGCAGCGCGTACACCTACGCGTACGCGACGCTGGGCGAGATCTTCGCCTGGATGATCGGCTGGGATCTCATCCTAGAGTACGCCGTTGGCTCGATGACGGTGGCCGTGGGGTGGAGCGGCTACTTCCAGCGCATCCTGGCGGGCTTCGGCATCCACCTGCCGGCGTGGATGTCCGCGGCCCCGGCCACCGGGGTCGAAGGGGCGCTCGTGAACCTTCCGGCCATGCTGATCGTGCTGCTGATCACGTCGCTGCTCGTGATCGGGGTGCGCGAGAGCGCGCGGTTCAACGCAGCCATGGTCGCCGTCAAGCTCGCCGCGATCCTGTTCTTCATCGTCGTCGGCTTCTCCTACGTGAAGCCGGAGAACTGGTCCCCCTTCATGCCGTACGGGGTCCAGGGGATTGCGGCCGCCGCGGCCGTCGTGTTCTTCGCCTACATCGGCTTCGACGCGGTCTCCACGACCGCCGAGGAGGCCCGGAACCCGAGCCGCGACATGCCGATCGGCATCATCGCGTCGCTGCTGATCTGTACGGCCCTGTATCTCGCCGTCGCCGGCGTGCTGAGCGGCATCATCCCGGTCGTGCAGTACCGGACGGACGCCCAGTTCCTCAATGCGCCGGTGGGCTACGCGCTCGCCGTGATCAACCAGGACTGGGCCGCCGGCCTGGTGTCGGCCGGGGCCGTGGCGGGCATCACGAGCGTGCTGCTGGTGATGCTTCTGAGCCAGCCGCGCATCTTCTTTTCAATGAGCCGCGATCAGCTGCTGCCGCCCGGCGTGAGCAAGGTCCACCCCCGTTACCGCACGCCCTACATCACGACCATCATCACCGGAGTCGTGGTCTCGATCGTGGCCGGCTTGACGCCGATTCAGATCCTCGGTGAGATGACCAGCATCGGAACGCTCTTCGCGTTCGTGGTGGTCTGCGCAGCCGTGCTCGTCCTGCGCGCGAAGCGACCCGATGCCCATCGCCCGTTCAGGGTGCCGCTCGGCCCCACGTTCCCGATCCTCGGCGTGCTGTCCTGCCTGTACCTGATGGTCAACCTCACGGTGATGACGTGGGTCCGGTTCCTGCTCTGGCTCGACGTCGGCATGCTGATCTACTGGTTCTACGGCCGCACGCACAGCCCCCTCGTGGACCGTGCGGAGGCGGCGGCCAGGACGGGCGTGGAGAGCTTCGGCAACCTCCTCCGGATCGGCGGGTACATGCTGCTGTTCAACGGCTTCTGCATCACCCTGCTGGCGCTGCTTACCGAGTTCGGCATCACGACCGAGGAGCTGGCGAAATGGCACGAGCTCGACGCGCTGATCGCCCGCGTCGGCATGCACATCAACCCGGAGATTGCGGATACCTTCGGCCTCCGAATCCTGATCGCGGGGGCGGTCGTGACGGCTGCCGGTCACCTGCTCACGCGGTCGGCCGTCCGGAAGTAGGACGGGCGCAGGGCTGACGGTCGGGGCTTGGGCGACCCTGTGATTACTCTCTGGGACTTGCCAGAGCCGGGCGCCAGGAACCCGGAGACTGGCGAAGTTGACGGCTGCCTTCGAAGACATGACCGCGCGGCTTCTTGATGGAACGGCGATCGCCGGCGCAGTCCGCGCCTCCGTCGCCCCCGCAGTGCGGGCGTTCACGGAGCGGACCGGCCGGCCGCCGGGCCTGGGCATCGTGCTCGTCGGCGAGAATCCGGCTTCCGAGATCTACGTCCGCAACAAGATCCGGGCGGGCACCGACTCCGGGCTCTGGGTGGATCTCCAGCGGCTGCCGGCCACGGCGGCGCTCGACGATCTCGTCGGCCTCGTTCGCCGCCTCAACGCGAGCGAGCGCCACGACGGCATCCTCGTCCAGGCGCCGCTCCCCGCGGCACTCGGCCGCACGGCGTCGCAGCAGGTGTTCGACGAGATCGATCCGGCGAAGGACGTCGACGGATTTACTCCCGTCAGCGTCGGTCGGCTGGTGCAGGGGCGTGCGCACCTCGCCCCGTGCACGCCATCCGGGGTCATCGAGCTGCTCGATCGCGCCGGCCTCGGCATCGCGGGCAGGAGGGCGGTGGTGATCGGGCGCAGCGAGATCGTCGGCAAGCCCATGGCGATGCTCCTCCTGCACCGGGACGCGACGGTCACGATCTGCCACTCGAAGACGCCCGATCTGCCGACGGTTGCTGCCGGCGCGGACATCCTCGTGGCGGCCATGGGGCGTCCGGCCTTCGTGACGCCGGAGTTCGTGAAGCCGGGCGCCACGGTCATCGACGTCGGCATCAATCGCGTCAGCGACGCCGTGCTGGCCCGCTCGATTTTTCCCGAGGGCTCCGCACGGCTGGCCGATTTCGAGCGTCGCGGCTCGATCGTGGTCGGCGACGTGCACCCCGCGGTCGCCGAGGTGGCGGGCGCGCTCACGCCCGTGCCCGGGGGTGTGGGGCCGCTGACGATTGCCATGCTGCTGAAGAACACCCTCACGGCGGCGCAGGCGCGCCTGGCGGGGTGAGCGAGCCGTGCGGCACGTCGCGCTGACCGGAGGTATTGCAACCGGCAAGTCCTTCTGCCTGGCGCGCTTCGGCGCGCTCGGCGCCGCCGTCATCGACGCGGACGTCATCGCGCGCGAGGTCGTGATCCCGGGCTCACCGGGGCTGACGCGCATCGTGGAGCGCTTCGGGCCGGCGATGCTCCGTCCGGACGGCTCGCTCGATCGGCCGGCACTCGCCGCGGTGGTCTTCGCGGACCGCACCGCGCGCGCTGCGCTCGAGGCGATCGTCCACCCCGAGGTCTACCGGCGCATCAGCGAGTGGTTCGCGAACCTGCCCCAGGGGCCGAAGGTCGCCATCGCTGACATCCCGCTCCTCTTCGAGACGGGCCACGAGCACGAGTTCGAGCGGGTCATCGTGTGCGTCTGCGAGCCCGGCGAGCAGCTTCGCCGAATCATGCGGCGCAGCAACCTCTCGCTGGAAGAGGCCAGGGCGCGAGTCGCCACGCAGTGGCCGACCGACGAGAAGGTCGCGCGCGCCGACTACGTGATCAGCACCGACGGGACGTTCGCCGAAACCGAGGCGCAGGTCGAGAGCACCTACGCGCTGCTGCTGGGATCCTGACAGGCCGCCGAAGCCTGCCGGCCTGAATGGGGGAACCTGAACGGTCAGCAGTGTGTCAGGGTCACGCGGGCCATCCCTGTTCCGTCCGATCCGTGTTCCTACCAATCCGTGTTCCTACTAATCCGTGCTGCCGCCGTAGTGCTATCCGTGTTAATCCGTGTTGTTCCGTGGCGGATGTTAGTCCGTGTTGTTCCGTGGCGGAT
>DASPFV010000104.1:0-12946 GCA_035620975.1 Vicinamibacterales bacterium
GGGAGACTGGGAGGGCGGCGTCGGCGACGTCGCACTCGCCGTCAAACGCGTGCTCTTCCACAGCCTGCCGCGCGGGGCGATCTTCAGCGCGGCGCTGGAGCTCGTGCTCCCGACCGGTCGCGAAGAACGAGGGATCGGCAGCGGAGTCACGAGAGTCGAGCCGTTCGTGGCGTACGGCCAGATACTGCCCCGTGACGCGTTCGTACAGGTGCAGACCGGCCTGGAGCTCTCGACCGACACCGCCAAGGCCGGCCACGAGGCGTTCTGGCGCGCGGCGGCCGGCCGCACGTTCGCGCAGGCCGGTGGGGTCGGCCGGGCGTGGACGCCGATGATCGAGATCCTGGGCGCCCGCGAGCTCGATCAGGGCCAGGGTGCGGAGTGGGACGTCGTCCCGCAGCTCCAGGTCAGCCTGAGCCGGCGGCAGCACGTCCTGGTGAACGCCGGTGTCCGGATTCCGCTCAACGAGCGGCAGGCGCGCCATCCGGTGGTCATCGCCTACCTCCTCTGGGACTGGTTCGACGGCGGCTTCTTCACGGGATGGCGATGACCCCGACTCGATCGGCGGCCATCCTCGCGATACCGGCCATGGGCGTCGCAATGGCCCTGTTGTCGGCAGCTCCCTCCAGTCGCTCTCCACATGCGACTGCACTGGTGGCTGCTGACGCCCCGGTGTTCCAGACCTCGCACGACTGCATGGCCTGCCACAACGGCCTGACCACCCCGGCAGGAGAAGACGTCTCGTTCGGCACCGCCTGGCGCGCCACGATGATGGCCAACTCGGCGCGCGATCCGTACTGGCAGGCCTCCGTGCGGCGCGAGACGGTCGACCATCCCGGGGCCGCGGCGGAGATCGAGGACGAGTGTTCGGTCTGCCACATGCCCATGGCGCGCACGCTGGACGCAGCAGCCGGACGGCTCGGCCGCGTCTTCGCGCACCTGCCCGTCGGCCAGGCGGCCGGCGACGCCGCCCGGCTCGCCGCCGATGGCGTCTCGTGTACGCTCTGCCACCAGATCACGCCCGGCGGGTTCGGACGACGCGAGAGCTTCTCCGGGGGGTACATCATCGACATGCAGGCGGCAACGGCCCGGCCGCTGTTCGGTCCGTATCCGGTGCCCCCCGGGCGGGCCACAGTGATGCACTCGGCCACGGGCTATCGTCCGGAGGAGTCGGCGCAC
The DNA here is from genome assembly GCA_035620975.1 of Vicinamibacterales bacterium. Classification (GTDB taxonomy): domain Bacteria; phylum Acidobacteriota; class Vicinamibacteria; order Vicinamibacterales; family 2-12-FULL-66-21; genus DASPFV01. Next base: position 1,177 of record DASPFV010000104.1, read on the forward strand.
GTCCGCCAGTCGGAGCTGTGCGCCACGTGTCATACCCTCTACACCACCGCCCGCGGGCCTGGCGGCCAGGTCGTCGGCGAGCTGCCGGAACAGGTACCGTACCTCGAATGGCGGCACAGCGCCTTCCGGGCCGAGCGAAGCTGCCAGTCGTGCCACATGCCGGTCATCGCGGAGCCGACGAGGATCGCGTCGGTTCTGGGAGAGCCGCGCGAGGCAGCAGCGCGCCACGACTTCCGCGGCGGCAATTTTTTCATGCTCCGGATGCTGAACCGGTACCGGGACGAGCTCGGCGTCGAGGCGCTGCCGCAGGAGCTCGACGCCGGCGCACGGGCTACCGTCCATCATCTGCAGACGGGCAGCGCGTCAATCGCCGTGGAGGCGCACGCAGTGAAGCCGGCGCGGCTCGAGGTGGACGTCACGGTCACGAACCTGGCAGGTCACAAGCTGCCGACGGCGTACCCGTCCCGCCGTGCGTGGATTCACATGGTCGTCCGCGACGGCCCCGGCCAGGTGATCTTCGAGTCCGGTTCGATGGCCGGGAACGGGTCGATTGCCGGCAACGACAACGACGCCGATGGCGCCCGTTTCGAGCCGCACCACGTCGAGATCACGCTGCCCGATCAGGTGCAGGTCTACGAATCCGTCATGGTCGATTCGAGGGGCGCTGTCACCACCGGCCTTCTCAGCGGCATCCGGTTCGTGAAGGACAACCGGCTGCTTCCACGCGGGTTCGACCAGGCTTCCGCCGGGCTCGACATCGCGGTGCAGGGCGCTGCCGCCCGGGACGAGGACTTCCGGGGCGGATCCGATCGCGTCCGGTACCGGATCCCGACGGGGAGCCACCGCGGTCCGTGGCGCATCGATGTCGCGCTGCGCTATCAGCCGATCGCCTACCGGTGGGCCGAAAATCTCCGCGGTTACGCTGGCAGTGAACCCGCGCGCTTCGTGCGCTACTACGAGTCGATGGCCGCGACGTCGTCCGAGATCCTCGCGCGCCATTCGATCACGGTGGATCCGGCGCGGTAAGGCCGGTCGACCAGTACTCGGGGCAGGCCGCCGGGCGACACTGATGTCGACGGACACCAGACCGCGAGGCCGCAACTTGGAACCTTGGAACCTTGAACCCTGAACCCTGAACCTTGAACCCTGAACCCTGAACCTTGAACCCTGAACCGTGAACCTTGAGCCCAGAGCCCTGAGCCCGAAGCCGGCATTTGAGGCTACGATATATCTCCATGACGAAAAGGATGGCCATTCTGGTCGGGGGCGGTCCGGCGCCGGGCATCAACAGCGTGATCAGCGCCGCCACCATTCGCGGCCGGCTCGAAGGCGTGGAGGTCGTCGGCATCCGTGACGGGTTCGAGTGGATCATGCACGGCAACGTCGACCGGGTGATCTCCCTGGACATCGATCAGGTCAGCCGTATCCATTTCCGCGGCGGCTCGCATATCGGCATCTCCCGCGCCAATCCCACGCTCGACCCGCACCACCTCGAGACCGTGGTGATCTCGCTCCTGCGGCTGAACGTCTCGATGCTGCTGACCATCGGCGGCGACGATACCGCGTTCTCGGCGATGAAGCTCGAGGAGAAGGCCGGCGGCAGGATCCACGTCGTCCACGTGCCGAAAACGATCGACAACGACCTGGACCTCCCGGCGCACGTCGACACGTTCGGGTTCCAGACCGCCCGCCATCACGGCACCGAGATCGTCAAGAACCTGATGGTGGACGCGAAGACGACGTCGCGGTGGTACTTCGTGATCGCCATGGGCCGCAAGGCGGGTCACCTGGCGCTCGGCATGGGCAAGGCCGCGGGCGCCACGCTGACGCTGATCCCGGAGGAGTGGGCGGGCCGCAAGATCCGCCTCAAGGCGCTCGTCGACACGCTCGTCGGAGCGATCATGAAGCGCCTGAGCTACGGCCGGCGCGACGGCGTGGCCGTCATCGCCGAAGGCCTCGTGCTCGACATCGACCCGGAGGACCTCGCCCAGCTCCACGAAGTCGAGCGCGACGCGCACGGGCACGTCCGGATCGCCGAGGTCAACATCGGCGAGATCCTCAAGAGCGAGGTGCAGAAGCGCTTGAAGGCGTTCGGGCTGAAAACGACCATCGCTGCCAAGAACATCGGCTACGAGCTGCGGTGTGCCGACCCGATTCCGCTGGACATGGAGTACACGCGCGACCTCGGCTACTGCGCGGCCAAGTACCTCCTCGCCGGCGGCAACGCCGTGATGATCTCGCTCCAGGCCGGGCACTTCGTCCCGATCCCGTTCACGAACATGATCGACGGGCAGACCGGCCGGACGCGCGTGCGCCTCGTCGACATCCGATCCACGCGCTACGCCATCGCCCGCCGCTACATGATCCGCCTCCGCCGCGACGACTTCGAGGACCCGCACGAACTCGCCAAGTTCGCGGCGACCGCCGGGCTGTCGCTGCAGGACTTCCGGCGCGAGTTCGAGTACCTGATCGAGCTCGAGCCGCCGCCGCTCTCAATCGACGTCGATCATCTCGAGCGCGAGTTGCACTGAGAGGCGCCGGGTTCGGGCCATGGGGCGAATCCCGTGTGCGCGGGCCTCCGCCGCGAGGCGGGCGCTCCGCCGCGGCCTGGATCCGGCGACTGGAACGGGACGCCACGAATCGCACGCGAGCTGATGCTCATTCCGCGCGGAGTGCACGAACCGGATCCACACGGGTCGCGCGGCGCGCCGGGACGTAGCACGCGATGAGGGCCACCAGCGTCAAGCCGAGCGGGACCGTCACGAACGTCACGGGATCGGTAGCCGTGACCCCGTAGAGCAGTGCAGTGATCCAGCGCGTCAGCACCCACGCCGATGCCAGCCCGAGGCCGGCGCCCACGGCTGCGAGCCTCATGCCCTCGCCGACGACCAGGCGCCGGACGCCGCGGGCATCGGCACCGAGCGCCATGCGGATGCCGATCTCGCGTGTGCGCTGCGACACCGTGTAGCTCAGCACGCCGTGGATCCCGATCGCCGCGAGCAGCAGCGCGACCCCGGCTAGAACGCCGAGCACCAGCATCGTGAACCGCCGTTCCGCCACCGATCGGATCATCGTCTGGCGCAGCGGCTCGAGGCCGAAGACGGCCAGCGCGGGATCCTGCTCGGCGATGGCCCGGCGGACGGTGCCGGTCATCGCCGCGGGATCCCCTGCCGCGCGGATCAACAACACGCCGGCCCCGTTTGCCGAGGGCGCCTGCGCCAGCGGCGCATAAACGGCGGGCGGCGGCGCTACGGTCAACCCCTGGAACCGCTCGTTGCCGACGACACCGACGACGGTGCGCTCGACACCCCAGAAGGCGATCCGCTGGCCGAGCGGCTCGTGGCCTTCGAAGAAGCGCCGGGCCGCGGCCTCGTTGATCAGAACGACTGGCGGAGACGTGGTCGCATCGGCGGGCGCCAGCAGCCGGCCGCGCACCAGCCCGACACCCATCGTCCGGAAATACCCGGGCGTCACGCGGCGGACCGAGATCTCCGGCCAGTTGCGCCCTTCCGCTTCGCGGCCGGCCACCCTGAACGAGTTGGTGAAGCCCGGATCGAGCGGGTGGTTGCCGGCAATGGCGGCAGCTTCGACGCCCGGCAGCGCGCCCGCCCGCGCGAGCAGGCCTTCATTGAAGACGTGCATCTCGCGGAAATCGGGGAACCTGGAGAAATCGACCGGATACCGGCTGCGGGGAAGCTGGTATTCGGCCTTGAGCACGCCGTCCGCCCGGAACCCGGGGTCGGTCGCCTGGAGCTGCCAGAAGCTGCGAATGAGCAGTGCGGCGCCAATCACCAGGGTGACGGCCAGCGCGAACTCGACGACGACGAGGACCGCCCGCGCGCGGGCGCGGCCACTCCCCGCCGACGCGCCGTAACCGCCGTCCGCCTTCAGCGTGCCATGCAGGTCCACGCGCCGGGCCTGCAGCATCGGCACCATGCCGAACAGGAAACCTGAGACCACGGCGACGCCGAGCATGATCGCGAGTACGCGCAAGTCCACCGACGCCTCCGCGATTCGCGGAATGTCGGCGGGCGCGAGGCCGACGAGGGCTCGCACGCCGAGGGCGGCCACGGCGCTGCCGAGCAGGGCGGCGCCCAGCGCGAGCAGCACGCCTTCGGCCGCGAACTGCCGCGCGAGCCGCCAGGGGCGCGCACCGAGGGCCGTGCGGACCGCCACTTCCCGCTGCCGCGCGGTCCCGCGGGCGAGCAGCAGGTTCGCCACATTGCCACAGGCCACGAGCAGCACGAGCCCCACGGCAGCCAGCAGCACCAGCAGCGCGGGCCGCACCCGCCCGAAGACGACCGTCGACAGCGGTTCGACGTGGACGCCGCGCGCCCGGTTCACGGGGTACGCGCGCTCGAGATCGGCTGCGATGCCGGCAAGCTCTTCCTGGGCGGAGGCGACGGTCCCGCGCAGGCGACCGACCATGATGATGGGGTGAGTGGATCTCGGCAGCGTCTCCTCACTCTCCTGGAGCGGGATCCAGACGTCGACACCGGCCCGCGCGCCGCGATCGGCGAAACCGCGCGAGTAATCCGCGGCCGAGAGGATCTGGAAGACGCCGAAGTCGGCGCGGGGTGGCATGATGCCGACGACCCGGTGCGGCACGTCGTCGAGCCGCACGGTCCGGCCGACGGCGGCCGGATCCCGGGCGAGCGCTCGCGTCCAGAAGCTGTCGCTGAGGATGACGACCTGGTCTCCCCCCGGGCGCGCCTCCTCCGCCGTGATCGCGCGCCCGGCGGCCGGAGACGTCCCCAGCGTGGGCAGCAGATCATGGGACACGGCGAGCGCCTGCAGGCGAACGGGCTCGCCGGACTCGGGCGTGTAGTTGACCTCGGTGGCGATCATCGCGCCGAGGGCCTCAACCTGGCTCGCCAGACGACGGAAGTCGAGAAAATCCGGCAGCGAGGAAGGCTCGCGGAACGTGCCGGTCTGGCGGTCCGTCTCCCAGATCACGGCGACCCGATCGATGTCGCGGACAGGGGCCCGGCGGAGCAGCACGTGATCGATCACGCTGAAGATGGCCGTGTTGGCGCCGATGCCGAGCGCGAGCGTGGCGAGCGCGACAGCCGTGAATCCGGGGTTCGCGGCGAGCATCCTGAGAGCGAAGCGGAGATCGTGGCGCATAGTGCTAGATTGTTAGCACAAATCCCAGGAATCAGTGAAATCGACTACGCTCGCGCTGACGGCCGCCGTCCGGACGACGCGCTGGGTGGCGCGGAGACCGTCGCGGAACGGGCAGGGCGCCGGACCCGGGCCGGAAGGCATGCCGTGAAACTCTTCGGGACGACGTCGCTGGCACGGCGAATCGAGCGCGCCGAGCGCACCTTGATAGAGGAGGGCGCGGCAGCGGCGGCGCGGCGGCGCGGACCGGGCCGCGTGCATGTCTTTCCGCTCGCCGGAGGGACTGCCGTATTCACCGAGCTCGGCTCTCCTTTCAACAAGGTGGCCGGCCTCGGCTTCGAAGGCCTGCCCGACAGCGGCGCCATGGATGAGGTCGAGCGGACGTTCGCCGCGCTCGGGGCGCCCGTCCAGGTCGAGCTGGCGTCCCTGGGCGATCCGGGGGTGGCGAAGTTCCTGACCGGCCGCGGCTACGCGCTCGTCGGGTTCGAGAACGTCCTGGGGTTATCTCTTCCGGCGGCCCGGCCGCGCGACGGGGCGAGCTCGTTCATCACCATCGAGCGGGCCGGCGGAGAGATGACGAAGGTGTGGCGGGACACGGTCATCGACGGGTTCCTGGAACCCGACACGTTCGACGGCCCCGTCAGCCACGAGACGTTCGATCGTTCCGCCATCGAGCGGGTCTATGAAGACGTGATCGCAACAGGCGCCTACGAGCCCTATGTGGCCCGGTACGATGGGGCGATTGCGGGCGGCGCGAGCCTGCGGATGTTCGAAGGGGTGGCTCAGCTGTGCGGCGCCGCGACGCTGAAAGCGTACCGCAGGCGTGGAATCCAGAGCGCGCTGCTCCAGCACCGGCTGGCCGACTCGGCCGAGCGCGGGTGCGACCTCGCCATCGTCACCACGCAGCCCGGCTCGAAGTCACAGGAAAACGTGCAGCGGTTCGGCTTCGAGCTGCTGTACACGCGAGCCATCCTCGTGTGGGAAAAGACAGGATCCTGACGCATCCTGTTTTGAGCTCGTTCACCGGCTGCTGAGGCCTGAGCGCCGAGCCGATTCTCTTTCGAGCGATGGCGGCTACGAATCACGACGGGCGAACTGCCCGTCGGCAGTCCGGCGAAGCACGCCCTGTGTGGACAGTTCCCCTAACACACGCAGGCAGACGTCGGATCGGAGCCCGAAGAGGCGCCAGGCCTGGGCAAGCGTGAGGCGCAGCCCTGGCATCTCGATGAACTCCGCGGCGACACGGCTTCGAAGCGCCTGTCTGCCGACGGAATTGCGGCGCTCGTGCGGCACGAGCGCGGTGACGGCTGGCACGACGGGAGCGTGCGAGAACGGCCCGAAGACGGGCGCCGTTCTCAGACCGGGCAAGGACATCGAGTAGCTCCTGTGCTCGCGTGACGGATTTCCGGCACCGCCCGCCGGAGGCGGGCGATCCTCGTGCAGGGACTTCGCCGGATTGCGAAGAATCTGAACGGGCGCTCCAAAAAAATATAAGCGCGAGGTGACGGCCGTGCAACCTCCGCGCCGCACTTTCGCAACTTTTTTTTTCGGCGCGGGTCTACCATTCCCCTCCATGGATGAGACGCGCGAATCGTTAGGGCCGGTGCCCTCCGCGGAACGGATCACTGTAATCGATTGCCTGCGCGGTGCGGCCCTGTTCGGCATCCTCGCCGCGAACATGCGCGGGTTCGCCGCACCCGCTACTGCCTACTTCCGTCCGGACCTGATGTGGCCCGCTCTCCACGATCGCATCGCCCAGTCGCTGGTCGACTGGCTGATCTCGGGCAAGTTCATCACGATCTTCAGCGCGCTGTTCGGGATTGGATTCGGGATCCTGATGCAGCGGGCGGCCGCGCGCGGCCGCGGATCCGGCGTCTACATGCGGCGCATGACCGCGCTCCTGCTCATCGGCGGGGCTCACGCCTTCCTCCTCTGGTGGGGAGACATCCTCATCAGCTACGCGGTCTGCGGGTTCTTCCTGATCTTCTTCCGGAACCGGAGCTCGAGGACGATTCTGTGGTGGGCGCACGGCCTCTACTGGTTCATGCTGCTCGTCTTCGTCGGGTTCTACGTCGCGGTCCTGGCGGGGGCCGCACCTCCAGCATTCCCTGAAGCGACCCCCGACGATCTCCGCAAGGCTGTCGACACCTACGCGAACGGCACGTTTGGACAGATCCTCCGGCTGCGGGCGCAGGAGTGGTTGATGCTCAACTCCTTCGTCGTCCTGCTCACCAGGATCCTGGGGATTTTCCTCTACGGCTTGTACATCTGGCGGCAGGGCTACGTCCAGGACGTCAACGCGCACCTCGATTGGTGGCGCCGGGTGCAGCGGATTTCGTTCCCCATCGGGCTCGCGGGAAACGCGATTACCGCAGTCGCCGTGCACTGGACCGGCGTGAACCCGTTCCAGCCGTCGTTGCCGATGCTGACGCTCCTGTTGATCCAGTCCGCAACCGTCCCCGCACTCAGCCTTTTCTACGCATCGACGATCGTTCTGCTGTACCAGGATCCCGTCTGGCGCAGGCGGCTTCACCCGTTCTCGTACGTGGGACGGATGGCGCTGACCAACTACCTGCTGCAGTCCGTCATCTGCACGACCATCTTCTACAGCTACGGGTTAGGGCTGGCCGGCACCGTCGGACCGCTGGCGGCGCTGCCCCTCGCCGTCGTCGTCTACGGGGCCCAGGTCCCGTTGAGCCGATGGTGGCTCTCGCGCTGGCCCTACGGTCCAGTGGAGTGGGTCTGGCGACGCGTGACCTACGGCGCTTTCCAGGCTTCCGGCCTCGGCACCGATGCTCAGGCGCGCGTCCCGCCGGGCTCCTGAACGACGGTCGCCGCGTCGAGCCGCTCGCCGATTGGCGGGAAAGCGGGGGTGGGCCCGCCCCAGCGGAGGTCCTCGACTTCACGGAAGAGCACGAGGTCCGCTCTGAGCGTGGCGAGATCGCGAAACAGGAGGGCACGGTCCCACTGCCCGGCGAGCGTCCGGGCCAGCGCTGGCGCGTTCGCCGCGTTGACGTGCCAGTCGCGGGGGTCTTTCGGGATCGACTCCAGATGCCCGAACCGCGCCAGCACCGCCGCCGCTGACTTCACCCCCCAGCCCGGGAGTCCGGGATAGCCGTCGGCGGCGTCTCCAACGAGCGCCAGGAAGTCCGGGATCGACGCGGGGGGCACACCGTACTTCGCGACGACGCCCGGCTCGTCGCGAACGGTGCGGCGGCGCCGATCCATCTGCACGACGCGGCCGTTGCGCACGCACTGGGCCAGGTCCTTGTCCGGTGAGCAGATGAACACGCGGTCCACGAGGGGATCACGCGATGCGGCCTGCGCCGCGGACGCCAGCGCATCGTCGGCTTCGTACTCCACCATCGGCCAGACGACCACCCCGAGCGCCGACAGCGCGTCCTCGAGCAGCTGGAACTGCGCGAGCAGCGCCGGGTCGACCCCCGCGCTGGTCTTGTAGCCGGGCCACAGCCGGTTGCGGAACGACTCGATGACGTGATCGGTCGCCACGCCGACGTGCGTCACGCCCGAGTTGAGCATGCCAAGCACCGAGCCGACGACGCCGCGCACGCCGGCGACCTCGTGCCCCTCACGGTCGCGGGCACGCGGAAGCGCGTAGAAATGCCGAAACAGCTCGTACGTGCCGTCGACGAGGTAGACGTCCACGAGCTATTTCTTGGCCGTGACGCGGCTCGCCGTCCAGGTGCCCTCGCCGGCGCCTTCGAACTCGACGGTGCCGCCCATGGAGTCCCCGGCCACCACGCCGCCGAAATACCCGGTGATCTCCGTGCCTTCGACGTTCAGGCGGACGGTGAACTCGATGTCCTTCTCCTTCACGGACCCCTGGAGGGGGGCTTCACCGTAGCGGCCCACGTACACGCCGGTGATCTTCTCGCCGTCCTGTTTCAGGACGAGCCTGGGCTGTCCCCGAATCTCGGCGAGCTCGAGGACCACGTTCCATTCGCCCGCGACGGAGGCCGGCTCCACTGCTGTGGAGGTAACGAACAGGGACAACAGGATCGCCAGGTGCATGAGACGTACGATACTCCATTGGTGCCATCGGTTCACTCCTCCCCCTCCTCAGGAGCGCCGCCGGCGCGGACGATGTCTTCCTGCCGGATCTTGTCGACCTTGAATTTCGTCGCCGCGCGCTCCATGCGGTCGAGGACCTCGTCGAAGTCGAACTCCGTCGACGTCGAGAAGCGGATCGGGTTGATCCGCGCCACGACGAAGGACCGCAGGTACGGGCTCGTGAGCCCCCTCGCCTTCAGCTTGCCGACGATCGCGGCGACCTGATCGTCGATGGCCAGGACGCGCGAGGCGCGGCGGTCGCGTTCGGGAAGGGCCCGCGACATCGGCAGGTCGAGGAAGTCGTCGATGCGGCGCAGCAGCGGCTGGTAGGCGCCGCCGCTCAGCCGCGGGCGCTTCTCGTACGCGGCGCCGAGCGTGAGGAATGCCGGCTGATCGAACTCGAACACGTAGGAGCGCTCGTTCCGGGTGCCGCCGGCCCTGCCGAGCGCCCGGGCCATGCGGATGGTCTCGAGCGACTTCTCCTTCAGGTTGTGCGCCTTCTCCGTGTTGAGCGCCAGGATCTTGAAGGCCACCTCCGGGTCGGGGACGAGCAGTGCCACGATCGTCTGCGCGCCGAGCTTCCTGAGCGCCTGCAGGCGATGGTTGCCGTTGGGCGTCCAATACCCGTCGTCCTGCCGAATCGCGATGATGGGATCGAGGAAGCGGCCGAGGGTTTCGATCACGTTCATCAGCCGGGACACGTGCGGCTTCGACGGATCGCGCTGGAAGGGCGTGGGCTCCACGCGGTCGAGCGGGAGAGCGGCCAGGATGACGGGCGTTCCGCCGAACGGCTCGCGATAGTGCGCCAGAACGGCCCCGCCGTCGGCTTCGACCTGCCTGCCGAGTGCGAGCGCCGCCTCGTCGTGTGACTGTCGCGTCTCGGCCGGAGCCAGCCCGACGGATTTCGGGGCGACTTTCTTGCGTCGACGGACCGGACGTTTTCTGGCCATCTGCGTCGTTGGCACGGGGGAACGGGCGCAAATCCGCGATGCGCTCGACGGCGCCTCAGCGCCAGTAGAGAATACAGCGAGGTGGTCCTGTTCAGCGTGAACGGGCCAGTCTGGCTGGAGCCGGGCCATCGGACCTCGGGCAGTGAAGGAGGACCTGCGCGTGTTGACCCCCGTAGGCGGGCGCGAGTGGGTGACGACCCTGCTGCTGCACGCGCTCGTGCTGCTCCTTGCCTACCTCGTCTACCTCGTGCTGCGGCCCTTCCTGGTCCCCCTCGGATGGGCGGCCGTGCTGGTCATCTTCTGCTACCCGTCCCATCTGGAGCTGCGGGCCCGCTGGGGGCGTTCCCGCGCAGCGGCCGCGAGCACGCTGGCTCTGACCCTCATGCTGATCGTGCCCGGCGTGCTCGTGACCTCGGCGTTCATCGCCGAGGCGGGCGCGGCGTTCGGCGCCGTTCGGGAGAACCTCTCGGAGGAGACGTGGGCGCCGCGCTTCGCGGCAACAGTCGGGCGCTTCGTTCCGAAGGAGTTCGTGGTCGAGGCGCGCGAGCTGGCGGCCCGCGGGGCGCAGCAGATCGGCGGCTGGGTCGCCGCCGGGGTGGGCACGCTGCTTCAGAACACGGCCATCTTCGTGTTCCATCTGGTGGTCACGATCTTCGCGGCGTTCTTCCTGTTCCGCGACGGCGACAAAGTCATCCGGGCGCTGCGCACCGTGCTGCCGCTGGAAGCGAGCCTGCGCGAGCGGCTGCTCACGCAGATTCACGAAGTGATCAACGCGGCGGTAACGTCGAGCTTCATCGTGGCCGCCGTGCAGGGGCTGCTCGGAGGCGTGGCGTTCTGGGTGCTCGACATCACTGCCCCGGTGTTCTGGGGAGTCGTGATGGCCCTCTTCTGCCTGCTTCCCCTGGGAGCATGGGTCGTCTGGCTGCCGGCAGCCATCTGGCTGATTGCGACCGGTCATCCGGGCCGCGGGATCCTGCTCATCGCCCTCGGCGCCGGCGTGGTGAGTGCGGTCGACAATTTCCTCCGGCCCATGCTGCTCAGCGGCCGGACGCGGCTCAACGGGTTGCTGATGTTCATCAGCCTGCTGGGCGGCGTCGCCGCCTTCGGCCTGCTCGGACTGATGCTGGGACCGGTGGTCATGGCGACGGGACTGGGACTGTTCGAAGCCTACGCGACGGAGGTGGAACGCGCGCGGGCCCGGGATGAGGTCGTCAGCTGACTGCGCGAGCCTCCGGGTGTTCTGGGCCTTTCAGACGTTCCTGCATGCCCATGAGGCGATAGCTCAGGCAAAGCCACGCGCGGACGCGGCGTCGGGCTGGCCAGGCGCGGTCACGCCCAAGGTATGCACCCACCGGTCCCTACGTCATGGGGGCGGTGCCAGCCCCGCTGGTCGGTTGGCGTGATTCGCGTTCATCCGCGTCCTGTCGGGGTCAATCCGCGAGACAGCGGTGCTTCCTGGAAATCCAGTCCACCATCCGCCGATGCCCGCTCCGGCACGAGCCGGGGCTCGGCGCCCAGCCAGTAGAGGCCGTTGGCCATGATGCAGAAGCCGGTGGCCGCGAACCACACCATGGCCAGCCCCACGAAGGCCGTGAAGGAGAGCCACCAGGCGCTGTGGACCAGGG
>DASPFV010000105.1:0-17000 GCA_035620975.1 Vicinamibacterales bacterium
CGGCAGTAGCCATTGCTCGCCGTTCGCAGCTCGCGGGTCGCGGCCCGCGAGCTGCGACACGAGCCGCGAGCAACCCCTGATCCCCTCCCCGATCGTCGATCCTGCCCCCGTACTCAGTGATCCACTGGTGTTGAGTCGTCGCGGGTGTGTGTCGCCCGACAGGCCCATCCCTCCTCGGCCCAGACGCACCTGTCACGAGAGTGGCGCCTGCGCGGGCGGGGCGGCCCCGTCCGGCGACACCCGCTGCGATGCTCAGCCCCAGTGAATCGCAACCCCGGATAGAATCCGTCCACCGTGGACATGCATTCGCGCACGCTCGACATCGGCCACCTGCTCGACGAGGGCCGCTGGAGCCGGCCACAGAAGTTCTTCGTCTTCCTGACGGCCCTCGCGATTGTCTTCGACGGCGTCGACAACCAGCTGCTCGGGGCAGCCCTGCCGGCACTCATGCGCGAGTGGTCACTCGGGCGCGGCGCCTTCGCCCCCGCGCTGGCCAGCGGCATGATCGGGATGATGATCGGGGGCGCGATTGCCGGCGTGGTCGGCGATCGCGTGGGCCGGCGGCTCGCCCTGATCGGCAGCGTCCTGGTGTTCGGTGTGCTCACGCTGGCCGCCGCCTTCGTCGACAGCGTGGCCGCCCTGGGCGTGCTCAGGTTCCTGGCCGGGCTCGGCCTGGGCGGCGCGATGCCGAACGCCGCCGCGCTCGCATCCGAGTTCGTACCGTGGCGCCACCGCCCGTTTGCCGTCACCCTGACGATCGTCTGCGTGCCGCTCGGGGGCACGCTGGCGGCGCTGCTCGCGGGTCAGGTGCTGCCCGTCCTGGGCTGGCGGATGCTGTTCATGGTGGGCGGCCTGCTGCCCCTGGCCCTCGCAGTGCTCCTGTGGACCGCGCTGCCGGAATCGCCGCGCTATCTCGTGCGGGACCGGGCACGCTGGCCCGAGCTGCACCGCCTGCTCCGGCGCATCGGCCATCCGGCGCCCGAGCATGCGGAGTTCGCCGATCCGGCCGAGCGCAGCGCGGCCCGCGCCTCCCTCCCGGCCCTGTTCACACCAGACCTGCGCGGCGACACGCTGGCTCTCTGGGGGGCGTTCTTCTCGTGCCTGCTCGCGGTGTACACCGCGTTCAACTGGGTGCCGGCGATGATGACCGGCGCCGGACTCGATCTGTCGGTCGCCAGCAACGGTCTGGCCGCCTTCAACCTGGGGGGTGTGGCCGGCGCGATCCTCGGCGGGCTCGTCATCGCCCGCATCGGATCGAGGCCGACGATGCTCGCGATGACGGCGGGGGCCATCGCGGGATGCGTGGGACTGGCCTCCATGTCGATCACGGCCGGGGCCGCCCACCTGCCGATCATCGTGATGCTCGGCCTGACCGGCGGCCTGATCAACGCCGTCCAGACGACGATGTACGCGCTCGCCACGCACGTCTATCCCACGTCGGTGCGCGCCACGGGCGTCGGCACAGCGGTCGCGGTCGGACGGTCGGGCGGTGTGTTGAGCACCTACACCGGCGCCTGGGCGCTCGAAGCCGGCGGCAGCAGCGCCTTCTTCGGATCGATCGCGGCCGCCATGGCCATCGTCTTCGCCTGCCTCGCGTCGATCGTCCGGCACGTCCCGAGGCGATGACTCGCTGTTCCGGCTTCCGGCTTCCGGCTTCCGGCTTTCGGCTTTCGGCTTCAGGGTTTCGGCTTTCGGCTTCCGGCTTCGGCTTTCGGGTTCTGGGTTCCGGCTTTCGGCTTCAGGGTGGACTTGATCCGGTTTGGTGGACATCTTTCCTGTGGGGGATATGATGTCCAAACCGATGGCCGACTAGTCCAGCCCAGCCTCACCATCTCGAAATAATCCCGCAAACCGCTCTTTCGGCCGCGGCGCCGCGCCGCCCAGCTCCTCGCCGAACGATAGGGAAGTGGATCCGCCCGATCAGCGATCGTGATGGCTGAGAATCTCTAGGACTACGCCTTCAGCGATGGTTCTCATCTCCCATAATTGAAAACGGCTACCCTCACGCAATCGGGGCACGATGAGTTCGGGCCTCAAGAACACTATCGGTACGATGGCTTGTGTTCCGGGACTGAGGGGGCCACTGTCGTCTAGCAGAAGACCACAGTTGAACCGTTCACCTTCGTACACAAAAGGCACCAAGAAGACATGTGGCGGTGTAGGTCCTTGCCTGCCTCCCTCGTCCGTGGGAAACAGAGTGAGTTCGACTACGATGTGAGCGTCGTTCTTCTGTGTCATCTTGGGAGGCGACGCGGCAGTGGAGTCAGCGGCAAGGGCCTGCGGGCGAGAGTTGGGGCAATAGACGATTCGGGACCACTATAGCGCCTATCGATCGGTTGCCGGCTGAAGACGCCGAGACGCCGATCCCTCGACCGTGAACGAGGTCACCAGCACATCGCCGCCGGTGCCCCAGAGCTTGGAAACATGCCAGAAGGGAAAAGGACTTTTGACGTATGCGTATGCGAGAGCCGCGCCGCCGCGAATGCCACTGACAAGTCCTGTCCCAACGCGTGCACCTCTGAGTACTGATCGACTGGATGGCGGCGTACTCCGGGGAAGGCAGCTTCTATCGTACCTTCGAGACGGCCGACGCCCGCCCGGACTCGAGGGTTGGACTCCGGCGAGATCACCGCTCGCCTGTCGGGCCCGCTGGAGAGTCGGCCGGTCCTTCGCTCGACGCCCAGAGGAAAGGCATCCCCCGGCCGGGCACCGAACCTGGAACCAGGAACCGAACCCGGCACCAGGAACCCGGGCGTCAGGGCCCCGTCGCCTGGCCGGCGAAGCGCACGCGGATGCCGCCGCTGGCGAACCGGGGGGAGCCGACGGTCGTCGGCAGCGTCCCGACGTAGTACGTCTGATCGAAGAGGTTCTGCACCCCGAAGAACGCCTCGACGTTCCGCCCCAGCGAACGCGAGATGGTGAAGCCTGCCAGGGCGTAGGCGGGCAGGCCCGGCTCCGGGTAGCCGGGCACGATCCGGCTGTTCTGATCGTCGTCGTACTGCCGGCCCACGGCCTCGACCCCCGCCACGATCGTCAGCAGCCGAGGGTTCACGAAGGCCACCTGCACCGACCCGCGGTGCCGCGGGACCTGCGGCAGGTACTTCCCGACGAGCGTCGGGTTGGCCGCGAATTCCCGTACGCGAGCGTCGTTGTAGATGTACGCCCCGGTGACCCGCCACGCCGTGCCGGGCCGGTACTCGACATCCGTCTGCACACCCTGGATGCGCGTGCGGCCGAGGTTCTGGCGCTGCTGCGTCACGGCCGCGCCGGCCGTGGCGATCGTGACGTTCGAGACCGGATCCTCGACGCGATTGGCGAACACGGTCGTGCGCCAGAAGAGGTCGCGCCGCGGCGAGTAGCGGATGCCGAGATTGCCGCCGACGAGCCGCTCGGGACCGAGCTCCGGGTTCGCCAGCGTCAGCACGGTGCCTACGCGGAACTGCCGGTACAGCTCGTTGAGCGTGGGGGCCCTGAAGCCCCGGCCCACGTCACCCCACACGCTGACCTTCTCGGACAGGCGGTAGATCGCCGCCGCGCGCGGGCTGACGACGGTGTCGTCCTGCTCCGGCAGCGACGGCCGATGGTTCGCCGTGGGCACGCCGCTCGGGAACGCCGTCTCCAGGTTGTGGCCGTCGTAGTTGCGCCAGCCGTCCACCCGCGCGCCCACGGTCAGGGTCAGGCGCGCCGCGGGCGTGAACACGTCCTGCACGAACACGCCGACGTTCCGCTGGGTTCCGCCCGACACCCGTTTCAGCGTGACCGCGCTCCCCGTCACCGGATCGAGCGCGTCCTCCTCGCTGTCGCCGTCCACCCATCGCCAGTCGGCACCGGCCGTCACGGCGTGACGGCCCGCGAACGGCCGGGACCAGACCGCCGCGCCCCCCCATCCGGTCGCGGGGACGACCTGCTCGAGCGTCATGCGGCCGACGCTCCGGGGCGGCGCCGCCGCGGGCACCGCGAGGAAGTTGCTGTGGAATCGCGTCGAGTCCAGGAACAGGCTCACCTGCAGATCGCTCTCCCCGGGCAGGCGCACGCGCACGCGGCCGCTCGCGGCCCTCCAGGTCGTGTCGTTCGCCTCGGGCGTGCCGTCGATGGTGCTGTGCTTGCCGTTGTCGCGTTCCTCGCGGAAGTAGCCACCGCGGATGTAGACGTTCACCCGCTCGCTGACGTCGTACTGGATCCGCCCGGCGATGTTGCGGAAGCCCACGTCGGCGTTGTTGTCGACGGCGCCTCGCTCGCTCTCGACGACAGGCGTATATCCGTCCGTGTCGAATACGCTCCCCTCGACCGACACGCGAGCCGGACCCCAGACATCGCTCGCCGAGACATCGAGCCTCGGGGTGTTGCGGCTGCCGAACTGGGTGCGCAGCTCGACCGTGCGCCGGGCCGGGGGGGCGCTGAGGATGTTGATCACGCCGCCCATCGCGTAGTTCCCGTACAGGCTCGAGCTGGCGTTCTCGACGATCTCGATCTGCTCGACCGTCTCGAGCGGCACGCGGCTCCAGTAGACCCACCCGCCAAAGGAATCGTTGAACGGCACGCCGTCGAGCAGAACCAGCGTCCGGCTCACGCCGCTCGGCCCGATGCCCCGCAGCGACACGCCCTGAGCCGTCGGGTGGGCGGCGAGGCTGCTGGTCCGGCGGAAGAGGCTGAACGTCGGCACCTGCCGCAGCACGTCGTCGGCCACGACCGCCGGAGACCGGCGGATCGCCTCGCGGCCCAGCACGCTGATGCTGCTCGCCACGTCCGCCGTGCGCTGTTCCAGGCGGGCCGCGGTGACCGTCACCGTTTCCGACACCGTCGCCGGCTGGAGCACGATCTCGAGGTTCGACCGTGGCGCGGTGCTCTCGATGGCCCGGCGCTGCTCCGCGAAGCCCTCCGCGCGCACGATCAGCACGATATCGCCGGAGGGCGCGGGCGATCGGAACCGGCCGTCCGGCCCGCTGGTGGTCTGCTCTTCGGCGCCGGCCGGCGAGCGGACGATGAGGGCAGCGCCGGCAAGGACAGTGCCCGTCGCGTCGCGCACCGTCCCCGATATCGACAGGGCCTCGACAGACTGACCGGCCGGCCCGATGGCCGGAGACGACGGAGTTGCGGGAGGGAGCGACAGGAGGAGCAGCAGTGAGAGAATCGGCGCAGTCATGGAGCGAGTGACCACCGATCCTAGCATCGAGCCTCAGGGGGGTGAAACCTGGCGGGGCCGCGCGCGATACACGCTGCTCCGCTACACCTTCGCCCTGTCGATCATCACTTACATCGACCGGGTCTGCATCTCGTCGGCTGCCCCGGCGATTCGGGAGGACCTCGGGCTCACCGCCGTGCAGATGGGATGGGTCTTCAGCGCCTTTACGTTCGCGTATGCGGCCTTCGAGATCCCGAGCGGCTGGCTCGGCGACGTGCTCGGCCCCCGGAAGGTCCTGATGCGGATCGTCCTCTGGTGGTCCGCCTTCACGGCAGCGAGCGGTCTCGCGTGGAACTTCCTCTCGCTGCTCACGGCCAGGTTTCTGTTCGGAGCGGGCGAGGCCGGCGCGTTCCCGAACATCTCCCGGAGCTTTGCGAGCTGGTTCCCGGTCAGGGAACGGGGCACCGCGCACGGCGTCGTCTTCCTGGGAACCCGGCTGGGCGCGGCGGTTTCGCCGCCGCTCGTCGTCGCCATCATCGCCTGGCTCGGCTGGCGCGCCGGCTTCGTCGTCTTCGGCGCCCTCGGGCTCGTCTGGAGCGTGTTCTGGTGGCGGTGGTTCAGGGACGATCCGGCCGATCACCCGTCGGTCACGCACGCCGAGCTCGCGGTCATCCAGGAGGGGGCGCGGACCGGGCCCTTGCCGGCGCTGCGCTGGCGCGACCTGCTCGATCTCAACCTGGCCACGATCTGCCTGATGTACTTCTGCGTGGGATACGGCCTCTACTTCTATCTGACCTGGCTGCCGACCTACTTCAAGGAAGCGCGCGGGTTCTCGACGGTGCAGGCGGCCTGGCTCGCCAGCCTCGTGCTCGCGGCCAGCGGCACGGCTGCCATGGCTGGGGGCTGGCTCACCGACGCGCTGGTGCGCCGCTACGGTCTGAAGGTGGGACGGTCGATCGGCGGGGTGGCGATGCCGTTCAGCGGCGCGTGTATCCTCGCCGCGGCGTTGACGTCCGAGCCGCTCGTCGCCGCCGCGTGGATGGCGATCGCCGCCGCTGCGGCCGATCTGTGCCTCAGTCCGAGCTGGGCGATGTGCCACGACGTCGGCGGCGAGGCAGCGGGCACCGTCACGGGCGCCATGAACACCTTCGGCAACCTGGGCGGCGCCATCAGCCCGCTCGTGGTGGGCTACAGCGTCCAGCTGTGGGGATCCTGGACGACTCCGCTCCTCGTGACGGCCGGAGTCTACGTGATCGGCGGGGTTCTGACGCTGTGCGTCAATCCGTCCCGGCGGCTCGTCCCTCAGGCCACCTTCCGCAGCTTCGTCACGCGCCCGACCTCGACCCACTCCACGACGTAGATGTTGCCGTCGCGATCGAAGCAGGCGCCGTGCGGGCAGATGAACTGCCCCGGAATGAACTTCTCCCGCGGCTCCCGGCGGAGCGGATTGTTCCAGTCCGCCGCGTTCGAGTCGCCGAGATGAGCGGCAATGCGGTTGTTCCGGTCGAGGATCGTCACGCGGCCGTGCAGGTCGGGGATGACGACGTTCCCCTGGTGCTCGTTGAAGTGGCAGGGCAGCCGGAAGCCGCTGACGAAGTCGAGATGCCGGCCGTCGAGCGTGAACCGCTGCAGGCGGTTGTTGCGCCGATCGGCCACGACGAGCACGGCCGGTGACGTGCGCGTGTCGACCCAGATCCCGTGCGGCTCGTTCAGCTGGCCGGCCTCGGCGCCGCGGCCGCCGAACGTCCGGATGGGCTCCCCCTTCGCGTTGTACTGGTTCACGTAGTACGAGCCGTAGCCGTCGCCGACGTAGACGTCGCCGTTCGGCGCAACCGCGACATTCGTGGGGTTGTAGCGCTTCGCCGTTCCGTCAGGGGCCGGCTGGTACGCCTCCACGTCCGGCGGACCCTGGATCTTCCAGACGATCTCTCCCTTCAGCGTCGTCTTCACCACGACCGCCTGCATGGCCGGCTGCGTGGAGGCTTTCGGGTTCGCCGCGTTGACGGTGAGGTAGAGGAACTCCTCGCCGCCTTCCCGGCGGACGTCGAGCCCGTGGGCCACGCCGCGGAACTCGCGTCCCCAGGAACGGACGAAGCGGCCGTCCCGGTCGAACACCACCATCGTGTCGGCGCTCTCGCTCGTCGCATGCACGGTGTGGTGCACGTAGATGTGGCCCTGCGAGTCTTCGACCACGCCATGGGTATTGCCCCACCTGATGTGCGAGGGCAGTTCGCCCCAGTCGTGGATGGCCTCGTACGTGTGGGCTCCGTGCCCCACGACCGGACGCCGGCTGCCGGCCTTGTCCTGCACGTTCAGGAGGATCGGAGAGAGGGGCGCGGCTGCGGCCGCGGCGAGGAACTCACGTCGCCGGATTCGCATGATCGCTCAGCCTCGCGCGAAGAGCGCCTTGACCGGAACGCCGCGGCCGTCCTTCGTGACGTAGACCGGGCGTTTTTCGACGACGTAGGCCGTGTCGGGGGCGATGCCCAGCGCGTGATAGATCGTGGCGTGGAGGTCCTCGACCGGCATCGGGTTCTCGATGGTCGTGCAGGGCCGTTCGTCGGCCGTCCGTCCGTAGACGAAGCCTTTCTTCACGCCGCCGCCGAACATCAACAGGGAGCCGGCGGCGGTGAAGTGCCGGTGCATGCCGTAGTGTCTCGGCTCGGCCATCACGTCGGGGATGTTGATCGCCTGGTCGCGGACCTCCTTGCCGACCTTGCCTTCGGTCACCGCATCCCGGCCGAACTCGCTCGCGAGCACCACGAGGGTGCGATCGAGCAGCCCGCGCTCGTCGAGATCCCGCACGAGCTGCGCGACCGGCGCGTCGATGATCTTCTTCATCGCGGCCGCGCGCTCGTGCCCGTGCTCGTGGGTGTCCCAGTAGAGGAACGGGATGTACTCGGACGTCACCTCGACGTATCGCGCTCCCGCTTCCACGAGCCGCCGGGCGAGGAGGCAGCCCTGGCCGAACCGGCCCGTGTTGTAGCGGTCGAAAGACGCCGCGGGTTCGAGCGACAGATCGAACGCTCTGGCCGACGGCGAACGCAGCAGTCGATCGGCCGACTCGAGCGAACGCACGAGGGCCTCGCGCTGGAAATCCCCCCCGTACTGGTAGACCGGCTCATGAGCGAGCAGCGTCTCGAACAGCTGACGGCGACTCGTGAACCGCCGCTCGCCCAGATTCTCCGGTGGCCTGACCGCCGACGCGGCGTCCTGGGGGTCGACGATCAGGAACGGGCCATGGTCAGCGCCGAGGAAGCCCGCCGTGTGGAACGCCTTCAGCGTCGCGATCTCACCCGGGCCTTCAATCGTCTGGCCGATCGAGATGAATGCGGGGACGTCGGGGTTCTTCGGGCCGAGCGTCCGCGAAACGACCGCCCCGATGTGAGGCATGGCCATGGGCTGGGGCGGAACGTAGCCCGTGTGCCAGTGATACTGGTGACGCGAGTGCAGGATGAACCCGAGATCGGCCGCCATGAACGATCGGATCACGGCCCCACGGTCCATCACGCTCCCGATCTGCCCGAGCCCCTCGGTGAACTTGATGTGATCGACGGCCGTGTCGATCGTCGGGAACGTGCTCAGCACCTGCGAGATGTGCACGCCCGGCGCGAACGGGGTGTACCGCTTGGGATCGAAGGTCTCGGTCTGCGCCATGCCACCGGCCATCCAGAGCACGATGACCGCATCGGCCGTCGCCTCGATCCTCGCTGGCTGCGCCGCCCGCAACAGGCCGGGCTCGCGCCCCCACAGGGCGCCGAGCGTGCCCGCGGCGGTCACTCCCATGAATCCCCGCCGGGTGAGGCGTTGGAGGATGCGTCGTTCGTCGGAGTCGGAGGGCAGGTGTTCGTGCATAACGTCCGTTCCTGGTTCAAGGTTCCGGGTTCCAGGTTCCGGTTCCAGGTTCCGGGTTCCAGGTTCAGTAAATCAACTGAAACTCCGGTTTCATCAGCACGGCCCAGAGCAGATCCGCGACGCCGTCGGGCGCCGGCTGGCCCGGACGGGCTGGATCGCTGGCAGCCGCCTCGGCGAGCCGGCGCTCCTCCGGGCCTGGCGGCCGGTTGAGCGCCGACCAGAACAGGTGCTCGACCACGGCGCTGGTCGTGGTCATCGCCGGCGGCGGCGGCAGCGGCGTCCCCTGCGCCGGCGGGATGAGGCGTTCTCCCGTCGGCTCGACATCGAAGATGAAGAAGCGCAGCGCCGGGTTGAGCGTCGCGCCCACCTCGCTCCTCGGGTTCTCGAGGTCCGCGGTGCCGCGGAACCGCGTGAAGCCGCGGCCCGAGATGTCGAACACCAGGCGGGACGGATTCTTCACCGTCAGCTTCCCTGAATCCGCGCCGTCCGAGGGACGCAGGCCCGAGCGGTCGACCGGCGCCAGGGACGCCAGCGGCGTCACGCCGTCGGGACCCACCAGCTCGGCATTCGCCCAGACCGGCAGGACGCGCTCCGGCGCGTTCGAACCGGTGTCGGTCACGAGCAGCCACAGCCATGACGCCGCCGAGATGTCCACGTCGAACGACCGCGGCGTCACCGTCCGGCCGCCCACGGCGGCGTTGAAGCGGCTCACGGGCTCGGGCGGCAGCTCGCCGATCAGCCGTCGCGCGCCGCGCTGCAGCCAGCCGACGAGGATCTGGCCATTGACGAACTCGAGCGCCTGGAGCGTCGTGGCCTGCGTGGGCCGCGACGAAATGACCTGGTCCCGGATCGGCCGGCCCAGCGCGCGCGTGAGATGCGTCGATCCCGCGCGCCACTCGCGCGCGTACACGCCGACGGTCACGGGATCCGAATCGGTGCGCGGCGCCGTCCCGCGGGCCGGCGCGGGCGGCGCGGTGCCGCCCCGAACGGGTGCGACGGTCCACTCCCCCGTGATCGCACCGACGGCGTCGGCGAACTGCTCGGCGGTGAGCCGCCGGACCTCCGGTCCCTTGAACACGTAATCGCGCGCCGGAACCTCTCCCGCTCGCGGCACGGCGGGCATCTGGTAGGCGCGCGAGGTCACGATCGTCCCGATCAGGCGCTTGAGGTCGTACCCGTGGCCGGCGAAATCGCTGGCGAGCCAGTCGAGCACGGCGGGGCTCCAGGGCACGCCGTCCATCTCGTCCGGGTTGCCGACGATGCCTCGACCCAGCAGGCGGCCCCAGATGCGGTTGACCAGTGTCCGCGGCATGCGGCCGTTGCGGGGGTCGGTGAAGATCGCCGCCGCCGTCGCGCGGCGGTCGGCAAGCGAGGGGGAAGGCGGCGTGCGGTGCAGCTCGGGATAGAGGAACCAGGGTTCCGCGTACTCGTTCCTCGCCACGTCGCACCGGAACAGCTGCAGGCGCGGCTCCGGCGAGAAGAACGCCGCCAGGCCGTACGCGTCCTTCAGCTTCCAGCGGTTCACGAAGCTGTCGTGACAGGCATTGCACTTCATGTTCACGCCGAGGAACACCTGCGCCGTGTTCTGCGAGGCCTGCATCCACGGCGTCACGGCCGCGGAGGTCTCCCCGCGCCAGTTCACGCCGGTCAGGAACCCGGCAGGGTCGTCGGGCAACGTGGGATTGAGGAGCGTCGTCACGAACCGGTCGTACGGCAGGTTCGACTGAAGTGCCGACAGCAACCACGGCGTGATGCTCGTACGGCTGGCGTCCTCCGAGAAGTACGTGACCCCGTCTTCGTTCCGCAGCAGGTCGTTCCAGAACGAGATCCAGCCCTCCGCGTATTTCTCGTCGTCGGCCAGCAGCCGCGCGACCAGCCGCTCGCGCTTGTCCGGCGCAGGATCGCGGAGGAATGCTTCCAGCGAGGCGCGATCGGGCAGCAGCCCCCAGACATCGAGGTGAACGCGACGTGCGAACACGCGATCGTCGACGAGGGCCGGCTGTGCAATCTGGTGATCCGACAGGTAGGTGGCCAGGAGTCGATCGAGCGGCCGCGTCCATCCTGCCCACTGCACGTCCGGAACCGCCGGAGCCTCGAGCGCCAGGGGCGCCTCCCATGGCGGCGGTGCCGGAGGCGAGGTGGGCGTCGCGCGCGCCCCTTCGTCGATCCATCTCCGGATGAGGGCGACCTCGGCCTCGCTCAGCGGACGCTCGTCCTTCGGCATCTGCGGCTCGACGTCGCCGAGGATCCGGTGCACGAGCAGACTGCCCGCTGCGCTGCCCGGCCGGATGGCGGCGCCGCTCCGACCGCCATCCAGCGCGTCCCCGTAGCTCGCGAGCGACAACCCGCCCTTGCGCGCCTCCTGGCTGTGGCACTCGAGGCAGCGCGCTTCGATGATGGGCCGGACCTGCCGGTCGTAATCGATGAGCGAGGAAACCTGCCCCGTTTCCGGTTCGATCGCCTGGACGCGCGCCAGCACGGCCGCCGTCCACACGCCGGCGGCGACGACGGCCGGCCAGGCCCACAAGCTTCGGCGCAGTCTCATGAGTGTCTCGGTCGGGTCACGGGATGTGCCGCGGCCTCGAAGCGTCCCTCCGGGGTCGAGGCGACGCGAGCTCGTTCGTGGACCGGCACTCCTCCATGGGGCAGTTGTACTGGAAGGCCAGGAGCGCGTCAATCCGGTGTGACGCCGGTTTGCTAGAATCCAGCCGTCTCTAAAAAGAGAAACCGGGGGACTTCGCCCCGCCGGTCCCCCATCGCGCCCTGGCGCACCTTTCATCGCTTTGCGGGTCCGGCGCAGGCAGGGTGGCAACTCGAGGGGAAGGACTGCATGACCAATCCAGCTCGCGTCTACGACCGGACTCTCGCGCGCCTCTCCCGCCGGCAGCTCCTCGACGTGGCCTGGAAGCTCGGCGCCGCGGCGCTCGTGCCGCCCGCACTGCCGAGCCGGCTCTTCGCCCAGCCGGGCTACCGCACCTATCCGTTCACGCTCGGGGTCGCTTCCGGCGATCCCCTTCCCGATGGCGTCGTGCTGTGGACGCGGCTGGCGCCCGAGCCGCTCGACGGCGGCGGCATGCCGATGGCGAACGTGGAAGTCGGGTGGGAAGTCGCGAGCGATCGACTCTTCCGCTCGGTCGTGCAGAAAGGCACGGCGATCGCCAGACCGGAGCTCGGCCACAGCGTGCACGTGGAGCTGCAAGGGCTCGAAGCAGGACGCGAGTACTGGTACCGCTTCCGCTCCGGCGGCGAGGTCAGCCAGACCGGGCGCACCAGGACTGCGCCCGGCGAGGGCGCTGCCGTCGATCGGCTGCGCTTCGCCGTCTGCGGATGCAATCACTTCGAGACAGGCTACTTCACCGCCTTCCGCCGCATCGCCGCCGAGCAGTTCGACTTCGTGTTCCACACGGGCGACTACATCTACGAGGGGCGCGCGGACGGCGGACGTTCCGCCGCGGCCGTCCGCCAGCACCGCGGCCAGGAGATCTACACCCTCGTGGACTACCGGAATCGCTACGCGCAGTACAAGTCCGACCCGGATCTGCGCGCGGCCCATGCCTCCGCCCCGTTCATCGTGACCTGGGACGATCACGAGGTCGACAACGACTACGCCGGCGACGTGGACGAGAACGACACGCCGCCCGAGGTCTTCCTGCTCAGGCGGGCCGCCGCCTATCAGGCGTTCTACGAAGCGATGCCCCTCAGGGCGGCGAACCTGCCCTCGGGGCCTCACCTGCGCCTGCACCGGCGGCTGCGGTTCGGCGGTCTCCTCGATCTCACCGTGCTCGATACGCGCCAGTACCGCTCGGATCAGGTGTGCGGCGGCGGCAGCGCAACCGGCTGCGCCGCGGCGCTCGAGGCGGGCCGGACGATGCTCGGAGCCGAGCAGGAGCGATGGCTGTTCGAGCAGCTCGGCGGCGTGCGCGCCACATGGACCGTGCTCGGGCAGCAGGTGCCGACGTTCGCGCGCGACCTGGCGAGCTTCAACCCGGATGGCCGGTTCTCGATGGACAAGTGGGACGGCTACGTCGCGGCCCGGAAACGACTGTACGACCGGCTGGTCGAGACGAAGGCGCCGAACCCCATCGTGCTGTCGGGCGACGTCCACGTTCACTACGGGGCCGAACTGAAGCTGGATTTCGAGGACCCGCGCTCGGCCACCGTCGCCGTCGAGTTCACCAACACCTCGATCACCTCCGGCGGGGACGGGGCCGACGTGTCCGCCAACTGGGAACCGATCCGCACCGGCAACCCGCACATCAAGTACCACAGCGCGCGACGCGGCTACATCGCCTGTACCGCGACGCCGGCGACAATGCGCGCCGACTTCCGGATCCTGGATCGCGTGAGCACACCCGACTCGCCGGATCGCATCGGCGGCTCCCTCATCGTCGAAGCCGGCCGGCCCGGAACCAGCCTGAGCTGATGCGCCGGGTTCAAGGTTCAGTGCGTCACCGCATGGAGGACCACGTTGATCCCGAAGGCGTAGCCGTCGGGCGAGAACTGGCGGAAGAACGCCGGGTCCTCCCCCTCGCGCTCCCAGGAATCGGCGATGTCGGTGTTGTGGGTCATGACCACCATGATCCGGCCCGCCCGGTCGCGGATCACCCGGAAGTGCGACTCATCGCTGTCGGCGCCACGTTCGGACGTGGTGGTGCCGCCGACGCCGCGCCAGAACTGGATATTCGTGATCTGGGGCATGGCCGCGACGTGGAACTGGCTCCTGAAGATGGGATCGTCCGGAGGAACGTCCGTAATCGGGAACTCCGAGGGGGGCAGCACGCGCTCGATCTGCCACTTCCAGTGCTCCCAGGCCGCCGTGCCCCAGAAGTCGTCGACCCAGAGGAACCCTCCCTTGAGCAGGTACTCCCGCAGTCTTGACGCCTCCTCGGTCGTCAGGCCGATCGTCCCCGCGTCGGACGCCATCGCGAACGGGCAATTGAACAGCGCGTCGTCAGTGAGCCGTACGACCCAGTGGTTCGGTTGCAGATCGGCATCGCGGCTGACCTGAGTCCGGGTCAGCTCGGACAGACGCGTGAGCAGGTTGATTTCCGCGAACGGGTAGTCGGTCGACCAGCCCACGCCCATCGGCTCGAAGCGCGCCCGCTCGTACATGATCCGGCAGAACGTGAAGTTCGCGTCGGGCATCGAGGGCGGAGCGAACCGGGGCGGGAAGCGGCCCTCGCGGAACCGCCACTGGCCTTCACCGTACGCGGCCGCCGCGATCAGCAGCAGCGCGATCGCCGACGCGGCGGCGCGCCGTCGCCACGGCGCGGGCCCGTACCATCCCGCCGGGGAGAGGGGCATGATCGACTCTCCGCCGATCTTACGCCCGGAGGCGCGCAAAGCACGCCGAGTTGACGCCAGATCAGCTCGAGAGGCCCTGGATCAGCGTCGACGGGCTCATCAGGCCGGTCAGCTGCATGACCACGAGCATGCGGTGGCGCGCGAGTCTGTACGGGACGCCGTTGCGCGCCGTGATTGCCGTCACCGCCCGGTCGAACGCCGTCCGGAGATCGGCAGAGGGGCTCGGCAGCAGCCGGATTTCGCCGGGCGCCTCCGCCGGACTGGCCTCGACGAGGAATGCCAGGTCGGCACTCAACCAGATCTCTTCGTAGATGCCCTCGGCCGACGGCCGATTCATGACGTCCAGCAGCTCGCCCTGCGGAAGAGCGATCATGCCCTCGGCGTGGACCTCGGCATTCGAGCCCCGCCAGCGGATGACCTTGCGACCATGGCGCACGAAGGCCACGGACGGCTGCGTGATTTGCAACCGCGGCAGGAACAGCGATCGCTCGAGAAACGTCAGTGCGCTCGACCCGATGCCGAGCCGGCGCGCGACGGCGTGCTGAACCCCTCGTCCGGGGCTCCGACCACCGCAGACCCAGGCCTGCAGCAGCGGACCGGCCGGAAATGCGAGCTCCTGGAACCGAAGCACAGCCCAGCCTCCTGAATATTCGATCTTCGATAATCGAAAATCCCTGCGCGGCGCAGTATCCGCGGAGACGGGTCACGTGTCAAGTCAGCTCCTCGAACAGTCAGCTCCTCGAACGCTGTCAGCTCCTCGAACGCCTCAGACAACGCCCAGCCGGAAGCCTGCGCGTTCATCCGCCTTCGCCCTTCGGGCTACGGCGGACAAGTCCGCGTCCCGTGCAAAGGCGGGAACCCTCCGCGTCCCGTGAATGGTCAACCCGCGGAATCAGCGATTCAGGCGAGATCCCGGCAATGGGCGAGCAGCGTCTCGACGGTCTTCGTGTAGTGCCGCTGGAGGAGGGAAACGGCGAGCGTCGTCTCGCCGCGCACGACCGCGTTCTTGATGGCCTCGTGCTCCTGACGATGGTCGCGCGTCCGATCGACGGCCTCGAGCAGCAGGTGACGGTAGCGGAAGGCGCGCTCGGCGAGCACCTGGCAGAAGCTGGTCAGCCAGCGCAGCCCGCACGCGGCGTACAGGGAACGATGGAAGGCGTCGTGCCGCATCTCCCATTCCGGATCCAGGCGGCCCTCCCGGGTGTAGGTCGGACACTCGGAAAGCTCCGTGAATCGAGCCTCGATCGCGGCGCGCCATTCAGTGCTGCCGCGTTCGATGGCGAGGCGGACCGCCAGCCCTTCCAGCTCGCAGCGGGTCTCGGCGATATCGGTCAGCTCGCCGCGCGAGACCGGCGCCACGCGGAATCCCTTGTGGTCCTCGAGCACGACCAGCCCTTCCGACGCGAGCCGCATCAGCGCTTCGCGCAGGGGGCTCATCCCCGAACCGTACACGGTTCGCAGGTCGCGGAACAGCAGCCGCGCGTTGGGCTTGAGATGACAGTGCAGGATGTCGGTGCGCAGCCGCTCGGCCAGATCGGAGGCGAGCGTCCGGTTCGCGCGGGCCGGCAAGGCGGGACGCAGGCCGCTGTCGACGCCCGACATCGGGGACGGACGCTCGGCGAACCCGCCGTGAGGATGCATGTCCGTCGCTATTCTAGCGCAGACCCGGCGCGTCCACCTGACATACACTGCCCCGGCCATGATCCGTGAAGCCGTCCGTCTCTCCGCACTCGTTGCCGGTCTTCTGGCGCACATCGGCGGCGAGCCTCCCCTCAGTGGTCAGGCTGTGGCTGCCGCGGTCGCGGCGGCCGGCTCGAAGCTCCCCACTCCGGCTGCGGATCTCGCGCTCACTGAGTCGGGCTGTTCGATCGCGCGGCTCGGTGTGGAAATCCCGACCGGCTCGATTGGCGAGCCCGTGTCCCGCGTTACGCTCAATCCGCCGGCCTGGGTGGCGGCGACCGACGCGGTTCCCGACCACTGTGCGATCAGCGGGTCGATGGCGCCGACCGATCGCAGCCCGGGCGCGCGGCCCATTCTGTTCCGCGTCGTGCTGCCTGCCGGGTGGGTGCGGCGGGCCGCGCAGATCGGCGGGGGCGGCATGAACGGCGTGGTCCCGAATCTCACGGGTCCGCAGACGCCGCTCACGCGCGGCTTCGTCACCTACGGCAGCGACTCGGGGCACCAGTCGGCCGGGTTCGGGGGCCGGCGGGGCGTCCCGCCGCCTGGAGGCCCGCCGCCGGCTACCGACACGGGCCTCGAGTGGACGCTCAACGAGGAGGCCATTCGCAACCTCGGCTACATGCAGATGAAGAAGACGCGGGACGCGGCCATGGTGCTGATCGAGCGCGCGTACGGCGAGCGGCCGCGCTTCAACTACTACATCGGCACGTCTCAGGGTGGACGCGAGGGACTGATGGTCGCGCAGCGGTATCCCGCCGACTACGACGGCGTGATCTCCAACGTGCCCATCGTGAGCTTCTCGTCGCTGATGCTGGCGCCCGAGCTGATCCGGATCCAGGAGAAGCCGCTCGCCACGTGGGTGACGCCGGCCAAGACGAACGCCATCCGCGTCGAGTTCATGCGGCAGTGCGACCGCCTCGACGGCCTCGTCGATGGCGTCATCAACAATTACGTCGCCTGCCGCGCCATTTTCGACCTGTCGGAAGGTCCCCGTGATCGCCGGCCGTGGGCAGCGAAGCGCTGTCCCGGCGGCGTCGAT
>DASPFV010000106.1:0-64398 GCA_035620975.1 Vicinamibacterales bacterium
ACTCGGTCTGTCGGACGTGAAAGGACGAGAGCGGCTTCGCCTCATAGTGACGGCGAATGGTGACGCGCGCATCGAGTTCCTTGACGATCAGGGCCGCCCCACGTCCACGTTGCCGGCCCAGAAATGACAGCGTGTCGACTAGCGCAGGAACAGCGAATTGAACAATTCGCAGCCCGAGGTGGAACGAAGACTTCATATGCGTGTCGAATTGCCGCCGCTCAGCCGGCGTCATCGAGAGCACGCGGTGCTCAACAAACTCGCGAACTCCACGCGTGAACGGAGGTCCGCCAGTTCGGCGGCGGTCGAATGGAAGTACCTCGCTGATTCGCCCGCCAGGGGAGTGAAACGGTTCAGGCTGCAGAACAGGCGGACGCGGATTCTTTCCTCGGAGGAGCAGCGCCGCCTCCTGGACGCGTGCGTGAGAATGCCGGAGCTGCAGGCGCTGCTCAGGCTCGCGCTGATCACGGGCGCTCGCATTGGCGAGCTCCTGGCGCTGCGCTGGGAGGATTGCCAGGACGGCTATTTGTCGTTCTGGGAAACGAAGAACGGGAAAGTGAGGCGCATCCCTATCACGGGCACAATCGCCGCGCTGTTGGCCTCCAGGCCGCGAATTCACCCATGGGTGTTTACGAACACGAAGACTGAGAGGCCTTACACGACGATTCGGAAGGTGTTCGAGCGCGCGCTTCGGCGGGCGAAGATCACAACCGGCGACGTGACGATCCACACGCTGCGCCACACTGCACTGTCACGCATGATCGAACACGGCCTCGACGACCACACCGTGATGTCGATCTCGGGGCACTCCTCGACGCGAATGCTGGAGCGTTACACCCATCCGAGCGTGGAGCGGAAGCGCGCGGCGCTCGAAACGTTCGATTCGCTGGCCACAAATTGGCCACAAGACCTTCCCATCGATGGCGTACAAACAAAGAAGCCGTCCGAAGACGACTTTTTCCTGAGTAATTTTGGTGGACGGCAGGAGGCTCGAACTCCCGACCTCCGCGTTGCGAACGCGGCGCTCTCCCAACTGAGCTAGCCGCCCACTCTGGTGTGTCATGAAGAGGCAGGCGGGACACGGACCGCTCGCCCGCGTCCACGCGAACGGTCAGTGTACCACGCGCTTCCCGGACCGCGCAACGCGCGGCCGCTCATCTCACGGCCGTCATCGTTCACGCCCGGGCACTCTCGGCCCCCAAGCCACCCCGGCCACTTCAGGTTTCCTCTCTCTGCTTCCGCTCCACCAACCTGTTCACCAGCCCTCGCAGCGCCGCCGATGCGATCGCGTGCGCGGCGCTCACGCGCGCGAGCGAGGCGAGATCGTCCGAGCCCAGCTCCGAGCTGGACTTCATGGCCTCGATCCCTGGCGCCAACGCGGCGAGCGCCTCGGCAGTCGCCAGGGCTCCTCTCAGAGACGCCTGCAGCGCGGCCAGCTCGTTCTCTTCCGTCATCGACGACACTGTACTGCAATTACAGGTTTGGGATCCGTGGCGACGAATGGGTCATGAAGAGGCAGGAGCCGGCCGGGCGGGCGGGTCCTCGACGGAGGCAATCCGCCGGGAATCTGTGCGTTGGCGCACACGGCACGCGATCACCGGTTATGGTGCGCGGGTTGCAAACTCGTGGGCGCCCCTGCAATGTCGGCACCAGCGCTTCACCCGCCGTCGTCGTCGGTATCGTCGTCCGGCCACGTGGACGGCCTGGGCCGGCGTGTGCTCGCCTTCGATCGCGAAACGGGCGGCATGCTGGAACGCCTGTACGTGCGCCCCGAGCTGGCTGCCTTCGAGACCGTCCTCCGCGCCAACGTCGAGAAGCTGCTCACGTTCGACGACGAGCGGTTCGCCCGGCCGTTCGGCGTGGACCACGATCCCGGCACGGGCGAGCTGACCGTCCTGTCTGAGTTCGTCGCCGGCAGTCGCGTGGCCGACCTGCTCGACACCGCGTACGAATCCAGTTGTGTGCCGGGTGTCGACGTCGCGCTGGGGTACCTGCTCGAGGCGCTGCCGGCGCTGTCCGCGTTCCACTCCGGCACCGGCATGGCCCATGGGCTCATCGAGCCATCGCGCACCGTCGTGACCTCCGCCGGACAGGTCGTCTTCCTGGATTGCGCGTTCGGCTCGGCGATCGAGCGGCTCGGGCTCGCGCAGACTCGACTGTGGAGCGAGCTCGGCATCGCGGCACAGCCCTCAGCGGCGGGCCGGGTACGGCTCGACCCCACGGCGGACGTCGCGCAGGTGGCGCTCACGGCGGTCATGCTGGTGCTGGGACGCCGGCTGGGCGACAGCGAGTATCCCGACGCCCTGCCCTCGCTGCTGATGGAGATCGTGGAGGTCGCCCAGATCCGGCGCTCGTCCACCTTCGCTTCCGCGCTGCAGCGGATCCTGCAGCGATCGCTGCCCCTGCCGGGCCGCCGCGCGTTCGGCACGCCCGACGAGGTGCTGGTGGAGGTCCGCCAGCTCGTTCGGCGCGAGATCGGCCTCGACGTGTGCCGGCAGGCCCTGATGGACTTCGTCGCGCAGATGGACGCCGTGTCCATTTCGCAGCCAGGCGTCGACGATCTGCAGGGTCAGGCCCCTTACGGGACCACCTCGTATGCGGAGACCGATCCGTACGCACGGGCATTCGACGAAGCGCTCGCGGCGGCGGGAATTGGCGCAGGCGCGCTCGAGGACGGCTTCGATGCCGCAGCCCACCGCGAAGCGGAGGACTCGGCGGAGCTCGAGCTGGAGCTCAGGCTGGACGAGGTCACCCCGAGCCCGATGATGACCAGCCGGCTCGACCCGCACGACACCCCACTACCCGATGTCATCGAGATCAGGGCGGACATCGAGGACGTGTTCGAGCTGGACACACTGGCGTCTTCGGCGGTTGTGCCACCGATCGTGACCGGGCCGGCTTCCGACCTTCGGCCGGACCGGTGGTCGCGTGAGGACCTCCCTCCTCTGAACAGACAGCCGTCCTGGGATCCCGGCACTGCCGCCCCGGCGACGGACAGGCTGACCGACGGCCCGGCCGCACACAGGGCGGCCGAACCCGAGGGACCACCCGAACCGGAGCCAGAACTGGCTCCAGCTCCCATTACCCTCGACGTCGCACCCGCTCCCGGGACTGCTGCGGCTGTACCAGATGCGGCACCGCCGGTCACGGTGGAGCCCACACCCGTGCTCGCTCCACCGCCTCTCGCCCAGGACGCGCCCGGAGTGGAGGAAGTGTCGACTCCATCGGAACGCGACGTGGCGCCAACGGTCACGCCGGAGCTGGAGGACGCGGAGGATCAGCCCGAAAGCTCTTCGTCGCGCCGCCGCAAGCGGCAGCAGCGCTCCGCCCGCGCCAAGAAGGACAAGCTGCGGTCGGTGACGTCGGACCAGCGGATTGGCAGCGCGAAGCCCGCGGCTCCGCCGACGCCCAAAGCGGCGGGCTGGATTGTCTCGCCCGACAAGGCTGCGGCTTTCGATCCGCCTGTCGCGGAGCAGCAGGCCGCCGCCGCACGGCCGTCGACCCCGGCGCCTGCATCGTACGCACCGCCGTCCTACCCGCCGCCGACCTTCCCGCCGCCCCCGCCGTCGCCAGCGTTCTCGACGCCGGCGCCGCCGGCTGTGGCTCCGCCTGTCGCGCCGCCGATTGCCGTGACACCTCCGATGCCGGTTTTCAATCCGCCGGCGCCCCCGACGCCGGTTCCGCTCCAGCCCAAGCCCGTCATCCAGTCACCCGCGCCATCCGTGCGTCCCGCTGCGCCCGCGCCCGCGACCGGCGGGCTGCGGCTGAAGACCGACGCCCCGACCGGTTACACGCCCGTGCGGAAGCGCCTCCCGCCGGACCCGCCGCCGCAGGACCTGACGGCGTACCGTGGCGCGACGTTCCCGGTCACCAGCGAGCCTGAAGCGGGCAGGAGCTTCCCGTGGAAGCTCGCGGCGGCCGTGTTGATCATCGTCGCAGCGGTGATCGGCGTAGGGCGGTACTACCTCTGGGTTGGCGATACGGCGGACGAGTCCGCCACGGTCACGGAGGCGGCCGGGCCGGAGCCGCCTGCGACGGGGCCGGGGCCTGCAGCGGCGACCGGCGAGATCGTCATCGAAACGCAGCCCGCCGGTGCGCGCGTCCTCCTCGACGGCAAGCCTGTCGGTGAGACGCCTCTCAAACTCCCCGGAGTCGCAGCGGGGCGCCACACGCTCACGTTCATCACGTCGTCTGGCGAGTTCAAGCGGACGGTGCGTGTGGCCGCCGGCAAGACCCTGACGCTCGACGTTCCCCTCTTCTCGGGATGGGTGGCCATCTTCGCGCCCATCCTGCTCGACGTCGCGGAAGACGGCCGCGCGATCGGCAGCACCGAGCAGAACCGGCTGCTGCTCCCGCCCGGATCGCACAAGCTGACCCTGTCGAACCGCGACCTGGGCTACACGATCGTCAAGGAGGTGGAGATCCAGGCGGGCGAGGTCTACTCGGTGACACTGGATCCGCGCGGTCCGGTCAACTTCAACGCCGTCCCGTGGGCGGAGGTCTGGTACGACAACCAGAAGATCGGCGACACGCCAGTGGCGAACTTCGAGATCCCGCTCGGCCTGCGCGAGTTCGTCTTCAAGCACCCCCAGTACGGCGAGCGCCGCGTGACCGCCACGGTCCGCGGCGATGGCGCGACAGCCGTGAGCGCCGATTTCACGAAACCGTAAGATCTCCCGCGCGGCGCTGCGCGTTCCGAGGCGGGCGCGGGGGCTTTCAGTTTGGTCATCGGCGCGAAAATTCGGTCCGCCGCCCCATGTCTCCAGGCCGCACAGTCGATTGCAACTTCGCGAGAATACGGGCAGTTCAAGGGATCGCCCGCCGGCGACCGACGGCAGCGCCTTTGCTATGGGCGGGTTCGACGTTCCTTTCTCTTGTAGGTGCCGTATGTGGAATCTGATCTGCTGCTACGTAACCGGTCACGATTACAGCATCTGCTGCACGGGGGGCTCGATGTTCCTCCGGTGCGTCATCTGCGGGCGGCGATCCCAGGGCTGGGTGGTGCACGAGCAGCCCGCCCACGCGCACGCCTCGCACGACCACCGGCGCCAGTCCTGAGCCGTTGACAGGTCTCGCGGCGGCCGGGGACAATAAGCCCGCATGGCGGAACCGCGTACGTCAACGCAAGACCTGACCCCCGTTTGAACGCCCCGGCCGACCTCCCGGACCTGCTCCGGCAGCTCGCGGATCTCTCCGACGTTCGCGGCGCGTCGCTCGAAGCGCACGACCTCCGCCGTGCCGCTGCCGCCGTCGACAGCCTCGGCCCGGATGGCACGGCACGGCTCACTCGGCTCGCCCGTCGCGGCCGGCTCCACCTCCACGACGCAATCGTTCCCCCCGACACCGAGTGGCGAATACGCGAGATCCTCGCCGAGGGCGCCCAGGAGGTGCTGCGGAGAGCGCGGACGAGCCTCCCCGCCCTTTTCCGCCACCTGCTGGATGCCGCCGCAATCGACGCAGCCGAGGCTCGCGCGCTCGCACGGCTGGACGTACTGACACTGAGCGATCTCGAGCTGGCCCTCCACGACGGTCGCGCCCGCAGCGCCCTTTCACATGCCGGGGCAAGCCGACTGGATGCACTGCTCCCCTCGCTGCTCGAGCAACGCGAGACGATGGTGCTCGGCCGAGCGTGGGATCTGCTCGAGTCGCTGCTCACGCTGCTGGCCGGCGCCTCTCCCCCCCTGCCGCTGTTCGAGCCGGCCGGAGACGTCCGCCGCTCGGAGCCCTTCGTGACCGGCATCGTGCTGGTTGCGGCGTCCGAGAGCCCCGCACGCGTCCTCGAGGCCGTGTGCGCACTGCTCGAGAGCGGCACGTTCCATCACCGCGGATCGAGCCGGGCCATCGTCGGATTCCGCGGCACCGAAGTCGACTTCCGGATCAGCGAACCGGTCGCGCGGGGAACGGTGCTCTTCGTCGCCACGGGTGCGAACCGACATGTGGCCGCCGTCCTGGGTCGCAACCCGTCGCAGGATCCTTGTCCCAGTGAAGCGGACCTGTACGCCCGCGCGGGCCTCGTGTTCGTGCCGCCGGAACTGCGGGACGGGTCGGACGAGATCGAGGCCGCGGCACGGGGCACGCTGCCGTCTCTCGTCAACCGGACCGACATTCACGGCGATCTGCACATGCACACGACCTACAGCGACGGACGCGACAGCGTCGCCGCGATGGTGCGCGAGTGCGTCTCGCTGGGCTATGAGTACCTGGCCATCACCGATCACTCGCAAAGTGCCGCCGCCTCGCGCACGCTGGGCAGAGACGACATCGCCCGCCAGCGCGACGAAATCGACCGCGCGAGACAGGCATTCCCGCAGATCCGGATCCTGCACGGCGTGGAAGTCGACATCCTCTGCGACGGCCGTCTCGACTTTCCGGACCGGCTTCTCGAGCGCTTCGATATCGTGCTGGCGTCGCTGCACGAGCGTTGCGGTCACGATGGCCGCAGGCTCACCAGCCGATGCCTCGGCGCGCTTCGCCATCCGCTCGTCACAATCTTCACGCATCCGCTCAACCGCATTCCGGGACAGCGCGGCCCGTACCCGCTCGATTTCGAGCGCGTGTTCGAGGTTGCCGCCGAGACCGCGACGGCGCTCGAGGTCGACGGCGCCCCGGGCCATCTCGATCTGGACGGCGCGCATGCGCGGCTGGCGGTGCGGGCCGGCGCCACGCTGGCCGTCGACAGCGACTGTCACCGGGCGCGGTCGCTCGAGCGCCAGATGCGGCTCGGCGTCGGCACGGCCCGGCGAGGCTGGGTCGAACCAGTCCATGTGCTGAACGCGCGGCCGCTTGATGAGGTGCTCGCGTTCATCGCCCGCAAGCGGAACCCCAGCCCGACGGAGCCCTGATCGCGATACCATGAGG
The DNA here is from genome assembly GCA_035620975.1 of Vicinamibacterales bacterium. GTDB lineage: Bacteria > Acidobacteriota > Vicinamibacteria > Vicinamibacterales > 2-12-FULL-66-21 > DASPFV01. The sequence goes on from DASPFV010000106.1 coordinate 6,856, forward strand.
TCAGCCCTGCCGCAGCCCTTCGACACCGATGACGAGATACCTTCTGCTGGCGGCCGTGCTCCTGCTGGCGTGGGCGGGGCCGGCCACGGCTCAGCCGGCGGCCGGGTCGTCCGCCCTCGACGTGGCGACAGCCCTCCAGCGGCGCTACGATACCGTTCGCGACTTCTCCGCCGACTTCACGCAGACGTACGAGAGTGGCGTACTCCGGCGCAAGCGGGTGGAACGCGGGACGGTCCTCATCAAGAAGCCCGGCCGGATGCGCTGGAACTATCAATCGCCGGAGGAGAAGCTCTTCGTCTCTGATGGCACGCGCATGTACTTCCACGACCCGGGCAACAACCAGGTCACCATCAACCCGGTCCCCGAGCAGGACGAGGCCGCCACTGCGGCGCTCTTCCTCACCGGGGCCGGAGATCTCCTGCGGGACTTCGCGATCACGTTCGCCGAGGGCGGCGGCCCCGACGAGTGGCGCCTGCGCCTCGAGCCCAGGCGCCGACAGCCCGAGTACGACTGGCTCGAGCTGACGGTCGACCGCCGGACCATGCAGATCCGCGCAATCGCCGCCGCGGATCACCAGGGCGGAAGGTCCACCTTTCAGTTCTCGAACGTCAAGGAGAACATAGGTCTGGCCGATAAAACGTTCGCCTTTACCATCCCTCGTGGAGCCGATGTCACGTATGCAGGCCGGGCGAAGCAGTAACGGCCGCCGTTGCGCGGCCCTCCTCGGCCTCTGCCTGCTCACGGCAGGCGCCTGCGCGACGACCAGCGCGTTGCGTGACGGACAGCGCGCCGAACGCGCCGAGGACTTCGATCGCGCCGTTGTCGAGTACACGAAAGCCGTCCGCGAACGGCCCGACGACTACGACGCGCGTACGGCGCTCGCCCGGGTGCGACTCAAAGCGGCCCAGGAGCACTTCTTCCGCGGACGCCGCCTCGCCGCGGACGGGCGCTACGAGCAGGCCGTCGTGGAGTTCCAGCTGGCCTCCGAGCTGAACCCGACGAGCGGCGAGATCGACGTCGCGCTCAAGGACATCCGGCAGAAGCTGCGCACGAAGATCGCCGTCTCACGCGACGGCAAGACCGAGCTCCAGGCCCTCGTCGAGCGTTCGCGGGACATGCCGCTGCCGGGCCTGGAGCTGCCCGACACCGCCAAGCTGCCCGATGCGATGGTGTTCAGCTCGGCCAGCAGCCGGATGGTGTTCACGGCGATCGCGCGCTTCGCCCAGCTCAGCATCGCGTTCGATCCCGGCTTCCGCGAGCAGACCATCAGCCTGGACCTCCGCAACGTCACGCTCACGGAAGCGCTGGATTCGCTCGCCGCGACCACGAACACGTTCTACCGCGTCACCTCGCCGAAGACGATCACCATCATTCCCGACACGCCCGCCAAGCGCCGCGAGTACGAGGAAGCGGTGGTGCGGACGTTCTTTCTGAGCAATGCCGACACGAAGGAGGTCATCGATCTGCTGCGGATCGTGATGGACGTGCGACAGGTCTCCGCCATTACGGCCAACAACTCCGTGTCCCTGAAAGACACGCCCGAACGGATTGCCGCGGCCGCCCGGCTGATCAGCGCCATCGACAAGGCCCGCCCGGAAGTCGTCATCAACGTCGAGCTCCTCGAGGTCGATCGCAGCCGCCTCAAGGAGTACGGCATCCAGATCGCCTCGCCGGGCTCGCCGCCGATTGGAATCGACGGCACGGTCGACGTGAACCGCGACAACTTCACGCTCGAGAACCTTCTGAACCTCACCCAGGCCGACGTCTTCCTCACGGGTGTACCGGGCATCTACTACCGCCTGCTGAAGCAGGACACGAACACGCGGACGCTCGCCAGCCCCCAGCTGCGCACGGCGGAAGGGATCCCGGCGCAGGCCCGGTTCGGCGAACGGGTTCCGGTGCCTGTGACGACGTTCGCCCCTCTCGCCGGCGGCGGCGTGAACCAGCAGCCGATCACGTCGTTCGTCTACGAGCCGATTGGCGTGAACATCGACATCACGCCCAGGACGCACCACGACGACGACGTCACGCTGGCGTTGAAGGTGGTGCTCAGCGCGGTGTCGGGAACAGGGTTTGGAGGGCTGCCGACGTTCGCGAACCGGGAGATCAGCACGACGATCCGGCTCAAGGACGGCGAAACGAACATGCTGGCGGGGCTCATCCGCGACGAAGAGCGGACCGTGCTCTCCGGCATCCCGGGACTCAGCGATCTGCCGCTCATCGGCCGTCTTTTCGCCAGCAACCACAAGGACACGCGGCAGACCGACATCATCCTGACGCTGACCCCGCACATCGTGCGCGTCCTCGATCTCTCGGAAGCGGATCTGCGCCCGTTCAAGGTGGGACGCGACCTCGGCTCGCCCGTCGATCGCCAGGACCTGCTCCGGCAGCCGCCTCGCGATCCAGCCCTGCCCGAAGGCGAGACGCCGGCGGTCCCCGGACTTCCGACTCCGCCTGCGGCGACGTTTCCGCAGCCGCTTCAGCCGCCGCTGCCACCGGGGATCACTTCACTGCCCGGAACCTCCGTCCCCGTCAACCCGCCGAAGAAGCCGGGCGGCGGCGGAACGATCTGATCCGGGTTCAGTCGTCGCGGGACACCTGCGCGCCGAGCGAGACGAGCCGTTCGACGAGCGCCGAATACCCCCGCTCCACGGTCTCGACCGGCCTGATCCGGCTCTCCCCTTCCGCCGCGAGCGCCGCGGCGATGAGGGCCATGCCGGAGCGCAGATCGCGGCTGTCCAGATCGCGTCCGCGCAACTTTCGCGGGCCGTCGACGATGATCCTGTGGGGATCGCAGAGGAACAGGTCGGCCCGCATCGCGCTGAGCTGCTCGAGGGCGAACAGCCGCAGCTCGTACAGCCAGTCGTGCACCAGCGTCCGGCCTTCGGCCTGCGTCGCGAGCACCGTCACGAGGCTGACCATGTCGCTGGGGAAACCCGGCCAGAGGCCGGTCGTGATTCGCCGCGCGGCAGTCAGCGTCGACGGCTCGACCGTGAACCGCCCGTCGTCCCACGCGCAGCGCAGGCCCATCTTCCTCAGCGGCGCGGCGACCACTTCGAGGTCGAGCGCACGCGCGCCCGTCACCTCGATCTCGCCCCCGGTGATCGCGGCGACCACACCCCAGCTCCCCGCCTCGATGTAGTCTCCGTCCAGACGGTGCTCCGCCCCGTGCAACCGCTCCGGCGGATCGACCCGGATGGTAGACGTACCCTCCCCCTCGATCCCGGCGCCCATCGCGCGCAGGAAGCGGCACAGCTCGACTACGTGAGGTTCCGTGGCCGCGTGGCGGATTTCCGTCCGGCCTCGGGCCCCGACCGCGGCGAGCAGCGCAGTCTCGGTGCCCGTGACCGATGCCTCGTCGAGATAGAACGACGCCCCCGAGAGCCCCCACGGCACCTCGAGCGCATGGCCCGGCTCGTCGAGCGGGACGGCTCCGAGCGCTCCGAGCGCCTGAAGATGTGTCGAGATCGTGCGACGCGTGGGAAAGTCGCCGCCGGGCTGCGAGAGCCGTGCCGCGCCCCTGCGCACGAGCAGCGGGCCGAGCAGCAGCACCGAGCCGCGAAGCCGCCCGACCAGGCCGGGATCCGGCCGGTCGCTCGCGATCGATGCGCAGCGGATTCTGAGGGTGGACGTCCCCGTCCCGGTGACGTCCGCGCCGAGCCCGGCCAGCAGCTGCCCGAGCACCTCCACGTCCCGGATGCGAGGGACGTTCCTGAGGACGCACTCCTGCTCGGTCAGCAGGCAGGCTGCCATGAGCGGCAGCGCCGAGTTCTTGTTGCCCTCCACGCCCACGCGGCCAGACAGCCGGCGCCCGCCTTCTATCCTCAGTGTCGCCATTCGTGCTCCTGGCGTCTCGACGTCAGTCGAATCCGACGTAGACGATTTCTTCCCGGAGCGCCACGCCGAAGCGCTCCCGGACCGCGTCCTTGCAGCGGGCGATGAGGGAGCGGATGTCGGCCGCCGTTGCGCCTCCCTCGTTCACGATGAAGTTGGCATGCGTCGTCGAGACGCGGGCGCGACCCACGCGCGCGCCTTTGAGTCCGGCGCGATCTACCAGCGCCCCCGCCGACGGCGGGATGCCGTCCGGCACCGCGTCGCGGGCAGGATCGGGATTCTGGAAGATGCAGCCGGCGCTCGCGGACTCGAGGGGCTGGGTCCGCTTCCGAAACGCCAGGGACTCGCGCGCCACGGCGCGCAGCACGGCCGGATCGCCTGCCCCGACGGCGAACTGCGCCGCCAGCACGATCTCGCCGCTGTGGTGCAGGCGGCTGTAGTCGTAGCCGAACTCCATCTCGGAGGCGTCCACCTCGAGCTCGCGCCCGCCGTCGACCAGGGAGACGCTCCGGACCAGATCGCCGATGAGCCGGCCCTGGAAGTGTGCGTTCCCGTGGACCGCGCCCCCCACCGTGCCAGGCGTCCCTGCCCACGCTTCGAGGCCCGCCAGACCCCTGTTGATCGTCCACCGCACCAGGCCGTTGATGGTGACGCCGGCATCGGCCCTGATCCGGTCAGGCGCCAGCTGCACGACCTCCCCTCCGTGCACGCGGATCACCAGCCCGCGCACGCCGTCGTCAGCGACGAGCACGTTCGAGCCGCCGCCGAGCACCGTCACCGCCACGCCCGCCGCACGCGCGAGCTCAATCGCGCGCCGGGCTTCCGCCGCAGTGCGGGCCTCCACCAGGCAGTCAGCGGCCCCTCCGACGCGGAAGGTGGTGAACGCCGCCAGCGGCGCGGCCATGCGCACCCGATCGCCGCCGAGCGCCGCGCGAAGCGAAGCCTCGAGCCCGGTCATCTGCGCGCGCGCTCCAGCGCCCGCTCCTGCTGCGCAAGCGCATCGATCGCGGCCTGCCGGCTGCACGCGGCGAACTCGATCCAGTCTCCGGGCGCGAGCTGCCCGGCCAGCGGCAGGTCGGCAGTGATGACCGTGCCAATCTTCGGATACCCGCCCGTCGTCTGCCGATCGGCCATCAGGAGAATTGGCAGGCCCGAGCCTGGCACCTGCAGCGAACCGATGGGCGTCGCGTCCGAGAGAATGTCGGCACCTGCCGCGTGCGTCAGCGCCGGTCCTGCCAGCCGATAGCCCATGCGGTTCGAGTCCGGCGTTACCGTGTAACGGGATCCGAACAACCGATCGTAGGCTTCGGTCGTGAACATGTGCCGGTGAGGACCAGGCATGACGCGCAGCCTGGCGCCACCCTGGGGCAGTCGGAGGGGCGCCGACTCCCCCGCACGATCCGGGGCATCGGTCGGCGCTGCTCCCGTCATCAGGACGTCGCCGGCCCGTAACGCCCGTCCGCCCAGCGGGCCCATGCCGCTGATGAGGCTGGTCGCGCAGCTGCCGAACACGCAGGGCACGTCGAGCCCCCCGCGAACTGCCAGGGAGGCGCGTGCGCCAGCCAGCCGCCGGCCGAAGCGGAGACGCGCACCGGCCGGTACGGTGAACGGCTCGTCGCGCACGATCGGCGTCCCGCCCGCGTCGATCTGGAACTCCGCACCTGTGACCGCGCAGACGACGTCGGCGTCGGCCTCGAGCTCCGGGCCGATCAACGTGACCTCGAGGGCAGCCGCATCGTCGCGGTTGCCGACCAGCCTGTTGGCGCGCCGATGAGAATAGACGTCCATGGGGCCGGCCACCGGCACGCCGCTCGCCTGGTGCCCCCAGCGGCCGAGATCCTGGATGGTCGTGAGCATGCCCGGACGAATCACGATGAGGCGGGGCATGCGGGGTTCAGGCGAGGCGGAGGTACTCCGATCGATCGATCGGGTGAAACCGGACCAGATCACCGGGGCGGAACAGGAACGGCTCCGGCCGCGAGGGATCGTAGGGCCGTACGGGAGTGCGGCCGATGATGTTCCAGCCGCCCGGCGTCGCACCCGGGTAGACACCCGTCTGCTCCCCGGCGATGGCCACGGACCCCGGGGGAACGGTGGTCCGCGGGGTGGAGCGTCTGGGCCTGGCTATGCGCGGGTCGACGGCGGCCATGTAGGCGAAACCGGGCACGAACCCGAGGAGGTACACGCGATAGGCGGTCTGCGAATGCAGTACGGCGACCTCCCCGGCGGTGCATCCTGCGAAGGTGGCCACCTCGTCGAGATCGGGCCCGTACTCGCCGCCGTAGCACACCGGTACGTCCACCGCGGCTCCTCCCGATCCCGACGGCCGGAGAACGCGAGCGGCCAGAGCGCGGATCCGATTCTCGAGCCAGGCCGGGTCGCTCGCCAGCGGGTCGAAGTACACGGTGACCGTGCAGTAGCCGACGACGACATCGCGGACGCCGGACCCGAGCGAGTCGCGGAGAGCGCCCGCCACCGCGATGCACCAGGCATTCAGGAGGGGATCGACCCGCTCGGGCAACGCCAGCACCAGCGCCGAATCGCCCGCCTCGCGAAGCTCGAAGTCCACCAACGCCGTCACTGCCGCGAGCGCTCGGCCAGACCGTCGAGCAGCCGTTGATGGATGTTGTCGAAGCCGCCATTGGACATCACGACGACGAGGTCTCCTTCCCTGCTCTCGCGGCGGATCAGCTCCACGATCTCGTCCACCTTCGGCACGTACCTCGCGTCGACGCCGTCCTTCTTCAGATCGCCTACGAGCTGCTCGATCGAGAGTCGCTGGTCCTCCGGCAGCGTCGATCGAAAAACCGCGGGCAGCACCACGCGGTCGGCTGCGCCGAGCGCGCGGGCGAAATCCTCCTGGAAGACGCGCCGGCACGATGTTGCCGATCGCGGTTCGAAGATGGCCCAGATCCGCCGGTCCGGATAGGCGGAGCGCATGCCGGCGAGCGTCTCGGCGATTGCAGTGGGATGATGCGCGAAGTCGTCGTAGACCGTCACGCCGTCCACGGTACCGCGCACCTCGAGCCGGCGCCTGACCCCCCTGAAGCGCCGCAGTCCCTCTGCCATCGTCTCGAGGTCGAGCCCCACTGCCGCGCCCACGGCGAGCGCCGCGAGCGCGTTGCGCACGTTGTAGGCGCCGAGCAGCGGCACCTCGAAGCTGCCGGTGGGCGCGCCACCGCGGCGGAGGCTGAAACCGGTCGATCCGCCGCGCACGTCGAGGTCGTGCGCCTGCCAGTCGGCGCCGTCGCCCAGCCCGAACGTCTCGATACGGCAGTGCGCGCGCGAGGCGAGGGCCGCAGCTTCGGGATTGTCGGCGCCCAGCAGGAGGAGGCCCCTGCGCGGCACCAGGTTCACGAAGCGCTGGAACGTGAGCCGGATCGCATCGAGGTCGGGATAGATGTCGGCGTGATCGAACTCGACGTTGCTCACCACGGCGATGTCCGGGAGGTACTTGAGGAACTTCGCCGTCTTGTCGAAGAACGCGCTGTCATACTCGTCCCCTTCGATGACGAACTCGCGGCCGCCGCCGAGACGGTAGCTGCTCTCGAAGTTCTCGGCGATGCCGCCGACGAGCACGCTGGGATCCGAACCGCCGTGCGTCAGCAGCCAGCCGGTCAGGGATGTCGTGGTGGTCTTGCCGTGCGTGCCCGCGATGACGACCGAGCGCGATCCCCACAGGAAGTGATCGCGGACCGCCTCGGGCAGCGAGCAATACCGAATCTTCCGGTCGAGCACCTCCTCGAGCTCGGGATTGCCGCGCGAGATGGCGTTGCCGACGATGACGAGATCGAGCTCGGCGGAGATGTGCTCGGCGCGATACCCCTGCAGGGCCGTGATCCCCTGCTTCGCGAGGAAATCGCTCATGGGGGGGTACACGTTCTGATCGGATCCGCGCACATCGAAGCCCCGCGACTTCAGGAGCGCGGCCAGCGTGCCCATGGCCGTTCCACAGACTCCGATCAGGTGGACACGTGTCGTCGTCATCTCTGCGCGTCTCCCGGTCCTCCAGCATCCTGCGGGCGGGCGTCAGTCCGTTACGGCGGCTTCTTCGATCACGAGCGCCGGCTCGGAGCCGGTCCGGACGCGGGCACGGACGCCGAAGGGCAGGCACAGCGTCGGCGCCGACGAGTGGCCCGAGGGCAACCCGAACAACACCGGCCCGCGGAAGTCGGCGAGCAGGTCACGCACGACATCCCGGGCCGCGGGATTGCCCCCCGGCTCGTCGCAACGCAGCAACTCCCCGAAGACGATGGCTGACGCCCGTCCCAGGATGCCGCTCAGCCGCAGCTGCGTCAGCATCCGGTCCAGCCGGTACGGCCGCTCCGCGACCTCGTCGATGAAGAGGACGCAGGGATCGGGCGGATCGAAGGCGTACGGGGTCCCCAGCGATGCGACGATCTGGGTGAGGGTTCCGCCTACGAGGAACCCGCCCGCCTCGCCCGATCGCAGCACGCACACCTCTGCGTGCGTGATGGGGCCGGCCGGCTCGGGCCGGCCCATCACGCGAAGCAGACTGTCGCGGTCGTAACCAGCTTCCCCCCGTGCCAGCCGCCCTTCGAGCATGGGCCCGTGGAACGAGACGATGCCACACTGGAGCGTGAGCCAGTTGAGCAGTGACGTGTTGTCGCTGTAGCCGACGAAGATCTTGGGGCTCGCTTCGATTGCGGCCCGGTCGAGCAACGGCAGGAGGTGAACGCTCCCGTAGCCGCCCCGGACGGCGAAGACGGCGGCGCTCGAGGGGTCCAGCCACGCCTTCTGCCAGGCGGCCGCGCGCACCGCCGCGGGTCCTGCCAGATACGCGTTGCGCTCGAACACGCTCTCGTCCCAGACGGGCTCGAAGCCCAGGCTGCGCAACTCGGCGACGCCGGCCTCGAACTGGTCGATCGCGAACGGGCTGGCCGGCGCCACGATCGACACCCGGTCCCCCTGACGAAGCGCACGTGGCTTCCGCACGTCAGGCGTACCGCGCCATCTCGGCCGCCACAGCCTGATGGTCGTCGCGACCGAGCGCCTCCCGCAACCGGGTGCCGGAGAGCGGCCGGAAATGCGCCGGCGCGAGGAAGCGCTCCTTCACGCGCCGGTGGCGCGCCAGCGCGTCCTCGACCCGCCCGACGGGGAGCGTGCCGTCCTCCATCGCACGGAGGACAGCCTCGAGGGCGAGCGCCTGCGCTTCGTGGTTCGTGCCGCACATGAGCACGGCGTCGCAGCCTGCAGCGATTGCGCGAACGGTCCCCTGAGCCAGGCTGTACCGTGCGCTCACCGCGCGCATCCCCATGTCGTCGGTCACCACCAGCCCGCCGAACCCCAGCGTCGTCTTCAGCAGACCGTCCACGATGCGGGGCGACAGCGTCGCCGGCCGCTCCTCGTCGTAGGCGGGCACGAGAAGGTGTGCGGTCATGATCGCCGCCACGCCGGCGGCAATCGCCTCGCGGAACGGCACCAGTTCGACGGCATCGAGCCGATCGGGCGGATGCTCCACGACCGGCAGTTCGTGATGCGAATCCGTGGCCGTATCGCCGTGCCCGGGGAAGTGCTTCCCGCAGGCCGCAATGCCCTGTTCCTGCAGCGTGGCGATGATCGACCGGCCCAGCCGCGCCACGTCGTCGGCACGCTCCGCGAGGGCGCGGTCGCCGATGACGGGATTCCTGGGATTCGTCTGCACGTCGAGCACCGGCGTGAAATCGAGTGAGATGCCGACGGCTTTCAGCTCCGCCGCCAGCGCACGGGCGAAACGCGCCGCGAGCGCGTGATCGCCCGAGCGCCCGAGCGTGATCATCGGCGGCCAGACCGTGAACGGAGCCTTGAGGCGCGCCACGCGGCCGCCCTCCTGGTCCACCGAGACCCACAACGGCAGTTCGTGCGCGAGCGTCTGCGCGTCGCGCGACAACTCCGCCACCTGCTCGGGCGCCTCGACGTTCCGCGCGAACAGCACGATACCGCCGAGATCGAATTCGCGCGCGATCGCGCGGAGGTCGGCCGGAATGGTGTAGCCATCGAACCCGCTGAACGCCAGCTGGCCGAGCTGACGCCGCACATCGCGCGGGACCATCGCCACATTATAGGTCGCGCCACCGGCGCACACGGATTTGCGTCGGCTGCGTCCGCGGACGAACCCGCGCCGCGGAAGAACACGCGCCACGGAAGAACACGGACGAACACGGACGAACACGCGCCACGGACGAACACGGAAGAACACGGAGCCGGGGGGTGGCCAGGGGCCGACATCCCGCGCCGGCGCGCGGGTAGTGACGACGGCGTAGTCCGCCTGGCGGCGCCGGCAGCCTGCCCAGCGGCGGCTATAATGGCCGGGACGCCGCCAGATGGACAACCTCGCGATCTCACGGGTGCTGGCGGAAATCGGCGATCTGCTCGAAATCAAGGGGGAGAACCCCTTCAAGATCCGCGCGTACCGCAACGCCGCGGAAACAGTCTCGCACTCGGCGGCGCGCGTCGCCGACCTCACTCCTGCCGAGCGGCTGGCCATCCCTGGCATCGGCAAGGACCTGGCCGGGAAGATCGGCGAGCTGATCGAGTCGGGATCGATGGCCTACCATCAGGCGCTGCTCCAGGAGTTCCCGCCAACCGTGCTGGACATGCTGCATCTGCAGGGCGTGGGCCCGCGGACGGCGGCGCTGCTGTTCCGCGAGCTTGGGATTCGCACGCTCGACGAGCTCGAGGAGGCCGCGAAGGCGGGCCGCCTGCGGGCGCTCAAGGGCGTGGGCCCCCGGAAAGAAGAGGCCATCCTCCGGTCGCTGCAGGAGCGGACGCGCTTCACCGGCCGGCGGCTGATGGCCGAAGCGCACGACACGGCGGCCGCGCTCGTCGCGTGGCTTCGAGAGCAGGCGCCTGAGGCGCTGATCGCTCCAGTGGGCAGCCTGCGCCGCGGGTGCGAGACATGCGGCGACCTCGACATCCTTGCCGCGGGCGCCTCCCCGGCGCTCATGGACGTGTTCACGCGCTACGGGCTGGTCGAGCGCGTACTCGCGCGGGGCGAGACGAAGTCGAGCGTGCTCCTCTGGGGCGGCTTCCAGACCGACCTCCGGCTCGTGCCGCGCGACAGCGTGGGCGCCGCGCTCCAGTACTTCACGGGCTCGAAGGCGCACAATATCGCGCTCCGCGACCGGGCCATACAGCGCGGCTTCAAGCTGAACGAGTACGGGCTGTACCGCGCCGCGGATGAAGCGGTCGTGGCGGGCGCCGACGAAGAGGGCATCTACGAGGCGCTGGGCCTCGCCTACGTCCCGCCCGAGCTGCGCGAGAACCGCGGCGAGCTGGCGGCGGCCGAGAGCCGGCAGGTCCCCGCGCTCGTGTCGCTGGCGGACGTGCGCGGCGATCTGCACATGCATACCACCGCCACCGACGGCCGGGCAGACGTCGAGGAGATGGCCCGCGCAGCGCGGGCTGCCGGCCTGAGCTACATCGCGATCACGGATCACAGCCGCGCGCTCGCCATGGCCGGGGGGCTCGACGAGAAGGCCGTGCTCGCGCAGGCCCGGCACGTGCGGGCGCTGAACGATCGGCTCGAGGGCATCAGGGCGCTCGCGGGGATCGAATGCGACATCCGCCCGGATGGCTCGATGGATCTGGCCGATGACTGTTTGGCAGAGCTCGACATCGTCATCGCCTCCGTCCACTCCGCCTTCAACCAGGAGGAAGCGCAGATGACGGACCGGGTCCTCCGGGCAATCGAGTGCCCATGGGTGGACGTCATCGGACATCCCACGGGCCGGCTGATTCTGAAACGGGATGGATACCGGCTCGCTTTCGAGCGGATCGTCGCCGCAGCGGCGGACGCGGGTGTGGCCCTGGAGATCAACAGCCAGCCGGATCGGCTCGACCTCGACGAGCATCACGCCCGCCTCGCCCGCGACCGCGGCGTCGGCATCGTCGTGGACTCCGACGCGCACTCCCCCGCCGCCCTCGGGCAGCTCCGCTGGGGAGTCACGGTAGCGCGACGCGCGTGGCTCACGAGCGCAGACGTGCTGAACACCAGGCCCGTGGAGCAGCTTCGCGCCTCGCTGCGGCGGAACCGGAGCCGGAAGCCCCGATGAACGGCCGGCCTCCGGACGCGCTCGCGCGCATCCGCGAGCTCTACTTCAAGGCCACTCCGAAGACCATCCAGCGGGATCTCGCCGAGGCCATCGAGCTGCTGAAATCGATGAGGACGGAGGCCGAACGCGAGAAGGCGACCGTGTTCATGCAGGGCCTCGCCGACATGCGGACGGAGTTCGGGAAGCGCCGCTGACGGGCGCCGGCGCTCATCCGCGGGCCTTCGCCGTGATCCTGCGGGCCGCCAGGCGGAGCGCCTCGGGAATATTGCGATCCGTCGCGAGCATCTTCACGTCGCGCTCGTTGAGCCGCTGCAGCAGCTGCATCGAGATGGCCGGGGGGGTCTTCGGGTTCTTCGCCAGGCCGAGCACGACACCGTAGTTCTTGAGCCAGCTCCGGTTCGATGCAATGACGCGGAGCACCTCGTCCGAGACGTTCGCCATCTTGGCGAACGTCTCGACCTCGGCGTCCGTGAGCTTCGGGCTGCTGAGGACGGCGGCCGCTACCATGCGGTTCGAGTCGCGGATGAGCTGCGCCCGCTGCTCGCGCGTGCCTTTCATCGCGAGTTTGATGCGGTCCATGATCGGCAGGTTCGCGAGGACCTTGGGCGTGCCCGGCGCCTCTTCCTCACCGGTCTCGGGAAGCTCGAACAGGGTGTCGACGAGCGGCTCCGACACATCGTCCGCCGGGTTCGAGGCGGGCTGTACGCCGCGCCGCGCGAAGAAGTCGCGGATTTCGGAAGGGACATCACCGCGTGCGAGGAACGCGCGCAGGGCATCGAGCGGCAGGCCGTCGAGCGTGGCGCGGGTCCGGGCTGCGATCTCGCTGTCAGGATCGTCGGCCAGCAGCACCAGCAGGGCGACCTGTTCGTGCGCCCGGGGCGCGAGCGCTCCCTGCGCGGCGAGCAGCCGGATCTCCCGCGTCACTTCCCCCCGCCGGAACATGTCCACGAGGGCCGAACGGAAAGCCGGATCCATTGGCTTGATTCAGTCCCGAACCATCTTGCTGCCCGCGTGTCTCCAGGCCGCATTCAGCTGCTCGACGATTCTCGACAGCGCCTCGACCGAGCCGTCGGCGAACAGGCGGATGGCAGCAACACCCGCTGCCCCCGCACCGGCGATCGACACGAACCGATCGGTGCTGACGCCGCCGATAGCGAGGACCGGCAGACGCACCGCAGCGCAGACGGCTTCGAGCGCGGGAAGACCGGCGACATCGTGACCCGCCGGCTTGCTGGAGGTTTCGAAGACCGTTCCGAAGACGAGGTAGTCGCAGCCTCCGGCCTCGTCGACGCTTCGAGCCTCGGCCTCTGTGTGAACGGACCGGCCGATGAGGAAGCCGGGCGGCACGATCGATCGCACGCGAGCCGCGGGCAGGCCCTCCGAGGGCAGGTGTACGCCATGTGCGCCGCAGGCGAGGGCGATGTCCGCCCGTTCGTTCACGAGCACGCGCGTGGCTCTGGACGACAGCGCGTCGAGGATGCGGGAAACGACCGCGCACAGGGTCCGGTCGTCGCAGCCGCGCTCACGAACCTGGATCAGGGTGACGCCCGCCTCGGCGGCACGCGCGGCGTGTTCCACGAGCCGGTCGAGTCCGCCGGGAGAGCCGCCGTCGGGCCGGCCGCGATCGGTGATCGCCATGGAAACCGGAGCCGGGAGCCGCGGTACCGTCATCCGGCCGAGTCCGGACGCGCGGCTTCGGAGTCGTGGACCCGACGGCCGGCGACCGCGGCGGCGAGCTCGGCCAGGCCCGCGACGGCCGTGATCAGGCCGACCCCGGAGATCGCCCCGCGGAGAAAGAGGTTGGACACCAGCCCTTCCAGGAAAGGGACGGATGCGAGGAACAGGTTGCGCTCCCAGAAGCGCGACCAGGGGGCCACGATCAGGACGAGGCCCGCCTCGAGGAAGTACGCCGCAAACAGGAGACGCGAGAAGAACGAGATGTCAGCCTCCGCTCTGCGCGCGGGCGAGCCGATCGATCCGGGACGGGACGTCGCGGTAGTCGCCGGCCTCGGCCTGAAGCTCCAGGAACACAGCGAGCGCCCGGACGACTTCCCCCTCGTCATCGAGCAGGACGCCGAGGTCGTAGAGAAGCGCATGCCCCTGCTCCGGCTCCGGCGGAGGAGCCTCGGCCGCGCGCTCGAGCCAGTCGATGGCGCCCGTCCGCTCGCCGCGATCTCTCAGGAGCCGGCCCAGGACCGAAGCCGCCTCGAAACGATGGCGCGTGGAGCGCGCCGCCGTCGTCAGCGAGGCGATGGCCTCGTCCGGCCTGCCCATCTCGAGATACGTGCGCGCGAGGATCATGTGCTGCGTGGAGTAGTCGGGGCCGCTCTCCGCCTGGTCTCGCTTCTGCTGGAAGACCTCCTCCAGATTCCGCGAGGGCCCGGTCGTCGAGGCGGCTGGCCGGGCATCCAGCTCGCCCAGCGCGCCCGTGATGTCGAGCTCCTCCCCGGATGTGGCAGTCGCCCGCGCAGCGGCAACCGCTTCGGGCCGCACAGCCGGCGCGGCCGTGGCGGGCTCCTGCGGCGCGGGCAACGCTTCCTCGCCGGCTGACTCGTCGACGGCAATCGCGACTGGAGCGGGTCTGTCGTCGGCACCAGCCGATTCGGCGGCCGGGACGGGCAGCTCGAAGAACGGGTCCCTGGCCATGAACGGGACCTGGCCGCTGAGCCGCTCGGCGATGACCGTATCGGGGTCGGATACACGCAGCATGACGAGCGATCGGCGGAACCGATCGATGTGGGCCGATTCCCACGGTTCGCGGGCGACGAGATCCTCGGCAATCGCACGCGCCTCGGCCGCGTGGCCGGCGGCCAGGTAGGCGTCCGCGAGCCGCTCCTGTGCCTCGTACATCGAACTCTCCAGCCCGGCGTCCACGCAGATCTCGACGAGCTTCAGCAGCGCCGGGATGTGGCCCGGAACGCGGGCCACGAACTCCTGGAGGAGCCGGACCGCAGCCAGGTGGTCAGACGCCGCGAGCGCGGCGTCGACCGCCGCGTCCACGCAGATCAAGGCCGCCTCGGCGTTGCCGTCGAGCAGCGTCCATCCGAGCTCCACCACCCGGGCGCGGCTGTCGGCACTCGACGCGAGGAGCCCGGGCAGGAGTTCCCGAGCGCGATTGATAGCGCCGGCGCGGAGGTCCAGCTCCACGAGCGCGAGCAGCAGGGCCGGGTCGCTACCGGCCGTCTCCCGGTCGAGGTGTTTCCGCGCCCCGTCGAGGTCGCCGCGCTCCAGCGCCGCCCTGGCGAGAGTGGCGCGTGCTGCAGGATCCCCGGGCGCCAGGCGCGCGTATTCCCGCAGCGCCGCAAGCGCGTCAGCGGTCCGACCCTTCTCGGCAAGGTCGTCGGACATCGCCTTGTAGGCGTCCGCCGCGCCGCTCGCCTGGCCCATGTCTTCCAAAGTCCGGGCCGCGAGCTGCCGGGCCTCGAAATCGCCGGAATCAAGGGTACCCAGCCGCACGATGATCTCGGCCGCGCCACGGCGGTCGCCACGCTTGCGGCGGCGGCTTTCCACGAGCGAGAGGTAGGCCTTCGCGTCGGCCAGCAGGCCCTGCCGCGCCGAGACTTCGGCCAGCTGCAGCTGCACTGCTTCCGAGTCGGGGTCGATTTTCAGGATTTTCTTGTAGAGGGCGGCCGCCTTCGGATAGAAGCCCTCCTCCATGAAGTGACCGGCGATCCGGCTGTAGTGCCCCACCGCCTCGGCCGGCTGCCCGTTCCTGGCGTACAGATCGCCGAGCGTGTTGGCCGTAGTCCAGTCCCGCGGCTGGTCCTCCAGCACCCGGACGTACTCGGCAATCGCGCCGTCCAGTCGTCCCTGCCGCAGGAGCTTCTCCGCCTTCTTCAGCGTGCTGTCGCGATCGAAAGCCACAGAGGCCTCTCCAGGTCGGGAGACGTCGGGGAGCGTCGAGCTGGAGGCTACTCCAGCGTATCAAACAGTGTGGGCGGCCGGAACGACCGCCGGTGCATGTCGGAATATCCGTAGCGCGACACGGCGTCGAGGTGATCCCGCGTGGCGTACCCCTTGTGCCGGTCGAATCCATAACGCGGGTCCCGGGCGTGGAGCTCGAACATGAGCCGATCGCGCGTGACCTTCGCCACAATCGAGGCCGCAGCGATGACGGTGCATCGGCTGTCGCCGTGCGTGATCGCACGTTGCGCCATCAGCAGGTCCGGTACCCGGAACGCGTCCACCAGCACGAAATCCGGACACGGGACCAGCGACATCACGGCCCGCTGCATCGCCCGGAGGGAGGCCTGATGGATGTTGATCCGATCGATCTCCTCGCAATCGGCCGCCGCGACGCTCCACGCGATGGCCGAACGGGTGATTCGCTCGTAGAGCCGCACCCGCTCGAGCGCTGTCACGGTCTTCGAGTCGCAGACCCGGGCGATGTACCGATCCGGCGCGAGGATGACGGCGGCCGCGACCACGGGTCCGGCCAGGCAGCCGCGCCCGACCTCGTCGACTCCCGCCACCGCGTTGAAACCCATCCGGCGGATGGCGTTCTCGAGCGTTCTGAAGGCGCGGACCTTGACCATCCGGCAAATCCTTCGCCGTCCTCCCGATACGCCGCGTCAGGACGTGGGCTTCTTCTGCTCCTTCATGCGCGCGGCCTTGCCCTTGAGGTTCCGGAGGAAGTACAGCTTCGCACGGCGGACCCTGGCAGACCGCACCACGTCGATCTTGTCGATGACGGGCGAGTGCAGCGGAAAGATGCGCTCGACCCCCTGGCCGAACGACACCTTGCGCACCGTGAAGGTCGCCCTCGCGCCCCCCCGGTGCATGCCAATCACGATACCCTCGAAGACCTGGATCCGCTCCTTGTCGCCCTCCCGCACCTTGACGTGTACGCGCACGGTGTCGCCGGGCTTGATCGCCGGGCGCTCCACCAGCTGTCCGCGCTCGACGGTCTCTACGGCAGTCATCGATCCGCTCCCTTCTCCCGTTGCTCCAGCAGTTCGCGCAGCAGCGCCTGGTCGGACGCATCGAGCTGCGCGCGCCCAATCAGATCCGGGCGCCGATCCAGCGTGCGCGCCAGCGCCGCACGGCGGCGCCAGCGCGCGATTTCCCCGTGGTGCCCCGACAGCAGCACGGGGGGGACTTCCATGCCGCGGAATTCCGCAGGACGCGTGTACTGCGGAAAATCGAGCAGCCCGCCTGCGAACGAGTCGCGCGCCACGCTCGCCTCGTCGCCGACCACGCCAGGGATCAGCCGCGCCACGACATCGACGATCACCAGCGCCGCCAGCTCCCCGCCCGACAGCACGTAATCGCCGATGGACAGCTCCTCCGTGGCGAGGAATTGTCGCACCCGGTCGTCCACTCCCTCGTACCGCCCGCACAGCAGGGCGATATGCCCCAACCGGCTCAGGCGCACGGCCGTGGCGTGCGTGAGCAGCGGACCGTCGGGGCTCGTCAGCACGATCGCGCCGGGCGCGCCACGCTCGCGACGGATGTGCTCGGCCGCACCGAAGAACGGCTCGGGCTTCATCACCATGCCCGGCCCGCCGCCGAACGGCACGTCGTCGACGACCCGATGCCGATCCGCCGTGAAGCGCCGCAGGTCGTGCACCGCCACGTCGAGCACGCCCCGTTGCACGGCCCGGCCGGTCACTCCTCCGGCCAGGAGCGGTTCCGCCATCTGCGGAAAGATCGTGACGATGTCGATCTTCACGGATCGAGCGGCCGGCGTGGCAGTTGCGGCGTTGACTCCCTGTTCGAACTCAGGTTCAGTTCCAGCAGCCCTTCGGGCGGATTCACGACGATGAGCCGCGCCGCCGGGTCGACGCGCACGCAAATCTCCGCGGCCAGCGGAATCAGCACCTCGCCCCGCGGACCGGTCACCACGAGGCGGCTGAGCTCCATGGGACCCTCGACCGCGGTCACGTGTCCCACCTGCCGGCCGTCGAGATCGGTCACCTCGGAGCCCACCAGCTCGTCCCGGTAGTACGTACCCGCCGGCAGGGCCGGACGGTCGGCCGCCACGATTCGCAGCTCCTGCCCCGCCAGCGCCTGCGCCTGATCCATCGTCTCGACACCCTCGAGCGCCACGATGGGGCGGCCCTGGTGAAAACGCACGTGCACGATCCGGAACGACGCCGGCGACTCCCCCGCGCCGACGAACAGCCGCTCGCCCGTCCGGAACCGCTCGTCCGGAAAGTCGGTCTCGAGGTTGACGATCACCTGCCCCTTGTTCCCGTGCGCGCGGGCCACACGCCCGACGAGCACGAGATCGTCACCCATCTGCCGAGGTGGTTGCGCAGGTCGCGGCACGAGCTCCCTTTCCATCCCAGGCCCCGTGCTTCGGCGGCCGACTACTCGTCCCGGAACTCGAGTGT
The DNA here is from genome assembly GCA_035620975.1 of Vicinamibacterales bacterium. Lineage (GTDB taxonomy): Bacteria > Acidobacteriota > Vicinamibacteria > Vicinamibacterales > 2-12-FULL-66-21 > DASPFV01. The sequence goes on from DASPFV010000106.1 coordinate 25,079, forward strand.
GGCCCTGCCCCCCTCCAGCTCCGCGGCCGCGCCGACCAGGGTCCGCATCGCCGCCGCCGTGCGCCCCTGCCGGCCGATCACCCGTCCCAGATCGCCGGGGGCCATGAACAGCTCCACGAGCGTCTGGCCCCGGTGGTGCCGCTCGGTCACGCGGACCGCTTCGGGACGATCGGCGAGCGCCCGCGCGATCACCTCGACGACGTCGCGGGCGCGGCTCACGATGCGGGCTGTTCGGCGGGCGCCGGGGCCGGCGGCATCCGCGAGACGAGCGTGCGGACCGAATCCGAGGGCTGCGCTCCCAACTTGATCCAGTGTTCCAGCCGCTCCCGGTTGATGTCGAGCGCCTCGGGCCTGGTGCGGGGGTTATAGTGACCCAGCACCTCCACGAAGCTGCTGTCGCGCGCCGACCGTGACTCTGTGACGACCACGCGGTAGAACGACCGCTTCTTGGATCCCATCCGCCGCAGACGAATAGCCAGCATGTATGTCCTCTTCTATCTATTGCTCGCGGGGCCCCACCCCCGCTCGCGACGCGCCCGGCGGCGCGTACGCTCAGCGCATCAGCGACTTCATCATCCCCAGACCGCCGCGTTTCCTGCCGGGTCCGGTCATCCCGCCCAGCTGCTTGAGCATCTTCTTCATCTGCACGAACTGCTTCAGCAGCCGGTTGACTTCCTCGACCGACGTGCCACTTCCCCGCGCGATGCGCTTCCGCCGGCTCCCGTTGATGATCGCGTGGTTGCGCCGCTCTTTCGGCGTCATCGAGTTGATGATGGCCTCGACCCGCCCGAGCTGCCGATCGTCGACTGCCTCACGGTTGGCTGCGAGCTGCTTGAGGTTGCCCATCCCCGGCAGCATACCCAGGATCTGCTCGAGGGGCCCCATCTTCTTGATGGTGCGGAGCTGGTCCCGGAAGTCCTCCAGCGTGAACTCGTCGAGACGGATCTTGCGTTCGAGCTTCTCGGCATCCTCGGCCGAGACCGCCGCCTCCGCCTTCTCGATCAGCGACAGCACGTCCCCCATGCCGAGCACGCGTGAGACCACGCGGTCGGGATGGAACGGCTCGAGATCCTGCAGGCGCTCCCCGCTGCCGACGAACGCGATGGGCACGCCAACCACGCCGACGACCGAGAGGGCCGCCCCGCCCCTGGCGTCGCCGTCCATCTTGGTGAGCACCACGCCCGTGACGCCCACCCGGCGGTTGAACTCGCCCGCGCTCTTGATGGCGTCCTGGCCCGTCATCGCGTCGGCGACGTAGAGCAGATCGACGGGCTGCACGGCCGTCTTGATCGCCTGCAGCTCGTCCATCAGCTCGTCGTCGATGTGCAGACGCCCCGCGGTATCGACGATGACGACGTCGAAGCCGCTGTTCTTCGCCTCGGACAGCGCACCGCTGGCCCGGCGGACGGGATCGAGCTCTCCCGCCGGATCGTGAACCTTGACGCCGGCCTGATTGCCGACCACGGTGAGCTGCTGGATGGCGGCCGGACGTCGGACGTCCGTCGATACCAGCAGGGGATGGCGTCCCTGGGCGGCGAGCCAGCGACCCAGCTTGGCCGAGGTGGTCGTCTTTCCGGAACCCTGGAGGCCCAACAGGAGAATGACGCGCGGGCGCGTCTGCGATGAGGGAAGCCCGCCTGTCGTCTCGCCGAACAGGGCGAGCATCTCGTCGCGCACGATCCGCACGACCTGCTGAGCGGGAGTGAGGCTGCGAAGGACTTCCTGATCGACAGCGCGGTCGCGAACCCGGTCGATGAAGGCCTTGACGACCTTGAAATTGACGTCGGCTTCGAGCAGCGCCATCCGGATCTCGCGGAGGGCCGCCTCGACGGTCTGCTCCGTGAGCCTGGCCTCGCCCCGGAGCGAGCGGAAGACGTCCTGAAGTCGTGTGCTGAGCGAGTCGAACATGCGTGCAGCCGACAGGGTGAGCGGGAAGGGCGAGCCGCCTCCACGCGGGCGCTAACCACCTCACGCGCAAACCCTTATCCTACCAGAGCTTCACGCGTGTTGACAAGGCGGGAGTCGACCGCGGGATGGCCCGCGCGCCCCGGTCTGGCAAGGACGCGGTCCTTTCGGCGACGAGCAGCGCCCTCGGCCACCGGTGTCAGAGACGGCCTGCCGAACCCGCCGGGCCGGCGATCGGCACCCGGACGACTGAACCGCCTCCAGCCAGGAGACAGAACGGCCGCCCTGCGGCAAGGCGCAGCCGCCCGGCGTGTCTCCCGGCCGCCTCAGACCGACTCCAGCTTGTGGCCCAGCTTCTCTTTCTTCGTCTGCAGATAACGGCGCGTGAACTCCGATGCCGGGATCTCGAGCGGCAGCCACTCTTCGACCGAGAGCTGGTAGCCCTCGATGCCAACCAGCTTCCGGGGGTTGTTCGAGAGCAGCCGCATGGAGCGTACGCCCAGATCCTTCAGAATCTGCACCCCGATGCCGTAGTCGCGCTGATCAGCCTTGAACCCGAGCCGCTCGTTGGCCTCGACCGTGTCGAAGCCCTGGTCCTGCAGCTCGTAGGCGCGGATCTTGTTCGAGAGCCCGATGCCACGGCCTTCCTGGTTCAGATAGAGCAGCACGCCACGCCCCTCTGCCGCAATGCGCCCGAGGGCGGCTTCGAGTTGGGGCCCGCAGTCGCACCGCGCGGAATGGAAGACGTCGCCCGTCAGACACCGGGAGTGGACACGGACGAGCACCTGCCCGCCGTCGCCAATCTCGCCCCTGACGAGCGCGACGTGCGTCTCCCGGTCGAGCACGCTCTCGTAGGCGATCACGCGGAAGTCGCCGTGGTCCGTCGGGAGGGACGCGGCCGCGACGCGCCGCACGAGCGCTTCGGTCCGCATCCGGTACTGGATCAGATCCGCGACCGTGATCATCAGCAGCCTGTGGCGCTTCGCGAAGCGCGTGAGCTCGGGGACGCGCGCCATCGTGCCGTCTTCGTTCATGATCTCGCAGATGACGCCCGCCGGGTAGAGACCGGCGATGCGCGCGAGATCGACGGCGGCCTCTGTCTGACCGGCGCGGACGAGCACGCCGCCGTTCCTCGCCTTCAGCGGGAACATGTGGCCGGGCCTCGCCAGGTCGGAGGGCCGCGTGCCGGGATCAATCGCCGCCAGCACCGTGGCCGCGCGGTCGGCAGCCGAGATTCCCGTGCTCGTCACGCCGACGGCTTCGATCGAGACCGTGAATGCCGTATCGAAGCGAGCGGTGTTCGTCGAGACCATCATCGGCAGGTCCAGCTCGGCGATCCGCTCCTCGGTCATCGGCATGCAGATCAGTCCGCGGCCGTGCCGGGCCATGAAGTTGACGGCCGCCGGCGTGATCTTCTCGGCCGCGATCGTGAGGTCTCCCTCGTTCTCGCGATCCTCGTCGTCTACGACGATGATCATCTGCCCCGCGCGAATCGCTTCGATCGCGCGCTCGATCGGCGCGAACGGCGAGCGGCCGGACCTGCGGCGACCGCCAGACGTGCTCATGGCATGAATCCCCTGTCTTTCAACCTGCGCCTCACTGGCCCGGCCGGACCTGACCCACATTCATCAGCCGGGCGACGTATTTCCCGAGGATGTCGCACTCGAGGTTCACGGCGCGGCCGACCCGCGCGCAGCGGAGATTCGTATGCGCCCAGGTGTACGGGATGATCTGCACGGTGAACCGATCGTCTTCTACGCTCGCCAGCGTGAGACTGATGCCGTCGACTGCAATAGAGCCCCTGGAGACGAGGTTCGCGGCGAGCGCCCGCGGGTAGGTCACCGCCACGCGGTGGGAGTCCCCCTCGGGTTCGATAGCCGCGATCGTGCCAGTCGCGTCGACGTGTCCCTGGACGAAATGCCCTCCGAGCCGCGCGTCCGCCCGCAGCGGGCGCTCCAGGTTCACGAGCGAACCGGGCTGCAGGGTGCCGAGCGACGTGACGCGCGCCGTCTCGGGCGACACGTCGGCGGCCACCGTCCCGTCCGAGATCGCGACCGCAGTGAGGCACACGCCGTTCACGGCGAGGCTGTCGCCGGGGCGAAGATCGGGAGCGAGGCCGGTGCGAACCTCGAGACGGAATCCGCCTGGCACCGGGGCCATCGACGCGATCTCGCCGACCGACTCAATCAGCCCGGTGAACATCGCCCTCGATCCAGACGTCCTCGCCCACGAAGCACACCGCCGTGCCGACCAGGCTCGCAACCGTACCTATCCCGGTCGCGTCCCATGGCACGCCGGTCGGTCGCAGGAACTGAGGGGTGAGGACAAGCTCGAGCCGATCCACCAGCCCGGCACGCCAGAACGCTGCATGCAGCATCGGCCCGCCTTCGACGACCAGCGTGGTCGTGCCCGCATCGGCGAGACGCCGCAAGGCGGCCCCGAGGAACTCCGTCGAGCCTGGCCCCGCCTCGACGCCGACGATCGTGGCCCCCGCCTGCGCCAGCGCCTCGGCCCGGTCCCGCGATTGGCCGGCTGTCGGGCCCGTGACTATTATGACCGGCCCGGCGGCAAGCGTCGAGAACAGCCGCGCCGCCGGCGTCGTCCGAAGCCGCCGGTCGAACACGACCCGGGTCAGCGGCCGATAACGGTAGGCGCCTCGCGCCGTCAGCACGGGATCGTCGACCAGCACGGTTCCGGACCCCACGGCGATGGCGTCCACCTCCGCACGCTCACGTTGCAGGAGCCGGTTCGACTCGGCCCCGGTGAGGGCCGTTCGCACGCCCGGCTCCGCCGCCACGCAGCCGTCGAGGCTCACGGCGGCCTTCATGGTGACGAAGGGACGACCCAGCGTCACGCGTGTGAAGAACGCGCGGTTCAGCCGCGTCGCCTCGTCGCGGCCGATCCCGACCTCGACTTCGATGCCATGGTCCCGCAGGTGCGCGATCCCTCGCCCGGCGACCACCGGATTCGGATCCTCGACGGCGATCACGGCGCGCCTGATCCCCGCCTCGACGATCCGCGGGGCGCACGGCCCGGTCCGCCCTGTATGACAGCAGGGCTCGAGCGTGCAGTAGAGCGTCGCACCCTGAGCGCGCTCGCCTGCGTCGGCGAGGGCGTGGATCTCGGCGTGAGGCCCGCCGGCGTATTCGTGCGCGCCGCGCCCGACGATGACGCCCTCCTCGTCGACGACGAGCGCGCCCACCATGGGGTTCGGGCTGGTGCGGCCCCTGCCGCGCTCGGCGAGAGCCAGCGCGCGCTGCATGAACGCAATTCTGCGATCCGTCGGGGCCGCGGCGCGGTCACCGGGCGTCACCACTTCTCCTGGAAGAGCGCCTCCACGTAGTCCTCCGGAGAAAACGGCACCAGATCCTCGATGCCTTCTCCCACGCCGACGTACCGGATCGGCAGCTTCAGATCGTGAGCGATCGCGACCGCGACGCCACCCTTGGCCGTGCCGTCCAGCTTGGTCAGGACGATGCCGTTGACCCCGGCGACCGTGGTGAACTCGCGCGCCTGCACGACGCCGTTCTGCCCGACTGTCGCATCGAGGACGAGCAGCACTTCGTGCGGGGCGCCCTCCACCTCACGCGCGGCGACGCGACGGATCTTCTCCAGCTCGCTCATGAGGTTGACGCGCGTGTGGAGCCGGCCCGCCGTGTCCACCAGTACGACGTCGCGGCCGCGTGCACGACCAGCCGCGATGGCATCGAAGACGACCGCGGCCGGATCGGCCCCCGCTCTGGCCCGGATGAAATCCACCTCCGCTCTCTTCGCCCATACTTCGAGCTGCTCGACCGCGGCCGCCCGGAACGTGTCGGCCGCGCAGATGAGCGGCGTGCCCCCGGACTCCTTGATGAAACGCGCCAGCTTGCCGATCGTCGTCGTTTTGCCCGTGCCGTTGACGCCCACGATCATCACGACGCGGGGCTTGCGGCCGTCGGCAGCCGGGATGTCGGCCGCGTGGAGGATCGACAGGACTTCCGCCTTGACGAGCTCGCGGAGCGACGCGCCGCGGTTCCGGCGCTCCCTGACCGCGCCGATGATCCGCTCGGTGGCCGGCAGACCGACGTCGGCGGAGATGAGCACCTCTTCCAGCGCGTCGAGCGTGTCGACGTCCAGTGCGCGGCTCCGGGCTTCGGGCGCATCCGCGCGCCGGACCACCTCGTCGAAACGATCGACGAACTGCTGCGTCGTCTTGCTCAGCGACGTCCTGATTCGTTCGAGGAACCCCATCGGTCGTGTCGTTCACCCCCTGACGCCAGCCTGCCCCTGATCCGACTCGGGGCGCTGGCGCCTGCCCATGAGCGCTTCGACGCCTGCCAGCGGCGAACAGCGGCCTTCGAGAACCGCCGCCATCTGCGCGGCGATGGGCAGCTCGAGACCGTGCCGTTCGCCGAGCGCCAGCGCGGCCCCGGTCGTTCTGACGCCCTCGGCCACCATCCGCATCTCTCCGAGAATCTCCTCCAGCGCTCGGCCACGCCCGAGCTCGAGACCCACATGCCGGTTGCGGCTCAGGTCGCCGGTCGATGTGAGCACGAGGTCGCCGAGGCCGCTGAGGCCGGCCAGCGTCTCGCGACGTCCGCCCTCGGCGAACGCGAGCCGGGAGATCTCCGCCAGACCCCGCGTGATGAGCGCCGCCATCGAGTTGTGGCCCAGCCCCAGCCCGTCGACCACGCCAGCCGCGATGGCAATGACGTTCTTCATCGCCCCGCCAATCTCCACCCCCGGCACGTCGTCGCTCGCGTAGAGCCGGAAGGCCGAGCCGCGGAAACGATCCTGGACCAGGCCCACGGCCTCCGGCACCCGCGAGGCGGCGACGACGACAGTCGGCAGACCCCGGGCGACCTCGGCCGCGAAGCTCGGACCCGACAGCACGACGACCGGGCGCGCGCCGGACGTCTCTTCTTCGATGACCTCTGACATCCGGCGCAGCGTCCCGGTTTCGAGTCCCTTGCTCGCACTGACGACGACAGCGTTCCCGGGCAGGACGGCCGACGCCTTGCGGGCCACGGCGCGCAGCCCGTGCGAGGGGACGGCGAACACGACGATGCTCGAGGAGTCCATTGCCTCAGCGAGGTCCGTAACCGGAAGCACCCCATCGGGCAGGCAGGTACCCGGTAGATAACGGGGGTTGGCGCGGCGCGCCTGCATCTCGTGCGCGAGGTCGGCATCCCTGGCCCACAGCCGCACCCGGTGACCGGCGCGCGCCAGGTGTATAGAGAGCGCCGTGCCCCAGCTGCCGGCCCCCAGAATGGCTATCGTCTCGGCGCTCTGGAGGATCATACGGGCCGGACCCGCTCACGGAAGCGGCGCTCCGTGCCAGCCTGCAGGCGGCGCAGGTTCGCTCTGTGGCGGAACAGGATCAGGGCGGCGGCCACCCATGCAGCTCCCACAACCGCGCCAGGGGCACCGGTCAGCCAGGCGGTCGGGGGCAGGACCACGCTGGCGGCCACCGATCCCAGCGAGATGTAGCGCGTCGCCCAGACGGTGATGACGAACAGCGCGGCAGCAAGCGCCGTGGCAACGGGCGTCAGGACGGCGAACACGCCCGCGGCGACGGCCACACCCTTTCCGCCGTGGAACCGCAGCCAGATGGGATACACGTGGCCCACGACCGCGGCGGTGCCGGCCAGCGCGGCCCCGCCGGTGGTCGACTGTGCGAGCACGACCGCCGCCACGCCCTTGCCCACGTCGAGTGCCATCACCGCCAGGGCACGGCCCAGCCCCGTCGTCCGCAGCACGTTCGCTGCGCCGACGTTTCCACTGCCCTGCAGGCGGACGTCGATGCCGGCACGGCGCGCGAGCAGGTACGCGAATGGAACGGAGCCGGCCAGGTAGCCGAGCAGGACTGCGAGCATCACCTCATCAAGGGTACATCGAACAGCGGTTCGTACCGCGAACCGGCGGGCGACAGGTGGCTCTGGAAGAGGGTGACGCGCTCGATGCGCGCGGACGCGCGCGCTGCGCTGGCCTCTTCCAGACAGCGTCGGGCGGCCGGCACCTCGGATCGCCGGGACTCCTTCACGCGGGCCAGCGTCACGTGGGCCGCGTACGGCCGTCGCTCGGCTTCGTATCCGAGTGGCGCCAGGCGACCCCGGAGCTCCGCGTGCAGCGCCGCGAGCGCCGTCGACCCCTCGTCGACTCCCATCCAGATGACCCGCGGCGGGCCGGACACTGGAAACGCGCCGACGCGACCGAGATCCAGCTGAAAGGCCGCTGTATGCCAGGGGTGCCGAAGCGCGTCTTCCAGCGCAGAGAACTGCTCCTCGTTCACCTGACCGATGAACCAGATCGTCACGTGGAGGTTTTCGGGATCGACCCACCGCAGCCGGAGCCGCGGTGCGCGTCGGCGAAGCCGCCGCTCGAGCGTCGCTGCGGCTTCCGCAGCCGCCCGCCGGACCGCATCCGGCAGCTCCACCCCAACGAAGACGCGCATGCGAGAGCTCGCAGGTTTCAGGCCTCGGGCGGCGGGACTCGGGCGGCGACTGCTCAAGCGCTCGCCAGCAGCCCCCTCCTCACCAGATCGAGTGCCGCCTGCGTCGCGTTGAACTTGATCTGGTTGCGCCCGCCGGGCAGGTTGACGGTACGGACCCGGGCAGCGGCACCCGGCAGCACGGCAGCGAGCACCACCATCCCGACAGGTTTCTGCGGCGTACCGCCCCCCGGCCCCGCGACCCCTGTGACGCCGATGCCTACGGCTGCGCCCGTCCGCTCCCGTATCCCTTCTGCCATTGCGGCGGCAACAGGCTCGCTGACGGCGCCGTGCCTGTCAATCAGGTCGGCTGGCACGTTCGCGAAAGCGGTCTTCAGCTCGTTGGCGTAAGCGACCACGCCGCCCAGCACGTAGGCCGAGCTGCCAGGCACGTCCGTGAGCCGCGACAGCAGGAGACCGCCCGTGCACGATTCGGCTGCGGCGATCGTGAGCCCGCGCTCCTGCAGCAGCCGCCCGACAATTTCCTCGAGCGGCCGGCCGTCTTCGCTGTACACGTCCGGCGCGAGCGCCTCGCGAAGCTGGCGCCGCGCGCTCGCCAGCGTGTCGGCAGCCAGCGTCGGGTCCGCCGTGCGGACCGAGAGGTGCAGCTCGATCTGGCCGGGCGTCGCGAGGACGGTGGTCTCGATCGGCGGGATGGCGCGCAGCCACGACGAGTAGATCGGCTGCACGCGCTCTTCCACGTGCGATTCGGAGCGGCCGACCACGAAAAGAGACGTCCTGTAGATGCGCTCGGCGCTCGCTCGTTCGGCCAGCGCGCCGGCGACGAGGCCGTCCAGCATCGGCTGCAGCTCGCGCGGCGGACCCGGCAGGAGCACGATCACGCCCCGTTCGTGCTCGATGAGCAGCCCCGGCGCGGTCCCGAGCGGGTTCGCGAGCACGACTGCGCCGCGGGGCACCTGCGCCTGCCGGCGGTTCACCTCCGGCATCGTCAGGCCGCGCCGCCGGAAGCGCTCCTGGATGTGCGCGACGATAGCAGGATCCTCCTCGAGCGGCCGCCCGAGCACGTCCGCCACGACTTCCCGGGTGACGTCGTCGTCGGTCGGTCCCAGGCCTCCCGTCAGGACGACGGCGTCCACGCGCTCGAGCGCGTGGCGCAGGTGCGCGGCGAGCTCGGTGCGGCTGTCCCCCACGACCGACTTCGATCTGAGCTCGATGCCGAGCGAGCACAACCGCTCCGAGACGAACAGCGAGTTCGTGTCGAGTCGCGTCGATCCCAGCAGCTCCGAGCCGACGGCGATGACCGCCGCCGACCGGAGCGGCGTCGAACGAGTCATGCAATCACCCCCGGGAACACCCACAGGACCAGTCGCAGCGTCAGGTTCGCGTACACCGCAGCCATCGCGTCGTCGGCCATGACGCCGAGCCCGCCGTGGAGACGCTCGAGGCGTTTCGCCGGAAACGGCTTCACGACATCGAAGATCCTGAACAGCATGAATCCTGCCGCGGCCGTCGCCATCCCGCCCGGGATGAGCCACATCGTGACGAGCATTCCGACCACTTCGTCGATGACGACAGGGCCCGGGTCGATGCCGCCGAAGTAGCGCTCGGCTTTCGTACCGGCCCACACGCCGGCTCCGAAGAGCACGAGGATCGTCCCGCTCTCGATCAATGCCGACCCCGTCCACCAGACCAGCGCATAAACCAGCAGGCCGGCGAGCGAGCCAACCGTGCCGGGAGCGATCGGGAAGTAGCCGGTGTAGGCGGCCGTCGCGACGAAGATCGCCAGGTGCGTCACGCCCGGACGACGCGGGTCTCGGCGAGCCGATCGTGCAGCCCGCGCCGATCGGCGGCCAGGAGAATCGGGACGAACCCGAGGCCCGCCGGCAGGAGCGCGGCAAAATAGGCAGCAGCGCGGACCACGGCCGGGCCGAGCGCGACACGGCCGTGCGATCCCGCAGGCGCAGCCGAGGGCACGACACGAATGCCCGTCGACATCTTGCCGATCGTCTGTCCCCCCGCGGCCGTGAAGAGCGCGAGATAGCCGCCGTTGAGCAGCAGCAGGAACGCCGCGAGCGGTGCGGCCGGGAGCATGCGCACGTCGCCCGGTGTCAGACTGAGGACCTGGAGCGTGAGATAGACCACGAGCACGTCGATGGACGCGAGGATGAGCAGGTCGAGAAGGCCTGCTGCGGCGCGCCGCACGAGCGAGGCTGCGTCGCGGGCCTCTCCGGCGGGCCCGGCGTCGGCCGTGGCGGCCGCTTCCTCCTCCACGCGAGCCAGCAGACGGCCGGTGCCGTGGGCGTGAGCGCCGCGGGAACCGGGCGCGGTCTCCATCTCTCCGCGCGGCCGTCCCGGCGCCGGGCTTGGCTTCCGCACGGCGAGGGGAGGCCGAGGCACGGACGGCGCGGAAATCAGGGGCCTGTCGTCGGACGGATGGCCCGTCTCGAAGAGCGGCAACGCATCCGGCGATCGTTCAGGACCGGTCCCGCTCGGCTGCGCCGCAGCGAGGGGCAGATCGCGAAGCGGCCCGACGATGGGCTCTTCGCGACGGATCGGGAGGTCGGGCGCAGGAGGCTCTTCGACGAGAGAGAAATCGTATCCGCAGTTTCGGCATTTGTCGGCCGTGCCGAAGCTGATGTACCGGCACTTCGGGCATCTCATCGGCCGGGACCCGCCGGCGCCCGCCCGGGTCCGGACGTGCCTCTCGATGCGGCGAGGAGCTCGTCCTGGATGGCGGCGCGCAGCTCGTCTGCCTGACGGCGGAGCGGATCGCCGCGACGGATGCCTTCGAGCGCGTTCAGCGCGTCGTGCAGACGGCCGCGGTCGCGGAGGGTTCGTGCGCGGACGAGCGAGTTCTCGCCCGCCGTGGGCACGGGCAGCGGCTCCGCTTCGAGCTGTGCGGTCTGGCGCCCGGGTCGCGGCTCCGTGCGCGGCAGCCAGTCGGCGCCGCGGGTCCACAACCAGAGCGCGGCAGCCGCGACGGTCAGGCCCGCCGCGCCGCCGGTCGCGACCCAGGCCAGCCGCGACGAGGACGCGCGGCTCGCCGGGGGCCTCGAACCGTCGCGCCGAAGGGGCGCGAGCTGGCGCGCGAGCGTCGCGACGCCTCCGCGCGGCGCCGCGAGCTCGAGACGGGTGATCCGATCCAGCGTCGCGAGCGCCTCCTCGGTGGCCGTCCCGCGCTCCATCGCCGACGTCAGCAGCCGGCGCGCGGTCGCGATATCGCCGCGGCCGAACGCGGCCACGCCGGTGTGCAGCAGCTCCTCGCCTTCCCGCTGGCGCTCGGCGACTGCGCTGCGGGCGCGCTCGATGTACGCCCGCGCCCGTGCGTGCCCGCGATCGAGGAAGAGGACGCGCGTCCAGACGCTGATGGCGAGCTCGTGCTGTTCGGCGAAATAGTGATCGAGACCGAGGAGGAGGAGTTCCTCGATGCGCGCGTCGCGCTCGCGATCCGGCACGTCGGCCGCATCGGGCGAGCGGTCGGTGCGCAGCGGATCGGTCATCGTCAAAGCCGGCACGGAACCTGTGCACGCCGCGGCCGGGACGCGCGTGCTCCGCGCGGAGATATCTCGAAGAGCCTCACGGATTATGGAACGTCGGGATGGGGCCGTCAAATGAAAGTTCGCCGCCCGATGTGGTACAACGCACGCGCATGGCGATCATCGAATGCATCCCGAACGTGAGCGAAGGGCGCCGCCTTGACGTCGTGGACCGCATGGCCGCGGCGCTCCGCGGCACTGCCGGGGTCCGCCTGCTCGACCGCTCGTCGGACGCCTCGCACAACCGTTCCGTGTTCACGCTCGTCGGCGACGCGCCGCCCCTGAAAGCCGCGATCCTCGCGCTCTTCCAGGAGGCGATTGCCTCGATCGACCTCCGCCGGCACCAGGGGGAACATCCGCGCGTCGGCGCCGTGGACGTCGTCCCGTTCGTGCCGATCGAGGGCGCGACGATGGCCGACTGCGTTGCGCTGGCGCGGGAGGTGGGCGCGGCGGTCGCCGAGCGCTTCGCCGTGCCCGTATTCCTGTACGAGGAGGCCGCGGCATCGGCGACCCGGCGGAATCTCGAGGATATCCGCCGCGGCGAATTCGAGGGGCTCGCCGCGAAGATGGCGTCAGCCGACTGGGCGCCGGATTTCGGATCTCCTGCGCCCCATCCGAGCGCCGGGGCTTCGGTCGTCGGCGCCCGGATGCCGCTGATCGCCTACAACATCAATCTCGCCACCGATCGGCTGGACGTCGCGAAGAAGATTGCCGCCGCGATCCGCCAGAGCAGCGGCGGCTTCCGCTACGTGAAGGCCATGGGCGTGAAGCTCGAGGACCGCGACCTCGCGCAGGTCTCGATGAACCTGACCAACTATCAGAAGACGCCCATCTTCCGCGTGTTCGAGCTCGTGAAGCGGGAAGCGGACCGGTACGGCGTCCGGGTCCTGGAGAGCGAGATTGTGGGGCTGGTCCCCTCGACGGCCCTGATCGCGGCCGCAGAGTTCTACCTGCAGCTGGAGCGATTCAGCGAAGACCAGGTGCTCGAGACGAAGCTCCGGCGCGGCGGCGAGGGGTCCGGGGCCTGAGCCTCAGACGAGCTCCTCGTCTCCCTCCAGGCGACGCACGGGAGCAATGCCGAACCCGCGCATCTTCCGATAGAGGTTGCTGCGCTCGACGCCGAGCACCTCGGCGGTCCGCGAGATGTTTCCCTGCTGCGCCGCGAGCGCGCGCAGGATGTACTCCCGCTCGAACCGATCGCGGGCCTCGTGCAGCGGGAGGGGCACGCCCGCGAGCACCTCGGCTCCCGAGAGCAGTCCGGCATCGAGGAACGTCACGTCGGCGGCGGTGATCGTGTCGCCCGGCACCATGATCATGAGACGCTCGATCACGTTCCTCAACTCGCGGACGTTGCCCGGCCAGCGGTACGCCTGCAGCGCGGCGGCGGCGCCGGGGTCGAGCCGCTTCGAGCGCCGGCCGTACTCGCGCGCCAGCTCCCGCATGAAGTGATCCGCCAGCAGCGGCACGTCCTCGGCGCGATCCCGCAGGGGGGGCACGAACACGGGGATCACGCTGAGGCGGAAGTACAGATCCTCGCGGAAGCGGGCCGCGCGGATCTCCGCCGTCAGGTCCTTGTTCGTCGCGGCGAGCACCCGGACGTCGACTCGTACGCTGTTCGCGCCGCCGACGGGCTCGACGACCTGCTCCTGCAGGGCACGCAGCACCTTGGCCTGCGTCTTGAGGCTCATGTCGCCGATCTCGTCGAGGAAGAGAGTGCCGCCGTCGGCGAGCTCGAACTTGCCTCGGCGGTCCTGCAGCGCGCCCGTGAACGCGCCCTTCACGTGGCCGAACAACTCGCTCTCGATCAGCTCTTCGGGAATCGCCGCGCAGTTGACCTCGACGAAGGGGCCGGCGCGCCGGCGGCTGAGCGCGTGGATGCTGCGCGCGACGAGCTCCTTGCCCGTGCCGTTCTCGCCGAAGATCAGCACGCGGCCGTTCGTCGGCGCCGCCATCGCGATCTGCTCGCGGAGTTGCGCCATCGCGACGCTCTCGCCCACCATCGTCAGCCGCCGATCGACGTGGGCCCGCAGCGCGCGGTTCTCTGCCTCGAGCTGGCGCTGGCGGACGGCGTTGCCGATGACGAGCACCGTTTTCTCGAGCGAGAGCGGCTTCTCGACGAAATCGAACGCGCCCATCTTGATCGCCCGGACCGCCGACTCGATGTTGCCGTGCCCCGAGATCATCACGACGGGCGCGTCGACCCGCCGGTCGCGCAGCCGCGCCAGCGTGGCGAGCCCGTCCATGCCGGGCAGCCAGATGTCGAGCACGATGACGTCGTACGGCCCCCGCGCGACGCGATCCAGGCAGGCCTCCCCGCTGTCGACCGCCTCGACCGCATACCCCTCGTCGCGCAGCACGCCCGAGAGCGCACTCCGCACGCCCGCCTCGTCGTCAACGATGAGGACAGTCGGCTTCATCGGTCCCGCCGCTTACGCGACCCGCCACCAAGGCACCTCGCACCCAAGGCCCTCCTCGCACCCAAGGCCCTCCTCGCACCCAGGGACATCCAGGGCACCTAGACCGGAACCTCTATCGTAAACACCGTCCCCGTGGGGGAGTTGTCCGTGACCTCGATGCTGCCCCCGTGCTCGGCCACGATCCGCCGCACGATTGCGAGCCCGAGCCCGCTGCCGCGCCGTTTCGTCGAATAGTACGGCATGAAGAGCTTGTCCCGATCGCCGGGGGGGATGCCCGGGCCGTTGTCGGCGACCACGATCCGGGCCACACCGTTCACCGTGTCGAGCGCGGTCGACAGCACGATGGTCGGCGGCGATCCGTCGGGCCGGGCCGGCGCGCCGCTTCCGCCGAGCGCCTCGATCGCGTTGTCGAGCAGGTTGATCACGACGCGCCGAATCTGCTCGACGTCGAGCCGGACGGCCGGCAGTCCCTCCGCGAACCGGCGTTCGATCCGGATGTCGCGGAACAGGCCGTTGTAGAGCGCGAGCGTCGCGTCGAGCACTCCGTTCACGTCCGACGGCACGGCACGCGGCGCCGGCATGCGGGCGAACTGCGCGAATTCGTCCACGAGCGCCTTCAGCGACTCGACCTCGCCTACGATCGTGGTCGTGCACTCGTCCACCAGATCCCGCGCCGCCGGCGGCGCGGCGCCGAAGTGGCGGCGCAACCGCTCGGCGCACAGCTGAATCGGTGTGAGCGGATTCTTGATCTCGTGGGCGAGCCGCCGTGCGACGTCGCGCCAGGCCGCCACACGCTGCGTCCGGATGAGCGGCGTCACGTCGTCGAACACCAGCACTGCGCCTTCCGGGCGGCCGTCCTCCCGCTGGAGGGGGGACGCCGCGGCGGCCAGGTACAGCTCGCGCCCTTCGCGCGCGAGGGCAATCTCGTGCCCGCCCGGCACGGTGCCCGCGCCGGAGCTTCGCGACGGCCGGAGCAGGACCTCCAGCGGACGCAGGTCCTCGCGCTGCAGGACGTCGTCGATCGGACGCCCGATCACCGCGCGGTCGAGCTCGAGCAGCTTCAGGGCGGCGTTGTTGATCGTCTGCACCCGGCCTTCGGGTGTGAGTGAAATCACGCCTGTGGCAATCCGCTCGAGGACCGTCTCGATGTAGCGCCGCCGCTCGTCCAGCTCGAGATTCTTCCGCTCCAGGTCGGCGCGGGAGCGCTCGAGCGTCTGCTGGCTGGCCGCCAGCTCCCCGGCCATCGTGTTGAACGCCTCGACGAGCGAGCCGAACTCGTCGCGCGTCTCGGGCTCGATCCGGTAGTCCAGATGGCCTGCGCCGATCTCGCGGGCCCCGGCCGCCAGCCGCTGGACCGGGCGCGTGATGCGCTTGGCCAGATACAGGCCCGTCCAGGTCGCGCTCACCAGGATCATGAGCGTCATCATCAGGAACACCGACAGGTAGACCCCCTGCAGCGGCAGCCGCAGCACCCGCAGCTGCGTATACCGCTGGTAGGCGTCGGTGATCTGCCGGAAGTCGCCCGACAGGTGATCGCTCGCGACCACCACGCCGACGGGCCGCCGGGTCTGCGGATCCAGGATCAGCGCCCCGGCCCGTACGAGCTCGCCGCCTCCGTCGAGCGGCTCGTGCGCTTCCGTGTCGCCGCTTCCAGCGAGCACGGTTGCGGCCATCCGATCGGCCGTGGCACGGAGGTGACCCCGCGGCAGATCGGCCGACTGGGCCGCGACGAACGGCTCGACGGTGCGGACGTCGCTCGACGCGATCCGGTAGACCTCCACGAGGCCCACCCGGCCCTGAGCGACCTCGCCGGCGATCAGCTTCTGCACGGGCTCGAGGCGTCCCGCCTCCACGGCATCGGCGGGCAGCGTGCGCGCGATGCGGTCGGCGTGCGAGGCGACCGCCCCTTCGCGCTCGCGGTAGTAGTCCGCCGCAATCTGCATTGCGGAGCGGAGCACCTGGTCGACCGGCTGGCTGAACCACCGCTGCGTGCTGCTCCGGATCAGGTCGGCGCCGACCAGCAGGACCAGTACTGACGGAATGATCGTCAGCCCGAGCATCGCCAGCACGAGCTTGGCCCGGAACCGGGAGAACGGCAGGCCCCGGCGCCGCTCGACGATCAGCTTGACCACGTTGCGCGCCAGCACGAACAGCAGCGCGACGAGCATCGTGAGATCGGCCGCCGAGAGCGCGTAGAGCAGCACTTCCGACAGGAAATCGGGGTTCAGCTCCGCGGAACTGTCGGCGAGGCGGAGCATCGCGACGAGCGCCACGATGAGCAGGACGATACCGAGCAGCACCAGGCGCGGATTGTCCCGGAAGGGGCGGCGCTCGGCCCGGAGGGGCGCCGGATCACGGGGCGCGGGAAGCCGCGAACGCGACGTGTCGGTGATCGAGGACATGGGAGCGTGCCGGGCGCCGACGTTCGGCCATTCCCTCGCGGGCACGCGCGCCTCCGGTCAGGTGCCGCCGGAGGCGCCGCCGCGGGTCAGCGCAGGAACGTGAACTTGGCGAGTCCGGCGATATCCGAGCCCCAGGGCCACACGAACGCGGCATTGCGCGGCGTGGTGTGCGCGCGGACCCGCAGATAGTACTCGGCGTTCGGCTCGAGCGCCGAGCTGCGGAAGAGCGGCAGCTTCTCGAACTCCGTCAGCCACGCGCGGGCGGTCTCCTCCTCGTCCAGGTTCTCGGCCCGCTCGGTCCGGCCGTCCTGTGCGCGCGTCACGAGGTAGCGCCGCGTCAGGTTGTCGTACTTCACCGAGGCCGTGACCGTCGCCTCGCCGATCGTGCGGTCGACCCAGAGCGTGGCGCTCCGGCGGAGCTGGACGTCGTAGACGAAGGTCACCGTCATCCCGCTGTGAATCGCGGCACGTACCTCCTCCGTGAACGCGTCCGTGAGCTTGAAGGACACCAGGACGCGGTCCTCCCGGGCGAGCGGCGTCACCTGGATCGTCTGGGCCGCACCGTCGGCGGCCGGCAGCAGGGCGAGGAGGGCAAGCGCCACCACGAGGGGCCCGAATCGCATGCCGTTCCTATTGTCGCCTGTCTTGACCGTTTCGAAGCCGATTTTCTTCGCGCTCATTCCTTCGTGTTCAGCAGATCCTTCAGTTCGGACATGAACTCGCCGATGTCCCTGAAATGCCGGTACACCGACGCGAACCTCACGTAAGCCACCTTGTCCAGCCGGCGCAGCTCGTTCATCACGAACGCCCCGACCTCCTCCGTGCTCATCTCGCGCTCCGGCTTCTCCTGCAGGGCCGACTCGACGCGATCGGCAACGGCCTCGAGCGCCGCCACGCTCACGGGCCGCTTCTCGCACGCCTTCAACAGCCCCGCCAGCAGCTTCTGACGCTCGAACCGCTCGCGGCTGCCGTCCTTCTTGATCACCATGTAGGGGATCTCGTCGATCCGCTCGTAGCTGGTGAACCGCCGCGCGCAGCCGAGGCATTCCCGCCGCCTCCGGATGACCTCCCCTTCCTTGCTCTCGCGCGAATCGACGACCTTGTCCCCCAGATGCCCGCAATAGGGGCACTTCATCGCGCGCCGGCCCTTCCCTCGACCGGCGGCGCCACGTCGGGCGCCCGGTCCCCGGATCCGGACGCCGAACCGTCCCGAGCCAGCTTCCTGGCCGTATCGAGCGTCAGGCCCTCGGCCAACATGAACGCCAGGCCCAGCAGCGTCACCGGCACGAACGAGATCGCGTGGAGCACGATCGCGCCGCCGACGGCGCGATCCGTGGGGGCCGAGAAGAAGGTCTGGACTGCGATCTGATACGCGGCGTGAAACCCGCCAACGGCCCCGGGTGTGGGCACCGCGACGCCGACGACGAGAATCGTCAGCACCAGGAAGGACGCCACGAACGGATACTCGATGTGGAACGCCCGCGACGTCAGCCAGATCCCTGCGCAAATCGACAGCCACAGGGGGAACGAGAGAAACAGCGCGACTGCCAGCCGGCCGGGCTGCCGCATGACGGCGAGGCCCTGGGCAAACGTCTCGACGAACCGGGCGACGGCGCGCGCCAGCCGGGCCGGCAGCACCGCTTCGATGCGCAGGGCGAGGCGACCGATGCGCTCCGGGTGACCCGCCAGCGCAAACAGCGCCGCCAGCGCCAGCACCGCCGCGCCGGCCGCCATCGTCCCGCCGAACGTGACGCGGGACAGCCGGCCCGGGTCGCCGGCGACCACGCCGGCGGCCCCGGTGAACACGAACACGGCGAAAAGCAGCAGGACGATCACCAGATCGAGGAGGCGCTCGAGGATGATCGTCGCAAACGCGGCCGTCGCGCTCAGCTGCTCCCGTCGGGCCAGCAGGTACGGCCGGATGACCTCGCCCGCCCGCGCCGGCAGCAGGAAACTGGCGGCAAAGCCGATCACCGTCGTCCGGAACGCCGTCGAGAAGCGCGTGGGCCCGATGGGAGCCAGCAGGTACTGCCAGCGTACCGCCCGCAGCACGTAGGTCGAGAGCGTCGCGACGATGGCGAGGACGAGTTGGACGGGGTTGGCCCGGCGCGTCTCCGCCCAGACCGCAGCCATGTCGGCGTTGCGAAGGAAGAAAGCGAGCAGTCCGACCGTGAGCAAGAGGACGAAGACGGATCGCAGCCGGGATCGCATCGGGGATCAGCGCCCGGCGGGCGGCGAAGGCCGTCGAGCCGGGCAGAGGAATATTTTCGCGTGGCGCATCCGTCTTCTTCTATGGTCTCCTGTGGGTCGATGGTCTGCCGCCAGGCCGGGATCCCGGCGGACTGTACTACATCAGCCGCTCCAAGTCTATGGGAAAGCGCGAGTTACTGCTCATTCTCGGGTTCGTTGCAGCCGGAACGCTCGTGTATCACCTGACGGCGCCCGCGAGCGACCCCAACCAGCGGAGCGGCTGGTCCGCCCTCGTTGACAACGTCCGCCGCGAAGTCCGCGGCCATAGCGCCTCGGTCGAGATCGTCAAGACCGACACTCACCCGATAGGGCCAGGGACCGGAGAAGTCCGGCTGGCGCCCGGCACCCCCGAGGTCACGGTCGAGGGCGAGGACCGCGAGGACATCGCCTCGGAACTGAAGGTCTGGTCGAACGGATACGACGACCGCGAGGCACGATCGCTGGCCGAGCAGACGGTGCTGAAGTTCAGCGAAGCCGGGGGCAGTGCCGTCTTCTCGGTCACCTATCCGGAACCCGGAAGGCAGCGGGCGACGCTGACCCTGCGGGTGCCATCGCGCCTCCGTGTGCACCTCGCCCGGGCGACGCGGAACCAGCGCATCGCCGGCGTGGCGGCGGTGGAAGCACCCGACCTGAGGGGGAACTCCAGCATCGAGAGGATCGCGGGACGGGTTGCGGTCAGCCATCGGGGGGGCGACGTCTCGATCGTCGACGTCGGTTCGCTGAAGATGACGACCCAGGGGAGCGAAGCGCGGGTCGAGCGCGTGCGTGGCGAGGTTGCCCTGCAGCTGCGATCGGGGGAGCTGCGCGGCAGTGCCCTGGTGGGCCCCGTCGAGGTCGACAGCACGACGGCGGACCTGACGCTCGACCAGCTGGAGGGGACGCGCGGGCCGATCCGGATCAACGCGGTATCCGGACGCGTGAGGCTCAGGGGTCTCGCGAGCGAAGCGCGTGTCGACGGCCGAAACGCCGACCTGGAGATCGCGCTCGTCCGCGCGGCGCCGGTCACGATTTATTCCGAGGGCGAGGACGTCGAGGTCATCCCGCCCGTCGGGGGCTACACGCTCGATGCCTCCGTGACGGACGGCCAGCTGAACGTCGCCGACGGATCGATCGAGGTCGAAGCGGTCGAAGGGGAGCAGCGGGCGGCCGGGGCGATCCGCGGTGGCGGCGCCACGCTGACGCTGCGCGTCACGCGCGGCGATCTCCGCATCCGCGCGCTGGAGACCGCGGCCATCGCCCGTTGACACCGCAGCGGAAGGCCGCGCCGATGCGATGCCGCGCACGCGTACAACGAACGCTTCCTCAGGTTGACTCCCCTCGCGCCGCCGGGTAAGCTTCCCCTCTCTCGCGAGGCACCCCGTGATCTCCACCGCCCCCGTCCTCGAAACTGCACTCGAAGGCCTGACGCTCCATCGGCGCGGCAAGGTGCGCGACGTCTACGAAGTCGGCGACGATCTGCTCATCGTCGCGACCGATCGCATCTCGGCGTTCGACTACGTGCTCGGCAGCGGCATCCCCGAGAAGGGCAAGGTCCTGACGCAGCTGTCGGCGTTCTGGTTCGACCGTGTGGCTGACCTCGTGCCGCATCACCTGCTCGAAACCGACCCGGACCGCTATCCCGAGGCGGCGCGCCGCCACGCGGCCGTGCTGCGCGGCCGCTCGATGCTGGTCCGGCGGACCGATCCCGTGCCCATCGAGTGCGTCGCGCGCGGCTTTCTGTCCGGGTCCGGATGGAAGGAGTACCAGCAGACCGGCTGCGTGTGCGGGATCGAGCTGCCCGCCGGCCTGCGGGAATCGGACCGGCTGCCCGCCCCGATCTTCACGCCGGCCACGAAGGCGGAGTCGGGCCACGACGTGAACATCAGCGAGGCGGAGGCTGCGCGGCTCGTGGGCGCGCCACTCATTGCGCGGCTGAAAGCACTGACGCTCGAGATCTACCGTCGCGGCGTGGCGCATGCCGAGTCGAAGGGCATCATCATCGCCGACACGAAGTTCGAGTTCGGTCTGGTCCGGCCCGCCGGCAGCCCGGCGCCGGATCCGGAGATCGTGCTGATCGACGAGGTGCTCACGCCCGATTCGTCGCGGTTCTGGCCGCGGGCGAGCTACGAGCCCGGGCACGGGCAGCCCAGCTTCGACAAGCAGTTCGTCCGCGACTACCTCGAGGAGATCCGCTGGAACAAGCAGCCGCCCGTGCCCTCGCTCCCCGACGACGTGGTGCAGCGCACGCGCGACAAGTACCTCGACGCCTACCGCCTGCTCACGGGCCGCGAACTGCAGTAGGGCCGTGCGCGATCAGCTCGAGAAGCTCGTACAGGATCTCCTCGACAAGGGCGTGCTCTACGACGATGCCCGGCGGGAGTTCGAGAAGATGTTCATCGCGCGGGCCCTGCAGCGCTCCAAGGGCAGCGTCGGCGACGCCGCCGACCTGCTCGGGCTGCACCGCAACACCGTGGCGCGGAAAATGGCCGAGTACCGCATCAAGCGGACCGCTTGAGGGGTTCCCCGTCCAACTCGGCCGGGCTCGAGCAGTCGTCGGAGCCGACTGCTTGACAAGCGCCGACCCCCTTCCTGTAGAATTAGCAGTCGGCCGGGCTGATTGCTAAGCCGCAGGGCCGACCGGCCTCATTTACACGGGTTTTTGGCCTGACCGGCGCGGCGCCCGCTTCGGGCGCCCGCCCAAACCCGGGCGGAGCGCTGCTCCCCCGACCTACTTTGGAGTGACGACCATATGGCAGCCACGCAGACCGCAGTCCGGATCCGTCCCCTGCACGACCGGGTGATCGTGCAGCGCCTCGAGGAAGGCGAGCAGAAGATCGGCGGCATCATCATTCCCGACACGGCCAAGGAGAAGCCGCAGCAGGGCAAGGTGATCGCCGTGGGCAAGGGCAAGGTCGAGAAGGACGGGAAGGTCACCCCCCTCGACGTCAAGGAAGGCGACACGATTCTCTTCGGCAAGTACTCCGGCCAGGAAATCAAGCTCGATGGCGAGGAGTACCTGATCATGCGCGAAGAGGAGATCCTCGGCGTCATCACCTCGTAACCGCGCTCGACGCTCGTAGCTGGTAGCTCATAGCTCATAGCTGTTAACGGAGACACAGAAACATGGCAAAGCAGATCATTTACGGTGAGGAGTCGCGCCAGGCCATCCTGCGCGGCGTGAACAGCCTCGCCAACGCGGTCAAGGTCACCCTCGGGCCCAAGGGCCGCAACGTCGTTCTCGACAAGAAGTTCGGCTCCCCCACGATCACCAAGGACGGCGTCACCGTCGCCAAGGAGATCGACCTCAAGGACCCGCTCGAGAACATGGGCGCCCAGATGGTGCGCGAGGTGGCGAGCAAGACGTCCGACATCGCGGGCGACGGCACGACCACGGCAACCGTGCTGGCGCAGGCGATCTTCCGCGAGGGCGCCAAGAACGTCGTGGCCGGCGCGAACCCGATGGAGCTCAAGCGCGGCATCGAGAAGGCCGTCGAGGTCGTCGTCGGCGAGCTCAAGAAGCAGTCGAAGCCGGTGAGCGGCCAGGCCATCGCGCAGGTCGGCACGATCTCGGCGAACAGCGACGAGACGATCGGCAAGATCATCGCCGAGGCCATGGAGAAGGTCGGCAAGGACGGCGTGATCACGGTCGAGGAAGCCAAGTCGATGGAGACCTCGCTCGAGGTCGTCGAGGGCATGCAGTTCGACCGCGGCTATCTGTCCCCCTACTTCGTGACCGATCCCGAGCGCATGGAAGTCGTGCTCGAGAATCCGGTCATCCTGATCCACGAGAAGAAGATCAGCTCCATGAAGGACCTCCTGCCGCTGCTCGAGCAGGTGGCCAGGGCGAGCCGCCCGCTGCTCATCATCGCCGAGGACGTCGACGGCGAGGCGCTCGCGACGCTGGTCGTCAACAAGCTGCGGGGCACCCTGCAGGCCTCGGCCGTGAAGGCGCCTGGCTTCGGCGATCGCCGCAAGGCCATGCTCGAAGACATCGCCGTCCTCACCGGCGGCCGCGCCATCACTGAGGACCTCGGCATCAAGCTCGAGAACATCAAGCTCGAGGACCTCGGGAAGGCGAAGAAGGTCACGATCGACAAGGACAACACCACCATCGTCGAGGGCGCCGGCAGCCAGAACGCCATCGAGGGGCGCGTCAAGCAGATCCGGACCCAGGTCGAGGAAACCACGTCCGACTACGACCGGGAAAAGCTGCAGGAGCGGCTCGCGAAGCTCGTGGGCGGAGTCGCCGTCATCAAGGTCGGCGCGGCGACCGAGACCGAGATGAAGGAGAAGAAGGCGCGCGTCGAGGACGCCATGCACGCCACGAAGGCGGCCGTCGAGGAGGGGATCGTTGCCGGCGGCGGCGTCGCCCTCATCCGCGCGGGCAAGGCGCTCGACAGCCTGAAGCTCGACGCCGACCAGAGGGTCGGCTCCGAGATCATCCGCAAGGCCATCGAAGAGCCGCTCCGCTGGATCGCGTCCAACGCCGGCCAGGAGGGCTCCATCGTCGTCCAGAAGGTGAAGGACGCGAAGGGCGATGAAGGCTACAACGCCGCCAGCGACAAGTACGAGAACCTCGTCTCGTCTGGCGTCATCGACCCCGTGAAGGTCGTCCGCACGGCGCTCCAGAACGCATCGTCGATCGCCTCCCTGCTGCTCACCACCGAGGCCCTCGTCTCCGAGATCCCCGAGGAGAAGAAGGAATCCGCGGCGCCGGGCGGTCCGGGCGGCATGGGCGGGATGTACTGAGCCGCTGAAGTCTGATCGTCAGGCCGGCCGGACTCCCTCCGGCCGGCCCTTTTTTTTGCGCCGGCGCCTCCACGATCCGCCGCACCGATCGGCGTCGCGAGCGCCTCCGCCCATCGAGGCCACTGCCCGCAGCGTGAGCACCGGCGGAACGTCGGTCAGCGGCTCCCCTGCTGCTCGGTCTCCGCGAGGAACCGCTCCAGCTCGTCCCGCCAGAGGTCCGGCTGGGAATGGGTGCCGTGCCCGCGGGTCTGGTCGGAGATCGGGATCAGCACGAACCGCCCACGCTTCACGCGTTTCATGTGCTCCTGCATCATCGGGAGCTCGGGCGGATTGATCATGTCGTCGGCGGAGTTGATCGCGAGCAGGGGCGCGGTGATGCGCTCCAGGTGCGGGGCCGGGTCGTAGTCCTGCGACGCGCGGAAGTAGTAGATCATGTCGTTGGCGTCCATGGTCTTCGTCCGCGCTTCGATCTGCTCCGCCAGGTACCGGTCTGCCTCGAGGGCCGTCGGATACCGCGCCTGCCACTGCAGCGGCGCGCTGCCCGCGATGAGCAGCAGCGCGATCGCGCTCGCCATTCCGCGCGGCGGCTCGGTGTAGTTCCCGTCCTTCCAGGAGGGATCCGTGACGATGGCGTCGACGAGCGCCTTCCGCCAGAGCCGGTTGCGCCCAGCGATTTCGACCGGATTGCTCGCCAGCGGAACCAGGCCGTCCATGAAGTCCGGGTAGAGGTAGCCCCACATCCAGGTGTGCATCCCCCCCATCGAGGTCCCCATGATCAGGCGGAGGCGAGAGAGCCCGAGTCCCTGTGTCACGAGCAGGTGCTGCAGCTTCACCATGTCGCGATAGCCGTACCTGGGGAACTTCATGCGCAGCCCGTCGCTGGGCTTGGAGGATTGTCCGTGTCCGATGTTGTCCGGCAGGATGATGTAGTAGCGCCCCGCATCGAGCAGCTGGCCCGGGCCGAACAGCCGCCCCGCATACGCCTCGTTCAGGAAACCGCGTCCCGACCCTGAAGTCCCGTGCAGGATCAGCACGCCATTGCGGACGACGCCGTCGGCATCCTTGCGCGGAGTCCCGAGAGTGCGGTAGTGGAGCTTCACCTCCGGCAGGGTTTCCCCGCTCTCGAACCGGAAGTTCGTGGCGACGAAATCGCCTTCAGCGGGCGTGGGCCAGCCCTGCGCGCGGGCGGCGTGCGGGACCGCGACAGTCAGGAGCAGGAGCGCGGTGATGCGGAGCGCGGTTTGAGTCATGAGTTCTGAGTCCTGAGTTCTGAGTTCAGTTCTTGATGACTCACAACTCAGCGCTCACAACTCGTTTGGTGCCTCAAACTCAGGGCTCACGACTGGTCGAGTGCGCCGTGGCCGGTCGCTACCGCAGCGTGAACGTCATCTCGATCTCGACGAGCACCGGGACGGCTTCGCCGAGTCGGTTCGTGCCAGGCCGGAACCGCCACTTCTTGACCGTGCGCTCGGCCTCCTGATCAAGGCCGAAGGTGGGATCGAGCGATCGGGTGACGCGCACGGGGCCAACGGAGCCATCGGCGAGCACGACGGCCTCGAGCGTCACTACGCCCTGGATCTTGGCGCGCATCGCGTCGGCGGTGTAGTTCGGACGGACTTCCTGCAGCAGGCTCGGGGGCGTGATGCCGTTGCCGGGACGGTAGGCGCCGCCGCCGAAGCCGCCGCCATAGCCGGGGCCGAGGCCCGATCCCTGGCCTGACCCGCTGCCCGTGCCCGTTCCGGTGCCGGCACCTCCACCTGAACCGCTGCCCTGCGAGAGCGTGGAGACGCTCGGGGCGGTCGTCAGCGCTCCCGGCAGCTCGACCACGCCCGTCGTGGCCGGCTGCGCCGGAAGGACCATCTGCTGCTCGGGTTTCGGGATGTCTTTGGGCGGTTCCGGAGCCTCGAGCTTCGGGGGCTTCGTGACGGGCACCGTGATCTTGTCTGGCCCGGGCGCCTCGGCCTTTCGAGGCGGATCGGGCATGCGGTTGCCGCCCCCGCCGCCGCCCCCGCCCGGTCCGGGCTGGTTCAGCCAGACGATCTCGCTCGGCAGGCGTTCCGGCTCCGACGGACCTGGAGGATCCGGCAGGATGCTCACGATGAAGAGGCCCAGGAAGAAGACGGCGATGTGGCTCGCGAACGACACGCTCACCGCGCTGCCAACACGCTTGGCGACGTGCTCGCCGCTCGGGACGTCACCCGCGAGAAAACGGGCGTTCGGACTGGCTCCCTGGTACGTGGCTGACATGGACGGATCGGATGGACGGACCGCTACAGTCATTGTGGCTGACCCGGCGCCAATCCGCAAGTTGCAAGAGAGATGCCCCGAGGTGTGACTGGATTCACGCGCCGATTCATCGAGCATGATTGCAAGGTCCGGCATTCCGGACACAGGTCCGCGCCGCCGGGCGACCCCTCCGGTCAACCACCCGTCACCACGTTTGGACGCCGGACCGACGGATGTGGACGCCGACCTGGGCGTGGAAACTGGGGCGCGGAACCCTGAACCTGGAACCCTGAACCTGGAACCCCGCTAGGTCCTCCAGGTTGCCACGATGACCCGGCTCGCGCCGCTTTCCGCCAGCGTCGACCTGAGCTGGTCCGCAGTGGCGGGAGTGCAGTGGATGCCGAGCAGCACGGCGCCGTTCTCGACCTCCCGCTCCAGGGCCTCGGAATCGGGCGGCGGGACACCGGCATCGCGGAGAATCGACGCGACTCCGCCGGCCGCGTGACCGGCCGCTTCTCCCAGTCCCGCCGCGAGTGGCCCGGCGGTGACAATCGGGCCGATCCCCGGCATCACGATGGCGATGGCTGCCAGCACGTGCCCACTGAGCTCACCCAGCCGGCCCGCCACCCGCGAATCCTCGATGTCTGCTCCGGGCGTGGCGTCCATCTGGGCGGCAAGGGCTCCCTCTTCGTCGTGGCTCCGGGCGACGACGGAGAGCTGCTCGCGCGTGACGCCCAGCGCATGCGCGGATCGAGCCGCGGCGGCCGCGGCGGCGGGTGAGGGAAAGAGCGCGAGGACGAGGGGATGGGGCATGAATCGGTATGTTATTTCGTGATTGCTCCCGGCTTCCAGCCGACAGCTTCAATTCTCGACTCTCGGCACTTTGCCGATTCCCATTTCCCATCCGGACCGTCTCTTCTCACCGGCCTGGTTCACCCGCCCGGCCTCAGCCTGCGTACCCGCTCCGCGCGCGCACGCGGACGCCGGAGCGATTCACCTTGACCTCGATCGCCCGCCATTGTCCGGTCCCGGTGGCGAGTGATCGTGAGGGCACGTACCCGAGGAGGTACTGATGCCGCAGGTCCTCTGCGATCGTCGTGAGCGTCGGCCCGAGGTCGCGGGCGTCGCGGACGTGGAACGATCGCCCTCCGGAGATCGCCGCGAGCTCGGCGAAGAGCGGGGGGCGCGCGCGGCCGAAGGCGATCGGATAGATCATCACGTCGCTGGTCCGGCTGGCCTGCACCGCGTCGTCCGCGGACGCCTGGCTGTATCGGTCGGCGCCATCCGACAGCAGCACGAGCGCCCGGCGTCCGCTGCCCGTCCCGGTCAGGTCGATCGCGCGGATGATCGCGTCGTGCAGCCCGGTCGTGCCGAACGCATCCAGCGCAGAGAGCGCGGCGTACTGGGCAGCGCGATCGGTCGAGAGCGGCGCGACCACGTCCACCGTCGATCCGATAGCCAGCAGCACGGCCTGATCGCCCGGCCGCAGGGCGCCGAGGAACAGGCGCCCGGCGGATTTGGCCGCCGCCAGGCGGTCGCCGGACATGCTGAAGCTCCGGTCGATCGCGAGCGCCACGGACAGCGGGAAGTCCCCCGCCGCGAACGCCGACACCTGCTGCGGCGTCCCGTCTTCGAGGACCACGAAGTCGTCGCGGCCGAGCCCCTGGACGGCGTTCCCTTTGTCATCGGTCACGCTGGCGTAGACTTCGACGAGCTGGACCCCGGACGTGAACTGGCCGGGCCCTTCCGCCGACACCACCAGCACGCCCAGGGCGATGGTGCTAGAATGGCGGAGTACCCAGCGTGTCAGCCAAGGAGCCGTTATGGGTCTGGGCATTCCGGAACTTCTCGTCATCCTCTTCATCATCATTCTGATCTTCGGAGCAAGCCGCCTGCCCGAGATCGGGCGGGGCATCGGCAAAGGCATCCGCAACTTCAAAGAAGCGACGCGGGAGGGTGCGGCGCCAGGGCGCGAGGACCGGTAGAGCCGGCCAGCGCCCGCCCTGCCTCCCGCGACTCACAGGACCACCCGGCCTTCTCCCACCCGCCGGGTGACACGCTCCCGATCCAGATACTCCAGCAGCGGAATGGCGTACTTGCGCGTGATGCCGTAGCGGTCCTTGAAGGCGGCGACGTCGATGCGCGCCGGGCCATCCGGCCCTTTCAGCGCGCGTACCTCGGCCTTCAGGCGCTCGAGCGCCTCGGCATGGAAGAGCAGGGTGTCGAGTTTCACGAGCGTCCGGCGCTTCAGCAGCAGCTTCAGGACACGCTCGGCGACGTCGAGCCGGGTGCGGGCTGCCGTCGCCGCCGCCTGAAGATCCGGCGGCGCCAGGCCGGCGTCGAGGTAGACGCGCGCAAGCCCCTCTTCGGCGCTCGCTTCCTCCGGTGACAGCGACACCTGGTGTCCGGCGAGCGCCAGCCGGTCGCGCCCCGCGACCCGTCCTGCCGCCGCGAGCCGTCGCAGGACCTCCTCGAAGACGGCGCCCGCCGCCCGGCCGAACAGCCGCTCACGCGCCTCTTCCCGGGGCAGTCCCTCCGAAAGCGGTTGCGCGCGGTGGTGCGCCTCGAGCTCGGTCACGAGGCGGGCCGTGAGGTGCTCGAGCACGGCTGGCGCGACCAGCAGGTTCTCCACAGCCGACGCGCGGCCCGACTGCACGAGGGCGCGCCCGAGCGCGTCTGCGGCAGCCTGGGTGAGCCCGGCGCGCTCGACCAGGGCGCCACGCGGCAGCCCGCCCGCCCCACGCTCCTCGACGAAGACCGTCACCGCCTCGTCCTCTCGCGAGTCGAGCCTGCGGAACCGCTCGATTGCCGACGGCGTACGGATCGCGGTCCTCGGCGGATGCGGATCGAGCACGACCCCGCCGCCGATAGTGACCGTCGGGGAATAGGCGCGCACGATGAAGCGATCGCCGCGGGTGACGACGGCGGGCGCCTCGAGCCGGATCCGGGCGTAGGCGGAAGCCCCCGGCTCCACCTCCGCCGCCGGACCCGCGCCGGCGACGACGGACGAGAGCGCTACCCGACCGAGCAGCTCGCTCGTGCCCGAGTGAAACCGCACGCGGGCTCCGTGCCGTAACGGGCGGGCATCACCCAGCAGCTCGAGGCGGACGTCGAGGCGGCGCGACGCGTCGAACGCTCCAGGCTCGCAGAGCGTCGCGCCCCTCGAGAGGTCGGCGACGTCGACGCCGCTGAGGTTGACGGCCAGACGATGCCCGGCTGAGGCTTCGGTGGCGGGCTCGCCGTGCACCTGCATGCCGCGAACCTTCACCGGACGACCCGCCGGCAGCGCGGTGAGATCCTGTCCTTCGCGCATGACGCCGGCTACGAGAGTCCCGGTCACCACCGTGCCGAACCCTTTCACGCTGAAGACGCGGTCCACCGGCAACCGCGCGGGGCTGTCGGCCCTGCGCGGCGGGACGGCGGCCGCAAGGGTCTCGAGCGTGCGGCGCAGTTCGTCGAGCCCCCGGCCGGATCGGGCCGACACCGCAACCACCGGCGCGCCTTCCAGGAACGACCCCTGGATCAGCTCCCTCGCCTCCAGCGCAGCCAGCTCGACCATCTCGTCATCGGCAAGATCCGCCTTCGTCAGGACGATCAGGCCGGCGGGCACCTGGAGCAGGCGGCAGATCTGAAAGTGCTCGCGCGTCTGGGGCATGACCGACTCGTCGGCCGCGATCACCAGCATCGCCAGATCGATGCCGCCAGCGCCGGCCAGCATGTTCTTGACGAACCGCTCGTGGCCGGGCACGTCCACGAAAGCGAGCGTCGTCCCCCCCGCGCGCAGGTGAGCGAATCCCAGGTCGATCGTGATCCCGCGCTCCTGCTCTTCTTTCAGACGATCCGGGTCCGTCCCCGTGAGCGCCCGCACGAGCGCGCTCTTCCCGTGATCGATGTGACCGGCCGTTCCGATGACCACCGATCGGTCGCGCATCATTGTCGCCGGTTGCGGGACGCGCGTTCCTTCCTGCCGGGCCGCTGCTTCCGCTGACGACGTCGATCGGCCTTCGTCTGCGCCGCCCGGGGGGCTCCCGGGCGGTTCTCCGGGCGAGCCTGGCTGCGGCGCGGTCCGCGGTTGGCCTCGGATGCCCGCACGGCCTCCAGGATCTCGGACAGGCCCAGATCGACTTGCCGGCGCTCCATGTCCACCTTGATCACCTGCACCGTGACCCGGTCGCCCAGCCGGTAGACCTTCCCCGTGTTCTCGCCACGCAGCACGTGCGAGCGGTCGACGAACCGGTAATAGTCGTCCGCCATGGTGGAGACGTGCACCAGCCCTTCCACGAAGTGCTCGACGAGCTCGATGTACAGCCCGAACGCGGTCACGCCCGTGATGTAGCCCTCGAACTCGTCGCCCACCTTGTCCGCCATGAACCGGACCTTCTTCCACTGCACCAGCTCCCGCTCGGCGTCGTCGGCGCGACGCTCGCGATCGGAGGTGTGGCGCGCCATCTCCGGCAGATCCTCCTCCAGCTCGGAGCGACGCTCGTCGTCCATGCGCCCGCGGCGCGACTCCCGGAGCGCGCGGTGCACGATGAGATCCGGATACCGGCGGATCGGGGAGGTGAAGTGGGTGTAGCTCTGCGCTGCCAGGCCGAAGTGCCCGAGGTTGGAGGGGTCGTAGCGCGCCTTCTGCATGGTCCGGAGCATGAGGAACGCGATCGGCTTCTCCTCCGGAGTGCCGCGCATCCGCTCGACGAGCTTCTGGAAGTGCCTCGGCCGGACATCCTCCGGCGGCGCGGCGAGGCTGTAGCCGAGCGTCGAGATGAACGCCTCGAACTCCCCCACCTTGAGCGGATCCGGCTTCTCGTGAATGCGGAAGACGCTTGGAACCTGTTCGTCGTCGAGGTGCTGCGCGACCGTCTCGTTGGCCACGAGCATGAACTCCTCGATGAGACGATGCGCGACGTTGCGCTCGAGGGCGACGATCTCCTCCACGGCGCCTTCGTCGTCGAGCACGATCTCGGGCTCCTTCAGGTCGAAGTCGATGGAGCCGCGGCGGTGCCGGCGCCGGTTGAGGATCTCGAACAACTCCCGCATGCGTTCGAAAAAGGGCACGAGCTCGCGGTAGCGGGCGATCGTCCCCGGGTCGCGATCCGTGAGGATGGCATTCACGTCCGTGTAGGTCATCCGGGCGTTGCTGTGGATGACCCCGTCGTGGAGCTCGTACCGCACGACCGTGCCGCGGCGATCGATCTCCATCAGGCAGCTCTGCACCAGACGATCCACCTGAGGCTTGAGGCTGCACAGGCCCGTGGCCAGCTCCGGCGGGAACATGTGCACGGCGCGTTCCGGAAAATACACGGACGTTCCCCGCTCGTAGGCTTCCTCGTCGAGCGCCGCCCCTTCCTGGACGTAGTGCGCGACGTCCGCAATGTGCACGCCGAGCCAATAGCTGCCGTTCTCGAGCACCTCCAGGGTGATCGCGTCATCGAAGTCGCGCGCGTGCTCTCCGTCGATCGTGACGGTGAGCCAGCCGCGGAAATCGGTTCGGCCCTGGAGGTCGCGCTCGCGGACCTCGGCGCCGAGGCGGCGCGCCTCCTCCACGGCCGCCGCCCCGTGCTCGTCGGGAATGCCGTATTTGCGGATGATGATCTGCGTGTCGACACCCGGCTCGTCGATGTCGCCCAGCACCTCGATGATGCGCCCGAGCGGACCCCGCGCCGGCGTCGGCCACCTTGTGATCTCCACCGTCACCATGTCTCCGGGCGTCGCGTCGAGCCGCTCGCCGCCCGGAATCTGCACGTCCATGATCAGCCGCCGGTCGAACGGGACGACGTAGCCCATGCCGGCGTCGTCGAGGTCGAAGCGCCCGACCACCGTTCCGGAGCCGCGCTCGAGGATGCGGAGGATGCGCCCTTCCGCGCCACGATCGGTGACGCGCTCGATCCGGGCGACCACCCGATCGCCGTGCATCGCCTGATTGAGGTTCGACCCGGCGATGTAGATGTCCCCGCTGACGTCCTCCAGCGGACGGTCCGGCACGACGAACCCGAATCCGCGGGGATGGGTCGTAATCCGGCCGACCGCCAGATTCATCCGGTCCGGGAGCCCGAACCGGCTGCCGCGGGTCTCGATGAGGTCGCCCGTGCCGACCAGCTCCTTGAGCAGGCGTTTCATCGTGGATCGCTGGTCGCGCGGTATCTTCAGCCGCTGCAGCAGTTCGCGCGGAGTGGCCGGGTGCTCCACCTTCTCGCGTATCAGCTTGAGCAGTTGCTCGTGGGTCAACATGGTCTTGATTGTTACTCACCTTCTGTCTGTCAGCCCCCGCTCAGACGCATTCCGGTGCCGAGGCGTCCGGCTGAACCCCTGGAAGCGGGGGCTGGGAGCTGGTAGCTTCGTCCAAATCTTCCCAACCCGGATGTCCCTCGCCGAGTCTACTGAACGTGTGACCGCAACGGACGCTGCTGAGGTTCCGGACCT
This sequence comes from Vicinamibacterales bacterium, assembly GCA_035620975.1. GTDB lineage: Bacteria > Acidobacteriota > Vicinamibacteria > Vicinamibacterales > 2-12-FULL-66-21 > DASPFV01. The sequence goes on from DASPFV010000106.1 coordinate 57,396, forward strand.
GGACCTGGTGCGCCGGGCGCAGGACGGAGATGCCGCGGCGTTCGGGGAGCTGGTCGAACGCCACCGGCGGGCCGTCTTCCGCGCAGCCGTGGCGGCCACCCGCAACCCCGCGGAGGCTGACGACGTGGCCCAGGAAGCGTTCGTGACGGCCTACCGGAAGCTCTCCGGGTTCCGGGGCGACTCCAGCTTCAGGACGTGGATGCTCTCGATCGCCTGGCGGAAAGCGCTCGATCGCCGCAAGAGCGTGGCGCGCTGGCTTCGCATGACGGTGACGCCGGGAGATGCGGCGGAGACGACGGCCGACATGATGGACAGGGTACCTGCGGCAGCGCGCTCGCAGGAAGACGCGCTCGCGGCGGCCGAACTGCAGAAGGCGCTGCGCCGCCTGATCCAGAGCCTGCCGCGCAAGCTTCGAGACGCACTCCTGCTGGCCGGCTCCGGCGAATACTCGTACGACGAGATTGGTCAGATGCTCGGCGTGCCTGTCGGGACGGTGAAGTGGCGCGTCTCGGAAGCCCGCCGCGTGCTGAAGCAGAAGCTCGCCTCGATCGGCCACGCCGGGCGGGCGGGCCTGGAAGGCCGAGGGCCGTGACCGAATCTGCCGCGGGCTCGCCGCCCGCGGCTTGCGAGTCGACGGCTGGAAGCTGGCAGCTGAGAGCTGAAGGATTTCTCAGATGGTGACGCCGGAAAACAGGCGGCTGGACGAGGCGATCGATCGCGCGGTGCGTGAGCTCGTGCAGTTGGATCCGCCTCCCGCCCTGCGCGCCCGTGTCCTCTCGCGGCTCGATGGGTCATCCCGACGACCCGCGATCTGGCCGCGGCTGGCGGCTGCGGCGGCTGGCCTGGTCATCGTGATCGGGTGGTTCCTGCTCCGTGAGGCGCCGCCGGACGGACAGGTCGCGCCCGCGCCGCAGAGTGCGGCAACGTCGGAAACCCCGGCCGCCGTCCCGGCCGTGCCCCATCCGCCGGAGCCCGGGCCGGCAGCGGTGCGACCGCCGACGCGCGCGCCGGCGCCGCCCGTCGCAGCCTCCCGCTTCGACCAGCCGATCACGGCGGCGAGTCTGCCGGAGGTCGCGACGAACGGATTCGCGCGACTCGAGGCGATCGCGAGGATCGAGTTCGCGACGATCGAGCCGGCTCTCGTGCTGCCGCCGCCTCTCGAGGTGACTCCGATGCCGGCGCTTGCATCGGTGACCGTAGAACCCCTGCCTGCCCCAGGCGGGCCGAACTGAGACAAGAGGAGTGTTATGCGCAGACATGCTGTCGTTCTGGGTCTCGCGGCGATTCTGGCGGCGCCGCTCGCTGCCGAGGAGCCGCAGCCGCCGGCCCAAGTCACCCCCGCGCCAGCGCCAGCAGACAGGCCGCCGCCGGCATCGCGCCCCGAACGGGGGCAGCCGCTGAACGTGCGGATCGAGCTGACGATCACGGATCAGGTCGGCCCCGGCGAACCCTCGCGCAAGGTGGTCACGGTGCTCGTCGCAGACGGCCATGAGACGAGCATCCGCACGAGCGGGTGGATCATGGCGCCGGGCAGAGACCGGCGCGACGTCGCGATCAACGTCGACGCGAGCCCGACGATCCTGAAGGACAACGTCATCCGGTTGAACCTCGGCCTCCAGTACCAGCCGACGGGCACGGGTTTCGTGCGGGCCGCCTCCGAGCCCGCACCGGCCGAACCGGGCGACGCCGGGTCCCAGCGCCCCGCGGCGGCCGACGGCACCCTGTCTCAGACCATGCTCAACGAACGGATCGTGACGATCCTCGAGAACGGGAAGCCGCTGGTGATCTCGCAGGCCGCCGATCCGGTCTCGGATCGGCGGATGACGGTGGAAGCGAAGGCGACGATTCAGCGATAGCGCACGTCCGGCCGGCTACTGCGTGGACGCGACGCGAATCGCCTCGAGCGCGTCGTTGGCCCTCGAGTTCGCCGCGCCGTCCAGCTTTCCGGCGAGCCGCTGCGCTTCTTCCACGTGGGCGAGCGCCGCCGCGATGCTGCCGGCAGCGGCGTTGCGGCCGTGCTGCTGGTACCGCTCGCGGATGCGGCGCAGCGGTATCTTCGCGTTCTCGAGGTTCCGGCTCGCGTCGCCGAAGTTGTTGTTGTACAGGCTGACGCGGGCCTCGAGGATGTGGCCGCGCGTCTCCGCGAGGTCGAGCTGCTGCCTGACGTCGTCGAGCGTGCGCTCGACAGCGAGCCGGCCGGACGCGCCCCACGCGAAGCCGAGCCCCAGCGTCACGATCAGCAGGGCAGCGCTCGACAGCACCAGTCTCCGGCGAGTCACCCGGAAATCCTCACGGTATCAGGCCATCAGCAGGACGTGCACGTCGCCCACGTTGGTGCCGGTGGGGCCCCATCGGATGAGGTCCCCCAGCGGTTCGAAGAAATGATACGCGTCGTTGTCGGCGAGCGCCGCACACCAGTCCAGGCCCAGGCGCATCGCCCGCTCCAGGGTCGTGGAGTCCACTCTCGCGCCGGCGGCGTCCGTCGGGCCGTCGATGCCGTCTGTTCCAGCGCTCGCCAGCACCGATGCGCGTCCGAGGGATGCGATATAGGGTGTGGTCGCGAGCGCGAACTCCTGGTTGCGGCCGCCACGCCCCCCGCCAGTCACGGTCACCGTCGTCTCGCCGGCCGCAATCAGGCACAGGGGCCGCCGGACAGCTGTCCCGGCCCGACGGGTGCGCGCGATCAGAACCCGGGCCGCGACGCGCGCCTCCCCGCTCGTCGGCTCCTCCTCCACGACTACCTCGTATCCGAGGGTGGCGGCACACCGCGCCGCGCCATCCAGCGCCGTACGGCGGCTGCCGATGACCTCGTACCGCGCCCCGGCAAGTCGCGGGTCGCCCGGCTTGGGCGTCTCCGGGATCACACCCGCTGCGCCCCTGCGAAGGTGCTCGAGCACGGCACGAGGCACGTCCTCCACCTTCAGCACGCGCTCGAGCGCCTCGTCGAAGGTCGTCGGATCCGCGACGGTGGGACCCGAGCCGATGACGGCCGGATCGTCGGGAACGGGACCGTGCACGTCGGAAATAGCCAGGGTCAGGCTGCGGCCCGCCGCCACGCCAAGCCAGCCGCCCTTGATCGCCGAGAGATGGCGGCGTACGGAGTTGAGTGCCGCGATGTCCATCCCGCCTCGCATCATCGCCTGGGCGGTCCGGGCCTTCTCGTCGATCGTGAGGGGCGCCGACGGCGCCGCCATGAGGGCGGACGCGCCGCCGGACAGGAGCACAACGAGCTCGCGATCGGACCCGGCGGACTCCCGCGCCACGGCCAGCGCGCGCCTGCCGGCGTGTACGCTCGCGTCGTTCGGCAGGGGGTGTCCGGCCATCCAGGACTCGACCCGGGGCAGCGGCGGATCGGGCGGTGGGCCCGGGGCCGCCACGAGAACGTGGTGAAGGTGCGCGCCCGCGAGCTCGGAGAACCGCCGGGCCATCGGCCACGCCGCTTTGCCGGCGGCGATCACGTCGCAGGGACCCATCGATGGGACGGGGCGGTGGGCGTACCACTCGTCGAGCAGCCGCACCGGATCCACGGCGGCGAGCGCCGCGCGGAGAATCTGCTCGAGATCGGCGTGCAGACGCTGAAGGGCGACGGTCAGTGCATCTGGTCGGGGTCGGACCAGCCCGACAGGCCAGTCACTGCGTTGAATTTCCGGAGCAGGCCGCTCAGGACCTGATCCGCGTCGGCCTTCGCGCACAGTTGATCCAGCTGGCTCAGCACGCGCGCGAGCGCCCGCTCCGCGTCGGTGATGGCGCGCTCGGAGAAGTACTCGCGCTGCGCCGCGAGGCACTCCAGGTGTCGAATCAGCTCTGTGCGGTAGAAGTCGGTGAGAACCGTGACTGGTACGCTCGAAACCCCCCGCGGGCTGCCGAACGATGCCATGCGACTCCTCGCCTGCGACATGAGGGTGGGTAAGGCGAGTGTAAACGCGCCCCGGAACGGCTGTCAACGGGAGACATGCAGGATGCGGTGGTCTGCCTCCTGCTACCGGCGCGTGACGATGAACGCGCCGGCACCTCCGAGGAGCATCCCGCCGAGCACGAGCAGGAGCGACAGCTCGACCGGGAGGAAGCTCAGTCGGCCGATGCCCAGCGTGGCGTCCGCGAGCTCCCCCACCCGGGCCCGGCCTACGGTGAATCCCAGCCAGAGCAGCAGGATGGCCAGAATCGAGCCGATGCCGCCCTGCAGCACCCCTTCCATCAGGAACGGGCCTCGGATATAGGCCAGCGGCGCACCAACGAGCTGCATGATTTCAATTTCGTCACGGCGGGCGTAGGCCGCAAGCCTCACGACGTTGGCCACAGTCAGCGCAGCGGCGACGGCCAGCATGGCCACGACCAGGAGACCCAGACCCCGCACGAAGCGGACGGCCGCATTGAGCCGGTTGAGCCAGCGTCGGTCGTATCGGACGTCGGCGGCGCCGGGCGTGCCTGCCAGGGTCTCGGCCATGCGATCGACGGCGTCGCCGGCGTCCTGCCCCCGCGCGTTCAGCCGCACCTCGAGCGAGGCCGGCAAGGGGTTGCGGCCGAGACTGCCGGCGGCGCCGGCGAGGTCGGGAAACTCGTCCTGGAAGCGCTTCATCGCGTCCGCCTTGGACACGAAGCGCGTCTCGGCGGCCAGGCCGCTCGCCTCGACGATCGCGTCGAGCGCTTTTACCTGTTCGGGGGTCGCATCCTCATGCAGGAACACCGACAGCTCTGCAGCCTCGCTCCATCGGCCCACGACGCGCTGCAGGTTGGTATTGACGACCAGGAAGAAGCCGAGCACGAAAAGACCCGCGGCGATCGTGAGCACGCCGAGCGCCGCGGACCTCCAGCCCCTGAGCAGGCTCGCGACGGCTTCGTCGAAGGCATACCGGAGGCCACGCATGAGCTCAGCCCACCTCCACGATGCGGCCGTGATCCAGCGTGAGCGTGCGCCGCCCGACGCGGCGGATCAGCTCGCGGTCGTGGGTGGCCACGATGACGGTGGTGCCGCGAGCGTTGATCTCGCGGAACAGGTTCATGATCTCGAGCGAGAGGTCCGGGTCGAGGTTGCCCGTCGGCTCGTCGGCCAGGATGATCAGCGGATCGTTCACGAGCGCGCGGGCGATGGCGATCCGCTGCTGTTCGCCTCCGGACAGCTCGAGGGGATAGGCATTCATCCGGTGCTGGAGGCCGACCCACTTGAGCACCTGGAACGTCCGGCGCTGCTGCTGGGTGAGCGGCATGCCGAGCACCCGCGGGACGAACGCAATGTTCTCGAGCACGGTCTTGTTCGGGAGCAGCTTGAAATCCTGGAACACGAACCCGAGGGATCGGCGGTAGGACTGGACCTGGTTGAGGCTCAGCGTGGCGAGATCGCGGCCGCCGACGGCGAGCTGCCCCTCCGTGGGCACGTCGCGCCGCAGGAGCAGCCGGAGCAGGGTGGACTTGCCGGCGCCGCTCGGACCGGTGAGGAACACGAACTCGCCCTTGTCCACGCGCACCGAGAGCCCCCGCAAGGCGTACACGCCGCGGGCGTACATCTTCGAGATGTTGTGCGCCTCGATCACGACGCGGTGTCCAGCATCCGCCGCATCACGGCATTGACGAGCGCAGGATTGGCCTTGCCCCTGGTGGCTTTCATCACCTGTCCGACGAGAAACCCGAACGTCTTCTGCTGCCCGGCGCGGTACTGCGCGACGGCCGGCGCATTGGCGGCCATCACCTCGCGCACCGCGGACTCGACCGCCGCCTCGTCGTCGATGCGGGCGAGGCCCTCCTCGGCGACGATCGCGTCGGCCGCGCGGCCCGACGCGCACATCTTCTCGAAGACCTCCTTGGCGATCGGTCCGGTAATCCTGCCCGAGTCGACGAGCCGAATCAAGCCGGCGAGCGCCTCGGGCGCGAGCGGCGCCGCCTCGATGCCCACGCCGAGCTCGTTCATCTTCCGGGTCAGCTCCCCCATGATCCAGTTGCTCGCGGCCTTCGCGTTGCCCGCCGCGGCGGCGGTCGCCTCGAAGTACGCGCCCAGGCCGGGCGACTGGGTCAGCAGCGTCGCGTCGTAGTCGGGCAGGGCGTATTCGGCGATGAACCGCTGGCGCCGGGCGTCCGGCAGCTCCGGCATCGAGATCCGGATCTCCTCCACCCAGGCGGGGTCGAGCGAGAGCGGCGGGAGATCGGGCTCCGGGAAATAGCGATAGTCATGGGCTTCTTCCTTGCTGCGCATCGAGACCGTCCGGCCCGACGCCGTATCCCAGAGCCGCGTTTCCTGCTCCACGCGGCCGCCGCCGGCGAGCATTGCGGTCTGCCGTTCGATTTCGTACTCGAGCGCGCGCTGCACGAAGCGGAACGAGTTGAGGTTCTTCACTTCCGCCTTGGTGCCGAAGTCGGCGCTGCCGGCGGGCCGGACCGACACGTTCGCGTCGCAGCGGAGGCTGCCTTCCTCCATGTTGCCGTCGTTCACGCCGATGGCCACCAGGATGGCGCGCAGCCGGCTGAAGAACTCGCCGGCCTCGGCCGCCGAGCGCAGATCGGGCGCCGTGACGATCTCGATGAGCGGGACGCCGCTGCGGTTGAAATCGAGGTAGGTCCGGCGGTCCGAGTCGGGAAACCCCTCGTGCAGCGACTTCCCGGCATCCTCCTCCAGGTGCACGCGGATGATGCCGACCCGCCGCGTCGTCGCCCCCGACTGGTGGGTGAGGGCGCCGTCGGTGGCGAGCGGCTGCTCGTACTGGGAGATCTGATAGCCCTTCGGCAGGTCGGGGGAGAAGTAGTTCTTCCGCGCGAAGATCGAGACCGGCTGCACCCTGCAGCCGAGCGCGTGTGCCGCACGCACCGCCAGCTCGACGGCCCGCCTGTTGAGCACCGGGAGCGCCCCGGGCAGCCCCAGGCACACGACGCAGACATTGGTATTGGGCGGCGCGCCGAACTGCGTGCTGCAGCCGCAGAAGATCTTGCTGGCGGTGAGCAGCTGGCAGTGGATCTCGAGGCCGATGACGGGCTCAAACGCGGTGGACACGGGTCCGCTGATTATTGCCAACATTGG
>DASPFV010000107.1:0-5831 GCA_035620975.1 Vicinamibacterales bacterium
AGCGCCTGATTCGAACGCTTAGTACGTCAGTGCAAGACCTGACCCCAACCCTGCCCCCGTCTCGGCAATCCCAACTCCGTACGTCAGTGCAAGATCTGACCCCACCCGTGTCTGACCCCGCTACATGCTGGCGGCGCTGCACTTCATGCGGCGGCGAGTGTGCCGGGAGGCGCCCGCGGGTGATTCGTCCAGCCGCTGCCGCAGCGCGTCGGCGAGCAGGCCGCGGACCTCGCCTACCTGGCTCACGCCGACCAGCAGCCGGAACGGGCGCGCCTCCCCGTCGATCCCGCGCCACGCCGCGCATTCGACGTCGATGATGTGCCGCGCCTGCGACGGCTCACAGCCTTTCTCGCTGGCTATCCCCAGCACGTGAAACCGGTAGTCCACGCCGTCCATCCGGCACACGTGGTGGTTGACGATCTCGCGGAGCTCCTGGTGACTCATGGCCTGCCCTCGATTCCCGGACGACTGGCTGCTCTCCCCGCCCGAGCTCGGAATTCGCAAGAAGCGGTCCGCGGAACCGACGCACATTCCCGCCCATTTTTGTGGAATCGAATCTGCGGATTCTCAAAATTAAACATATCAGACGCCGCAAATCGATTAAACAACTGAATTGCAACAGTTTAGACGAGTGTTCCGAAACGGACCTATGGCGCGCTAACGGAACAGCTCGCGCCGAGGCCCTGGCGACGCCCCTGTATCGACCCGGAGGACGAGGTCGCGGGCAGGCCGGAACTTGTTGTGCCGGGGTCCACAACCTTCCGGTTTCCCCAGCCCTGGCACTACCCTGCGTCAGATCGGCTAACCCGTTGCTGTCTTAGAACTTCCCCGTTTCAGTCCCCCCGCTGCAGCACCGGGCACCCCGGTTGCGCATAGCCGGGCGTCGCGCGCGGCGCGCTCACGTGCCGCGGCTTCGCGACCGGACTGCTTGGCAGGGTGGAGGGGGCGTGGCGGGTCGACGGTTCTTCTCGAGGTTCCAGAGTGTGACTCCCAAGTCCGGACAGATTCGGATTTCACGCGACGTGGCAGTCCAGGTCGACGAGCGCACGAGCGAGCTCGCCGTGCTGAGTGACACCCCGGGGGTGGTCGGAGAGGAGCTGACTCTCGCCCTGGTGAGCAACGCCAGCGACATGGATCTGCGCGTGCGCGTCATCGACAGCCGCCCGCAGATCGTCTCCGGCGTCCTCCGTCATCGCGTGCGGCTGCAGCTGCTCTCGGCCGAGATTCCGCCCGCCAGCGGCAACGGCAACCGGAAAAGGAGTGCCGGACAGTGACGAGTCCCCTCGCATCATTCGTGGGTGCCGACGTGGTCGGCCTGCTGGGTCGCGACGTGACCGTCGAGCTGCTGAACATCAGCCGGTCCGGCTGCCTGATCGAGAGCCCCTCGGTCATCCCGGCGGGCGCATTCGGCACGCTGAGCGTGGAGATCGACGGCAGGACCTACGTCGAGGACGTCCGGATCGCCCGCTGCCTGACGGTGCCAGGCGCGGGCGAGCGACACCGGATCGGGATCGAGTTCCTGTCGCTGCGGCGGCCCGGGTCGGGATCGCTGCGCCTTTACGCGGCCTCCCTGCAGGGCGGAGCGGCGAGGGCCGACGCGTCCCCGCCGGTAGAGGGTGAGGCGGCGGCAGGCGGATCGCCCGCGGCGCTGCGCTTCCGGCCCTCGAACTGATTTCGTGCTCTGCGCCATGCCGGCATGGCGCCAGACGCTCCGTCCCGGAGAGGCAGCGGGACGGCGGCGAAAGCGGACTGCATCACCGGTCTGGTTCCGAGGTCACGGGCCTTCACCAAAAACTGGTGGAACACGTTGAGAGACAACGAGCCCGATTGCACCCGAGGAACGGACCGACCCGGCAGGGGGGCGCCCTGTGTGTCAAGTCTAGGAGAGTGTGATGAAGAACCTGATGGCTCGTTTCGTTCGTGAGGAGGAGGGGCAGGACCTGATCGAGTACACGCTCCTCTGCGCGCTGATCGCCATCGCCTGTATGGCGGGCATGAACGCGCTGGCGGGGAACATCAACGCCATTTTCGCCAACATCGGCGCGGCGCTGACTCCCGCTCCGTAGTTCGTCAACGCGAGCGCACCCTGCCCTGCGGCGGGCAGGGTGCGCACCTTTCGACCAGTTCGAGGTCAAGGCGGTAGGTGATGTTGCAGCGGTTCCTGCGGGAAGACGACGGCCAGGACATTCTCGAGTACGGCCTGCTGGCCGCGCTCATCGGGATCGCCGCGATCCTGATCTGGCAGCAGACCGCGGCAACGGTCGGCGTGGGTTACAACGAGGCGATCGGACTGAACACCCCGAACGGCGTGCAGAGGATTTCGGCGTGCACGCCCGATCCGGGCGGCGGCGGGTGCCCCTAGCACGGGCGGGCGCCACCAGGCTCTCGACAGATTTCAGAATCAGGAACGTATGACGCTTCTTCACATGTCAGTCGGCGCGCTCCTCGCGCTCGCGTGCATCTCGGACATCCGCACGCGGCGCATTCCGAACGCGCTGACGTTTCCGGCTGCCGTCGCTGGCGTGATCTTTCACGCCGCGAACGGTGGCCTGCCGGCGGCCGGCTGGAGCCTCCTCGGATGGCTCGCCGGGGCGGCGCTGTTCTTCCCGATCTTCGCGCTGCGGGGGATGGGGGCCGGCGACGTGAAGCTGCTGGCGGCCGTGGGCGCCTGGCTCGGGCCGGGCCAGGTCGTGATCGCCGCGCTGCTGACGAGCATCGCCGGCGGGGTGATGGGCCTCGCGGTGGCCCTCGGTGCCGGATACCTGTGGACGGCCATTCTCAACCTGCGCCTGCTGCTCACGCACTGGCGCGTGGCGGGGGTGCAGCCCCTGCCCGACATGACGCTCGAGGGGACCCGTGGACCACGGCTCGCGTATGCGCTGCCGATTGCGGTGGGGACGACGGTGACGCTATGGCTCAGATGATCACGTTCTATCGTCGCTGGCGCCGGGACGACGGCGCGCAGCTCGTCGAGTTCGCGATGGTGCTGCCGCTCCTGCTCCTCGTCGTGCTGGGGATCGCGGAGTTCGGCATCGTGTTCCAGCGCTACGAGGTCCTGACGAACGCGGCCCGGGAAGGGGCGCGCATCGCGGTGCTGCCCGGCTACGGGGTCGCCGACGTCCAGGCCCGGGTCGCCGCCTACGTGACGGCGGGCCGCGTGCCGACCGCGGCGGGCAATCCCAACATCGCCGTGACGGACGTCGCCATCCCCGTTCCCGGCGGGCTGCCGGCGCTGGCGGCCAAGCGCGTCACCGTGACCTACACCCACAACTACCTGTTCCTCGGTCAGATTGGCGCCTGGTTCGGCGCCTCGTATACCACGCTGCCGATGACCGCCGTATCCGAGATGCGGACCGAGACGGTCGCAGGAAGCTAGCCGGAGCACTGAAGGAGAACCGCACATGGATCGCAGCAAACGTACAGCCGTGGTAGTCGGAGTTGCCGTGCTTCTGGCGGCCATCGCCAGCCTGGGCATCTACCGTATCGTGTCCAGACTGCCCGTGCAGGCCGCGGAGCTTCCGACGATCGACGTCGTCGTGGCGCAGTACGACCTGAAGCTCGGGACGCGCGTGACGGCGGACCACGTCCGGGTCGTGAAGTGGCCGGCCGACACCAAGGTGCCCGGGTCGTTCGCGAAGGTCGAGGACATCGTCAATCGAGGCGTGATCAACCCGATCGCCGAGAACGAGCCCGTCACCGAGGCGAAGCTCGCGGCGCTCGAGGCGGGCGCCGGGCTGCCGCCCTCGATTCCCCCCGGCATGCGGGCCGTGTCGGTGAAGGTCAACGAGGTCGTCGGCGTCGCCGGCTTCGTCGTGCCGGGCACCCGGGTCGACGTGATGGTGACGCTGACGAACCGCCAGCAGAACCAGGACAGCATCACCCGCGTCGTCGTCAGCAACGCGCAGGTGCTGACCGCGGGCACCCGCTACGACCAGGAGAAGGCCAAGGAAGGCACGCCGATTCCGTCGACGGTCGTCACGCTCCTCGTCACGCCGGAGGACGGCGAGCGGATCGCCCTGGCGGCATCGGAGGGGCAGATCATGCTCGCGCTCCGGAACCCGCTGGACACGGACCCGACCCAGACCACGGGCGTGCGGACGGCGGGTCTGTTCGGGCAGCCCGCCGCGCCGGCCGCGAAGCCGAAGCCCGTCCGGAGCGGTCCGGCGCGTCCCGCGACCGAACAGAAGATCGTCCAGCCCGCGCCGCCTCCCCAGCCGGCGCCCTACACGGTGGAAGCCGTTCGTGGCGGCAAGCGAACTGAGGAGACTGTGCGATGACCAATCCAACCGAGCTCGGGCGTCGCGGGCGCATCGGCGCTGCCGCGCTGCTCGCGACGCTGACCGTGATTGCCGGCAACCTGTCGGCGCAGCAGCCGGCGCCGCCGCCGGGGACCGTTCAGCCCCCGGGGACGACCGCCCCGGCGCCGCCGGCCCAGACGCCGCCGGCGGCGGCCCGCCCGCAGTTCGAGCGCGTCGTGGTGACGGCCGGGCGATCGACGGTGGTGCCGACCGACTTCGACATCACGCGCATCGCGATCACCAACCCGGAAGTGGCCGACGCGGTGGTCGTGCAGCCCCGCGAGATCCTCGTGGACGGCAAGCGGGCAGGCACGGTGAGCCTGATCGTCTGGTCTTCGACCGACCGCAAGCAGTACGACATCGTCGTCGAGCCGGCGATTACGACGCTCGAGCAGCAGCTCCAGGCGCTGTTCCCCGGCGAGAACATCACGATCAGCGTCAGCGAGGAGGCCATCATCCTCTCGGGCCAGGTGTCGAGCACGAACGTGATGCTGCGGGCCGGCGAGATCGCGACGGCCTCGTCGGCGAAGAGCCGGGTGATCAACATGCTGCAGGTGCCCGGCGGCACCGAGAGCCAGCAGGTCATGCTGCAGGTGCGCTTCGCCGAGGTGAACCGCCGCGCCCTGACCGAGCTCGGGCTGTCGCTGTTCGCCCTGCGCGAGCGGTTTGCGGCGCGGTCCACGACGCAGCAGTTCGCGGCGCCCGACTTCGACGCCGACGAGCCGGGCGGCCTCGTGTTCAGCGACTACCTGAACCTCTTCTACTTCGATTTCCAGGAGGGCATCGGGGGCGTCCTCCGCGCCCTGCAGCAGCGCGGCGCATTCCAGAGCCTCGCCGAGCCGAACCTGATCGCCTACAACGGCCAGGAAGCCAGCTTCCTGGCCGGCGGCGAATTCCCGGTTCCATTCTCGACGGGCATCGGACAGATCTCCATCGTATTTCGCGAATTCGGCGTGCGTCTGAGCTTTACGCCGACGATCGCCGGCGACCTGATTCGGCTGAAGGTGCGGCCGGAGGTCTCCGAGCTCGACTTCAACAACGGGGTGACGCTCGAAGGGTTCCGGATCCCGGCGCTGTCGAGCCGTCGCGCCGAAACCGAGGTTGAACTTCGTGACGGCCAGTCGTTCGCGGTGGCCGGTCTCATCGACAACACGGCGCAAACCGACCGCGCCGCCATCCCGATCCTGAGTCAGCTGCCGGTGATTGGCGCGCTGTTCAAGAGCAAGGCGGAGCGGCAGGAGCGGACCGAGCTGCTGGTGCTGATCACGCCGCGGCTGGTGCGGCCGCTCAACCCCGACGAGGTCCCGCCGCTGCCGACGATGCCCGGACGCTTCCTGCCGCCCGGCGACGAACTGAGCGGGAAGTTCGAAGGCGGCGGCGGCACGGCTGACGGTCCGGCAGTGAACGCATCGGCGACACCCCGTCAGCGGTGAATGAAGCCATGAACACCAAGCCCTCGATCAGATCCGAGCGCGGCGCCATGCTGATCCTGGTCGCGCTCTCGCTGGTCACCCTCATCGCGTTCACCACCTT
>DASPFV010000108.1:0-11940 GCA_035620975.1 Vicinamibacterales bacterium
CCGTACGTCAATGCAAGACCTGACCCCGATCTTCCAGGCGCTCGCCGATCGCCCACAGATGCCTGTCGGTCCGGATGAAGATCTGCCCCCCGGAGACTGCCGGTGAGCTGAGACAGTAATCCTCCAGCGGGTTCTCGGCGATCAGCTGGAACTTCGGACCCGCCGTGAAGACCGACGTCAGGCCCTCGTTTTCGCTCGTCACGTAGATCCGCCCCTCGGCAATGACCGGAGACGCGCTGTAGGCGCCGGCCTTCAGCCGCTCCGGGCCGTAGACGATCGAGCCGGTCTTCACGTCGAGCGCGTGGAGCACGCCGTTGTCGCGCAGCACGTACAGCAGTTTGCCGTCGCTCACGGGGGTGGGCACGTCGGGTCCCAGGTCGAAGCTCCAGGCCCGGTGCGTGGCGGTGATGTCGCCGCGTCCACCAGCCCTGAGGGCGAGCATCGGCCGGTTCCGGGTCGAGGCGATGATCGTGTCGCCGACGATCAGCCCCGAGGCGACGATGCGGTAGAACGGATCGTTGTCGGGGTTGAGCCCTCCGGACCGCCAGAGCTCCTTGCCGGTCTCCGGATCATGCCCGGTGACGATGTCGCCGCCGGTGATCACGATCTCGGTCGTGTTGTTGTACTGGAGCAGCAGCGGCGTCGTGTACGCGTCGGGTGACTCCTGGATCGCGGTCGTCGGCCGCTCGACCTTCCAGAGCGTCTTTCCGCTCTTGCCGTCGACTTTGAAGACGTACGACGGGTCATCCGTTTTCATCCCGTGCAGCACCTGTATGTACAGGGCGCCACGGTGGAGCAGGGGCGACGAGGCATACCCCCAGTTGAGGCCGAAGCGGCCGTACTCCTCCTCGATGTCACGCGCCCAGAGCTCGGCGCCTTTGAAGTCGAACGCTTTCAGCACGCCCGTGCCGGTCATGACCCAGACGGTCGAGCCGTCGGTGACGGGCGAGGGCGTGGACATGTTCTGCTTCCGCTGCTGGTTGTTGCCGCCGCCGAGCGGACGCTTCCACAGGATCTCGCCCTTTGCGCGGTCGACGGCCCACAGCTCGAGCTCGCCCGTGGTCATGGCCGTGGCGACGTTCAGGAAGATCTGGTTCCCCCAGATGATTGGCGTCGACCCGCTGCGGCTGGGCATCGGCAGCTTCCAGGCGATGTTCTCCTGGGGCGACCACCTGGTCGGCAGCCCCTTCTCGGCGCTGACGCCGTTGAGCCGTGGGCCGCGCCACTGCGGCCAGTTTTCGGCAGACACGGTGATCACGGCCCCGAGGCCGAGGGTGAGACTCAGCACGGTTCGCTTCATGAAAAGCGGTCCTCCAGAGCCCTATCCTACGCCACGGACGAACACGGACGAACACGGCCACGGAAGAACACGGAAGAACACGGAAGAACACGGACACGGCCGTGCTGGTCGAGGCGGCGGGCCGCCCGTCTCCCCACGACGAGACGCGGTTTGCAGCCTGCCCGGCCCGGCGATAACATGCACCGGCCTGCAACTCCACGCCTGAGTGACTTTCAGCTGAAACCGGGCCGGGCCCCGGTTCGCGCAGGGAGCGCCACGGACCGATGACCACACTCGACTGGATGATGATCCTGGCCTACTTCGCCGTGCTTTTCGGCGTGAACTGGTGGGCGGTCCGCCGGAGCCGTGACACGACCGACGATTACTTCCTGGCCGGTCGCAACCTCGGCTGGCTGATCGTGGGGGCCTCGATCTTCGCCTCGAACATCGGCTCCGAGCACCTGGTGGGGCTGGCGGGAGCCGGCGCCACCAGCGGGGTGGCGCTGGCGCATTATGAGTTGCACGCCTGGTGCCTGCTGGTGCTCGGCTGGGTTCTCGTGCCCTTCTACATGCGGTCGCGGGTCTACACGATGCCCGAGTTCCTGGAGCGCCGCTTCTCGCCGACGGCGCGCTGGGTGCTCTCGCTCATCTCGCTGGTCGCCTACGTTCTGACGAAGATCGCGGTCGGCATCTTCGCCGGCGGGATCGTCTTCGCCAGCCTGCTGCCGGAGCTGACGATCCGGGTAGGGGGCGCTGAGTTCAACAGCTTCTGGGTCGGCTCGGTCCTCGTCGTGGCGCTCACTGGTCTTTATACCGTGCTCGGGGGGATGCGCGCGGTCGCCTATACCGAGGCGCTCCAGACGCTCGTGCTCGTGTTCGGGTCGCTGCTGCTGACGGTGTTCGGCCTGCGCGCGCTGGGCGGCTGGTCGGAGCTGCGGTCGGTCCTCGGGTCCGAGATGTTCAACCTGTGGAAGCCGCTCATCCCCGCCGGCGTGGAGGGCACGTGGGCGCCGGTGAAAGAGGCGGGACGGATGGCCTGGTATTTCAACGGCGAGTATCCGTGGGTGGGGATGCTGTTCTGCGCCCCCATCATCGGTCTCTGGTACTGGTGCACCGATCAGTACATCGTCCAGCGCGCGCTCTCGGCGCCGGACGAACGTGAAGCCAGGCGGGGGACGATCTTCGCGGCGTTCCTCAAGCTGCTGCCCGTCTTCATCTTCATCGTGCCGGGCATGATCGCGCTCGCGCTGGCGCGAACAGGGCGTGTGCCCGGGCTCGGCGTGATGGTCGACGCCAGCGGCAACACTGTCCCCGAACTGGCGCAGGGCGCATTCCCCCTGCTCACCCAGAGCGTGATGCCGGCAGGGCTCCGGGGGATCGTCGTGGCCGGCCTGCTGGCGGCGCTCATGAGCTCGCTGGCGGGCGTGTTCAACGCCTCGTCCACGCTGTTCACCATGGACTTCTATCAGAAGCTCCATCCCCGGGCGAGCCAGCACCAGCTCGTGTGGGTGGGGCGCGTGGCGACGACCGCGATGGTGCTGATTGGCCTGCTCTGGATCCCGGTGATTCAGGGCGCTCGCGGGCTGTACGACTACCTGCAGGGTGTGCAGGGCTATCTCGCGCCGCCGATTGCGGCCGTGTTCTTCCTGGGCGTCTTCATGCGGCGGTTGAACGCGGCGGGCTGCCTGGCCGCGCTCGTCGTCGGCTTCCTGCTCGGCGCGTTCCGCCTCGCCGTGGACACGCCCGTGTCGCTGCGGCTGGCCGGCTTCGAGACCGGATACCCCGAAGGCACGTTCCTCTGGATCGTCAACAACATCTACTTCCAGTACTACAGCGTGCTGATCTTCCTCGTGTCGTGCGCGGCCTTGATTGGCGTGAGCTACGCGACGGCGCCTCCGTCAGGATCGCAGCTGACGGGGCTCACCTACGCGACGATCACGCCAGATCAGCGGCGGCAATCCCGGGCGAGCTGGACGAGCCGCGACGTCGTCGCCTCGGCGCTGGTCCTCGCGCTCATCCTGCTCGCGTACCTCTACTTCAACGGCTAGGGGGCCCATGCGCCTTCAGCTTCTCGACTGGATCATCATCGTCGCCTCGCTCGGCATCTGCTTCGTGCCCGCCCTGTTCTTCGGCCGGCGCGCGGGCCGGAACACGACCGAGTTCTTCGTGTCGGGCCGTTCGGTGCCGTGGTGGCTCGGCGGGCTCTCGATGGTTGCGACGACGTTCAGCAGCGATACGCCGAACCTGGTCACCGACATCGTCCGCCGGAACGGCGTGGCGGGGAACTGGGTCTGGTGGGCCTTCACGCTGACCGGCATGGCGACCGTCTTCTTCTACGCGCGGCTGTGGCGGCGATCCGGCGTCATGACCGATCTCGAGTTCTACGAGATTCGCTACTCGGACGCCGCCGCCCGGTTCGTTCGCGGCTTCCGGGCCGTGTACCTGGGGCTGCTCTTCAATTGCATCATCATGGCCACCGTCAACCTGGCGGCGTGCAAGATCGCGGCGATCCTGTTCGGGCTCGAGCGGTGGCAGACGCTCGCGCTGGTGGGCGGGTTGAACGTGGTCTTCGCGGCCCACGCGGGGCTCTGGGGCGTGCTCGTCATCGACATGCTGCAGTTCCTGATCATGATGTCGGCCGTGATCGCCGCCGCATGGTTCGCCGTCACGTCTCCGGAGGTCGGAGGCCTGGGCGGACTGATGGAGAAGCTCTCGGTCCTGCGCGGGCCGGACGGCATCGACTACCGGAACATGCTGCCCGACTTCGGGAGCAACTGGGATCTGGCCGTGGCGATTTTCATCATGCCGATCGCCGTCCAGTGGTGGGCCGTCTGGTATCCGGGAGCGGAGCCCGGTGGCGGGAGCTACATCGCGCAGCGCATGCTGGCGTCCAGGTCGGAGCGCGATGCCCTCGGGGCGGTGCTCGTCTTCAACTTCGCCCACTACGTGCTGCGCCCCTGGCCGTGGATCCTGGTCGCCCTCGCCTCGCTCATCGTCTATCCCGAGCTGTCCGACATCCAGCGCGCGTTCCCGCACCTGGATCCGACACTGATCGGCCACGACATCGCGTACCCGGCGATGCTGAGATTTCTGCCGGTCGGCTTCTTCGGGCTGATGATCGGCGGCCTCATCGCGGCCAACTCGTCGACGATCCTGACGCACCTGAACTGGGGCGCGTCCTATCTGGTCCACGATTTCTATCGCCGCTTCCTGAACCAGGACGCCGACGAGAAGCACTACGTGCTCGTCGGACGCATCGCGACGGCAGGGCTGTTCGTCTGCGCGTCGGGGATGGTCTACCTGCTCGACACCGCCAAGGATGCGTTCGACGTCATCCTGCAGATCGGCGCGGGCACGGGGCTCCTGTATCTCGTCCGCTGGTTCTGGTGGCGGGTGAACGCGTGGTCCGAGGTGGTGGCGATGATCAGCTCGTTCACGATCTCGGTGATGCTCCTGATACTCGCGCAGAACGGCGTGCGCTTCAGCACCCACGCCGCGCTGCTCATGACGGTCGCGGGCACGACGGTCTGCTGGCTGCTCGCCGCCTACCTGGCCCCGCAGACCGACGAACGGGTGCTCGTCGAGTTCTATCGGAAGGTGAGACCGTTCGGACCGGGCTGGGCGCACATCCGACAGGCGGCCGGCGCATCGGGCCGCGACGGGACGCCGGACCGCGCCAACATCCCATTGGCGCTCGCCGGGTGGGTCTCCGGGTCGCTCGCCATCTGGTCCTCCCTCTTCGCCGTCGGGAACTTCCTGTACGGCCGCCTGCCTCAGGCAGCGTTCACGGCGGCCATCTTCGTGGTGAGCGCCTTCGTGCTCGTCCGCGTGGTCTCGCGCCTCTGGACTCAGGCGGCCCGGTAGGCCGGACCGTTCCCGGATACAATATGAGTCTCCTCGAGAGGTCAGGAGGCCTCTCGTCGAAGCTCCCGCCACGAGGATGGACATTCCGGGGTACGAGGTCGGCCAGGAGGTCCTGCGCACGGGCCTCTTCGCGGTGTTCCGCGCGCGCCGGGCTGCGGATGAGGAAGCCGTCCTGCTCGAAACACCCGTGCGGTTCCCGCCGGGCGCGGCGGCCCTCGACGGGCTGGAGCGGACGCTCGGTCTGCTGACGGATCTCCGGATCCCTGGAGCCCCGCGCCCCCTTGAGCTCATTCGCTGGAACGGCACCGCGGCGCTTGTGCTGGCGGACCCCGGGCTCGAACCGCTGCGCAATCGCCTGCAGCCGGGCCCCCTCGGTCTCCCCGCGTTCTTCGCGGCTGCCCTGGCCTTGTGCGACGCCCTCGCCGACGTGCACCGGCTCGGCATGACCCTCGGCGCGGTCAGCCCGGACAACACGCTCGCCTCACCTGATGGCTCGCGTGTCCAGTTCGCGGATTTCACGGTAGCGTCCCGGGCGGCCCAGGGCGGCGGCACGCCGGGCCTGCTCGCCTTCGCCGCGACGCCATATACCTCGCCCGAGCAGACGGGCCGAATCAATCGCGTCGTCGATCACCGCAGCGACATCTATGCGCTCGGCGCGACGCTGTACGAGCTGCTCACGGGGCGGCCGCCCTTCAGCTCCGAGGACTCCCTGGAGCTCATTCACGCGCACATCGCGCGCACGCCCGAGCCCCCGTCCAGCCTCGATCCGGCCGTGCCGGAACAGGTCTCCCGGATTGTGATGAAGCTGCTCGCGAAGGCGGCAGAAGACCGCTACCAGAGCGTCACCGGCGCGCGCCACGATCTCGAGACGAGCGCACGGGCCTGGCAGGCGCACGGGCAGGTCATGCTCTTCGATCTCGGTCGGCAGGACGTGTCGGAGCACTTCCTCATCCCGCAGCGACTCTACGGGCGCGACGCGGAGCTCGCGGCGCTGCTGAGTGCGTTCGAGTCGACCTGTGAGGGAGCGACGTCGCTGATGCTCGTGTCAGGCTACTCGGGAATCGGCAAGACGTCGCTCATCGGCGAGATCTCGCGGCGCATCGTGCGGCAGCGCGGCTACTTCGTGACCGGGAAGTTCGATCAGGTCGTGCGCAACATCCCTCACGGGGCGCTGGTCCAGGCATTCCGCAGCCTGATCTGGCAGGTGCTGGCCGAAAGCGAGGAGCGGCTCACTGTCTGGCGCACGCGGCTGTCGACCGCGCTCGGCGCGACAGCCGGCGTGCTGGCCGAAGTCCTGCCCGAGATCGAGATCGTGCTCGGGAAGCAGCCGCCTCCCACGCCGCTGGATCCCGCCGAAGCCCAGAACCGTTTCCGCTACGTGTTCGAGAGCTTCGCCGGCGCGCTCGCGGGAGCCGACTCTCCACTGGTGATCTTTCTGGACGACCTCCAGTGGGTGGACGCCGCGACGCTCGACCTGCTCCAGGCGCTCCTGACGAGCCCGGAGACGCGGCATCTCCTGATCATCGGCGCCTACCGCGACAACGAAGTCGACCCCGATCACCTGCTGGCCTGGGCCATCGGCCGCCTCGAGGCGAGCGGCGCCCCGGTCGGCCGCGTCACGCTGGGACCGCTCGGCCGGGCTGACCTCGCCCGCTTCCTTCGCGACACGCTCCATGGCACCGGCAACGCCATCGACAGCCTGGCGGCCCTCATCCTGCAGAAGACCGACGGCAACCCATTCTTCGTGATCCAGTTCCTGAAGACGCTCCATCAGCAGGGCCTGTTCTCGCTCGATCGGAAACACGGCTGCTGGACCTTCAGTCTGGAACAGATTGCCGCGGCCGGGATCACCGAGAACGTGATCGATCTCATGACCCGGCGCATCGAACGGCTCTCGCCTGCCGCGCAGAAGGGCATCACGATTGCGGCCTGCATCGGCAACCCGTTCGACGCCGCTACCTTCCTGACGGCGAGCGGCGGTCCGACTGCAGCGGGCCTCTCGGCGCTGACCGAGCTGCGCGACGAGGGGCTGATCCAGCAGACGACCGCGCTCGGATCCCCGCACGAACGGGATCCCGCACGCGCCACCTATGCGTTCCTTCACGACCGCGTGCAGCAGGCTGCCTACGAACTGCTGCCCTCCGACGACCGCCGGACGGTCCACCTCGACGTGGGCCGGCTCCTCTGGCAGCAGCTCGGCCCCGACGTGCCCGAGGACCGGCTGTTCGAGGTCGTCGGCCACCTCAACCTGGGCGCCGACCTCATCGCGGACGAACAGGAGCGGCGACGCGTCGCACGGCTCAACCTGGCCGCGGGGCGGAAGGCCAAGCTCTCGACGGCATATCAGGCGGCGTCGACGTATCTCGAGGCCGGAATCGGGCTGCTGCCGGAAAACGCCTGGGCGGGCCAGTACGAGCTGATGTTCGCGCTGCACCTCGAGTCCGCCGAATGTCAGTACCTCTCCGGACAGTTCGAGGCTGCCGAAGGGCGCTTCGAGACGCTGCTCTCGCGGGCGCAATCGGCCTCCGACCGAGCGCAGGTGCACGGCCTGCGCATCGTGCTGTATGAGAACCTCTCGCGCTTCGACGACGCCGTGACGAGCGGTCGCGAAGGCCTCGCCCTCTACGGGCTGGTGTTCCCGTCCGCGCCGGCGGATCTCGAGCGGGCCCTCGACGCCGAGATCGCCCGGACCCAGTCGCTGCTCGAGGGGCGACGGATCGAGTCGCTGATCGAGCTTCCCGTGATGCAGGACCCCGATGTGCGCACCCTGATGCGCCTCCTCACGGCGCTCTGGGCGCCCGCGTACATTTCGGGCAATCACCTGCTGGCGCGGCTCATCTCGGCGACGATGGTGCGGCTCTCGCTCGAGCACGGCAACACCGAGGACTCGGCGTACGGCTACGTCACCCACGCCATCACGATCGGGCCGGTTCGTCGCGACTACCGGTCCGCGTACGAATGGGGCGAGCTGGCGCTGCGGGTGAACGAATGGTTCGACGACACGAAGCGGCGCGCGAAGATCCACCAGCAGTTCCACGCGCACGTGAAGCTGTGGCGGCGTCCGTTCGAGACGTGCATTCCGCATGCGCGCGAAGCCCGCCGCGCCGCTCTGGAGTCCGGCGATTTCACGTACGCCGGCTACGCCACCGTCAGCGAAAGCTGGCCGGCCATGCTCGTCGCACACAGTCTCGACCAGTTCGTCCGGGAGTATTCGACGGCGTTCCCGCTCCTCGAGCGGATCCGGATGGCGGAGTTCCGCGAGGCCCTTCGCGTCATGATCAACTGGGCGCAGGCGCTGCAGGGGAAGACGGCGGGCCCGCTCTCGCTCACCAACAGCCAGCTCGATGAAGCGGCGTTCGTCGCCAAGTACGCGGGCTCGGCTCCGTTCTTCCTGACGTTCTATTACACCGCGCGACTGCAGCTGGGCGTCCTGCACGGCCGATACCCTGAGGCGCTCGAGATGGCGCGCCTCGCTCGGGCCGTCACGCTCCCGGGCACGATCTGGCCTGTACTCGTGGAGTTCTGGGAAAGCCTGGCCATCGGCGGGATCTGGCTCCTCGCGAGCGACGAGGACCGGCGCGCACTGCTGCCCCGCATCGACGACGCCGTGCAGTCGCTGCGGACCCTGGCGGCGAGCTGCCCCGAGAACTTCCGCTGTTTCGCGCTCCTCAGTGCGGCCACCAGACACCGCCTGGATCGACGGTTCAGGGCGGCGCTCGAGCTCGCCGAGGAAGCGATCGCCTACGCCCGCGAGATCGACAACGTGCAGCTGCACGCCGTCGCGTGCGAGCTCGGCGCGGAGCTGGCCCGCGAGGGCGGTGACGACGTGCGTGCCGCCGGCCTGGTGCGGGCGGCGCACCGCAGCTACGCGCGCTGGGGTGCGCTCGCCAAGACACACCGGCTCGAGGAGCTCCATCCCGGGCTGACGACGAGTGCGGAGCCAGCCGGCCCGGCCGCCACCACGCTGCAGCCGGGCGGGAGCGACCCGTCCGCTCTGGACATCGCCACCGTTTTGAAGCTCGCCCGCGCCATAGCCGTGGAGCTCGAGCTCGATGGCCTCCTGAGACAGCTCCTCCGCATTGCTCTGGAGAACGCCGGAGCCGAACGAGCCGTCTTCCTGGAAGATCGGAACGGGGCCCTGCTGGTCGAAGGGGAGGCCGTGGCGAACCCGCCGGCGGTACGGCTGCGGCTCTCCGCACCGATCGACGACTCCGCCCCGTTCGCCCTCGGCGTCGTCCGCTACGTCCGGCGCACCGGGCAGGATGTCGTCGTACCGGATGCGGCCATGGACGATCGCTTCGCCGGCGACCCGTACATCGCCGCGGGTTCAGCGCGCTCGCTGCTCTGTGTCCCCGTCTCGCACCAGGGCCGCACGACGGGCGTGCTCTATCTCGAGAACAATCTGACGCGCGACGCCTTCACACCGCAGCGCGTCGAGATGATGCGCGTGCTGGCGGCGCAGGCGTCGATCTCGCTCGAGAACGCGAGGCTCTACGACGGGATGAAAACCGAAGTCGATCGCCGGACGCGCGCGGAGCAGTCCCTGCGCGAGGCGCTGGCCGAGCTCGAGGTCCTCAAGAACCGGCTCGAGGCCGAGAACGTGTACCTCCAGGAGGAAATCCGGACGCAGCACAATTTCGACGAAATCGTCGGGAACAGCCCCGCCCTGCTGGACGCCCTGCGGCGGGTAGAGCTGGTCGCTCCCACCGACTCGACGGTCCTCATCCTCGGCGAGACTGGATCGGGGAAAGAGCTGTTCGCGCGGGCCATCCACAGCCGGAGCCGCCGCGCGGCGCGGCCGCTCGTGAAGGTGAACTGCGGCGCGATCGCGCCGGGCCTGGTCGAGAGCGAGCTGTTCGGTCACGTCAAGGGCGCGTTCACGGGAGCAATCGACAAGCGCCTGGGTCGATTCGAGCTGGCCAACGGCGGCACCATCCTGCTCGACGAGATCGGCGAGCTGCCGCTGGAAGCCCAGGTGAAGCTGCTGAGGGTACTGCAGGAGCAGGAGTTCGAGCCGGTCGGGAGCAGCCGTACGGTCAGGGTGGACGTGCGTGTGATTGCCGCCACCAATCGTGACCTCGGGCACGCCGTGCGCGACGGGACGTTCCGCGCAGACCTGTTGTACCGCCTCAACGTGTTTCCGATTTCAGTGCCGCCGCTGCGCCGGCGGCGTAACGACGTGCCTCTCCTCGCCGGGCTGTTCGTCACGGGCCTGGCCCGGAAGCTCGGCAAGCCACTGGAGCGGTTCAGCGCCCGCAGCATGGAGCGGCTCATGGACTACTCGTGGCCCGGCAACGTCCGCGAGCTCCAGAACGTCGTCGAACGGGCGGCCATCGTCGCGCGCGGACCGATCCTCGAGCTCGATCCCGCGTTCGCGGGCGTCGATCCGGCCGCGCCGGCAGAACCGGAGCGGCCGCCCGACGGCAAGACCCTCGACCAGGTACAGCGATCGCACATCGTCGAGGTCCTCAAGATGACAGGGGGCGTGGTCGAAGGCACGAAGGGCGCGGCAACCATCCTCGGACTTCACCCGAACACGCTCCGCAGCCGGATGAAGAAGCTGGGGATCACCGTGCCGCGGCCGTCGAACTGATGCCGGCTGCCGTCTTGCAGCGACCTGGCAGGGCGTCGAGCTCGCTCGCGAGCAGGCTCGCCAGCGCCTGCCGCGCGCGGTGCAGCCGGATCTTGACGGCGTTCGCGCTCAGGCCCAGGGCACGGGCGGCCTCGGCCGTGTCCAGCTCCTCGATGTCACGGAGCAGCAGCACCACGCGATACGACTCGGGCAGCCGATCGATCGCCTCGCGCACGCGCCTCCGCGTTTCGTGCTGTTCGAGCAGCGTGTCCACGGAGGCGCTCCACTCCATCCAGGTCTCGACGTGATGGCCGTCGTCGAGGTACCGCGGCAGCAGGTCCTCGATGGACTCTTCGGGCCGCCGGGAGCGCGTCCGCATCCGCATGAGCGCCGTGTTCACGACGATGCGGTGCAGCCACGTGGAAATGCGGCTCTGGCCGTTGAACTGCGGCAGGGCCTTGAACGCGGACAGAAACGCCTGCTGCACGGCGTCCTTCGCGTCCTCCTCGTTGCGCAGCATGCGGCGCGCCACGGCGAGCAGGCGGCTGCCGTGCGCGCGGACGAGCTCCTCGAATGCCGCATCGTCGCCCGCGCGGAGCCGCCCGAGCAGGGCGGCCTCGGCGTGCGCCATCGACGGCTGGGCGTCCGACGGCGGACCGAGTCCTGCGGGCGCGAGGGCCGCGGCCGGCTCCCGGCTGGATGGCGTCATGACCTGCCTCCATTCATCAGCGTGCTCACGAACTGCGAGCATTGCGCCAGCTCCACGCCGTCGCGCCTGAGCGCCCGCAGCAGATCGAGGCCACGGTGGTCTGCGAACGAGAGGTCCGCCAGATCCAGCACCACGCGGGACGAGGCTGCCAGGGCACGGCGGGCCGCGCGTGACAGCTCGTCGACGACATCAGCCGTCAGCCGGCCTTCGACCTTGAGTCTCCGGCCATCGTCCTCGGAGGAGAGAGAGGTGATTCGCAGCACTGAAGTAGCTCGGACCGGTCGTGGGAGGGCAACGCCTGTGCCGGCCGGCCACCCGGTTTCCCGTGTAGACGGGTGCCGTGTTCGCGAGCGATGACACCACCGCAAGGACCGAACTGTCAGTGATTTATGGTCTCGCTTGATCTGAGGCGGCGGATCCGAGGTTAGCTTGGTCGGCTCCGAAATGTCGCACCACTACGAAATGTCGCAGGTGGGACAGCTGGGGTCAGGTCTTGCATTGACGTACGGCCGCTGG